>JARGFZ010000001.1 GCA_029210965.1 bacterium | reverse complement strand
GGGGTGTTTCTAAGACCGGGCGGTACTTCGCCGAAGTGAAAAAGTCTTCCCCACGCCCGTGGGGGTGTTTCCCCGGAAGGCTTCCCCGACCGTAGAATTACGGGGTCTTCCCCACGCCCGTGGGGGTGTTTCTCCGACCTACTATATATAACCTTTTCGCTTTTTGTCTTCCCCACGCCCGTGGGGGTGTTTCCCGTGGAGTTACGGGTTACCTCGGTCGAAAACAGTCTTCCCCACGCCCGTGGGGGTGTTTCCATCAGCCGATGCGAGGATGCCTGCATTGGGTAGTCTTCCCCACGCCCGTGGGGGTGTTTCTACCGTGAGAAAGATTTTGTTGTCGGCACCACAGTCTTCCCCACGCCCGTGGGGGTGTTTCCGCCATGATGATCTATAGGTACAGAGACGGGGAGTCTTCCCCACGCCCGTGGGGGTGTTTCTAAGACCGTGAAGTACTTCCTAGAAATTAGAAAGTCTTCCCCACGCCCGTGGGGGTGTTTCCGGAGGACTCTCCGCTTCTCAAGAAAACCCGAAGTCTTCCCCACGCCCGTGGGGGTGTTTCTTTTTTCAACAACTTGTTTAACATCCTCGATAAGTCTTCCCCACGCCCGTGGGGGTGTTTCTCATATCAGCTTCCTTTAAGAGAGGGGAAGCGGGTCTTCCCCACGCCCGTGGGGGTGTTTCTTACCCAGCCGCACCAACCGTAAAACCCGATAAGTCTTCCCCACGCCCGTGGGGGTGTTTCCTGATCGATTCTGTAGGCCACGGCGGCCGAAAGGTCTTCCCCACGCCCGTGGGGGTGTTTCCGTTTGTCCTTGATAGTTGTACCGGCATCGACAGTCTTCCCCACGCCCGTGGGGGTGTTTCTGTTTTCTGCTCCCTGTACAGGTGTGGCGGCAAGTCTTCCCCACGCCCGTGGGGGTGTTTCCCGTTTAACCTGGTGCCCGTAGGTAATGAGCAAGTCTTCCCCACGCCCGTGGGGGTGTTTCCTAAAAAAAGCACTTGTAGCGATCAAACTGCACGTCTTCCCCACGCCCGTGGGGGTGTTTCCGAGACGACGTCATCCGATGTAAGGAGAATATTGTCTTCCCCACGCCCGTGGGGGTGTTTCCGAGGTATCACAACAGTATCGGCCATCGACGGGGTCTTCCCCACGCCCGTGGGGGTGTTTCCATCGCATATTTGTTGTTGGAAAACGAGAATTTGTCTTCCCCACGCCCGTGGGGGTGTTTCTAACGCCACTACCGTTATCAGTTTCGGTGCACAGTCTTCCCCACGCCCGTGGGGGTGTTTCCATTTTTTCCGTGGTCAGATTTGCTTTGCTACGGTCTTCCCCACGCCCGTGGGGGTGTTTCTGTATCGCCTACCTCGGTTTTCTCCATCTGGTTGTCTTCCCCACGCCCGTGGGGGTGTTTCTTCCCCGTCAAGAACTTTAACCACGGCCCGACCGTCTTCCCCACGCCCGTGGGGGTGTTTCCGAAAAACTATCATCGGGGAAGTGGGGACCAATGTCTTCCCCACGCCCGTGGGGGTGTTTCCTGTTTGGCGGCAACTTTTCTGATCTGGCTGGTGTCTTCCCCACGCCCGTGGGGGTGTTTCCCTGACGCATCGGACCCGCTCCCGGCCCAGTCGGTCTTCCCCACGCCCGTGGGGGTGTTTCTTCACCACTGGTTATAATAGCTCCGGAATGGTCGTCTTCCCCACGCCCGTGGGGGTGTTTCTTACCCTTCCCGCTTCCCTAGGCTCGTTCTAAGGTCTTCCCCACGCCCGTGGGGGTGTTTCTCGGGAATCCATGCACGCAGTGATTGAGATGAGGTCTTCCCCACGCCCGTGGGGGTGTTTCTCCGACAATCTATATATACCCCTTTCGTTTTTTGTCTTCCCCACGCCCGTGGGGGTGTTTCCTATTGCTGGCGGGAAAACCGGGAAGGTCGTCCGTCTTCCCCACGCCCGTGGGGGTGTTTCCGTGGGCGGTGGCGTTCTCGGCGATGACGGGCGGTCTTCCCCACGTCAGGGTTTGACCGCGGCCCCCTGCGACAACGCCTGGGAGGCGGCGTTCCCGTCTGCCCTGCCTGTCCCGAGCCTGTCGAGGGGAGCAAACGTAAGTGCGTCGAAGGGCGGCCCTCCGCGTTAAAGCTTTGACCGAGATCGCTTCCGACTTCGCTCTTCGAGCTACGACGGACAAGTCGCCCGGGTATCAGCTCGCGATGACCCCTCGACGGGCTCGGGGCAGGCAACCCCCGGATTCCGGATAACCGCGCCCTGGCGTCGCTTTCCGGAATGACGGTCCTGAAAAATCTTACGATCCTGGATTCCGGATAATCACGCGAAGGCGTGATTTCCGGAATGACGGAACGGGGTTGTTCGGGCCTGTCCTTTCCCCCTTTCTCCTTACCCCCACCCACCCCGCGTTAACCCTGTGTTACCCTGGAAGTCCGTGGTTCCAGAGTCCACCGGCAAGACGGGACCACTTCATGGATCGCGGCTCTTGTTCCAGACACAAAATTCCATCGTCCGTGAATTTTGTGTTTCCGGGGCAGAGATGCCCCGGCCCCATTGAAGACACGGAATCGCTGTTGATCACCTCATGCGATTCCGTGTTTAGTTACTAAAATTCATTAAAATTGTATTGGGTAATTGTTTTTCATGAATTAGAATCATTTTTCATGATGAGTGACACCAAGAACATTATTTCAAAGCCCGTAACCGTTTTTCACGATCGGCGGCTCCCTGAACGTGCCGAGCCGGTCGGCTATGCGGCCCTTATAGACAGCTGTGGGCTTGTGGTACCGCTGCCTCGACGTCTGTGCGCCATAGGCGCGCGACACAAAATTTATGAAGAGAACGGCTGGCGAATCTTCACTCCGAGGTACCGTCCCGAACCGACCCTCGATGGGCACCTGACCTTCGCCCTCAAATATGAGGGTCTGGATCTGGCGGTCCTTAAACGGGTTTTTGGAGCCGTCGGGGAACGGGCCGTCGAAACCCTTGTGCGGGCCAGGCCCACCGGCGGTTATTCCCGGCGCATCTGGTTCCTGTATGAGTGGCTGACCGGTGCGCGTCTCGACCTTCCCGATGCCCGAAAAGGAACCTACGCCCTGGTTGTTGACCCGGAAAAGCAATGGGCTGTCACGGGTGAGACCTCGTCGCGTCACCGCGTAAAAAATAATCTGCCGGGTACGCCTGCATTCTGCCCGATGATCGAGCGCACAAGATCACTGGACGACTTTGTGGGGATGAACCTCACTGAGCGCGCGCGCCGGGTGGTCGCGGATGTGCCGAAAGACCTGGTTGCCCGCGCCGCCGCTTTCCTGCTGATCAAGGATTCCAGGTCGAGTTATGCCATAGAGGGCGAACGCGCGCCCCAGAGCCGCATCCATCGCTGGGGCCGGGTTATCGGCCAGGCGGGGACGCAGCCCCTCGATGAAGACGAATTCCTGCGCCTGCAGGGCATCGTCATCGGCGATGGGCGTTTCGTCAGGATCGGCTGGCGGGCCGATGGGGGTTTTGTCGGTGAACATGACAGGGAAACACGCGCACCACTTCCCGTCCATATCAGCGCCAGCCCCAGGGACCTGCCCGGTCTCATCGAAGGGCTGATCGACTTTGACAGGGGGGCGGCGCGCGAACTCGATCCGGTGCTCGCCGCGGCTGTGCTGGCCTTTGGCTTCGTTTATATTCACCCCTTTGTGGATGGGAACGGACGAATACACCGCTATCTGATCCATCACATTCTCGCTCAGCGCGGTTTCAACCCCCCAGGTGTTGTGTTTCCCGTCTCGGCGGCCATCCTGGAACGGGTCGATGAGTACCGCCAGGTTCTGGAAAGCTATTCGGCGCGCCTGGTTCCGCTGATCCAGTGGAGGGCCACGCCTGAAAACAATATTGAGGTTTTGAATGAAACGGCCGACTTCTACCGCTATTTCGACGCGACGGCCCATGCTGAATTCCTGTTCTCCTGCGTTGCGCGGACCATCGAAGTCGATCTCCCGAATGAAACGGGTTTCCTGCGCCGTTATGACCTGTTCAGAAAACGCGTCGAGGAGATGATCGATATGCCGGGGGGCACTGTCGATCTCCTTTTCCGCTTTATCAGGCAGAATGACGGAAAGCTGTCGGGGCAGGCCCGGGAGAAGGAGTTCGTGGCGCTAACCGATGAAGAGGCGGCACAGATCGAGGAGATCTATCGCCGGACCCAGGAGGAATAGTATGAGAAGGCGGGAACTGAGTGCCGGAGTATGAATTTTAGCATAAGCATGTCATTCAGTCGGAAATGGTAATATTTTACGGCACCATAACTCCAGGAAAGATGGTGACCTGAACCTCATGAAACTGGTACCTGAAAAACCAAAAACCAAACCGACATGGACTGACCTCAAAAAATGCCTGGCCGGGCTTGATCGGGCCGGCCTGTTGGGGTTGATCCAGGACCTTTATAAGGCTGATGAGAACAATAAGATTTTTCTGAACACCCGCTTCGGCCTTGGCGATGACCAATTGGAGCCATACAAAAAACATTTCACGGTGGGAGAGTCCTGATGTGACCAGGTTTCAGTTTTTCTCCGTGACCTCCGTGGCTCCAGTGAGTCACATTCCTACGGTGAGTGACGAACGGGTGGTGAAGCAGCATCGCCTGTATAGGAACCGGGATTGCTTCGGCTCGTTCATCGGCCTCGCAATGACATGCGGTCTATTCTGCGTACTGCGTTCCGCTCTAAACACCTCGACACCGCGTTACTTCGATACTTCGTTACGGCTCTCTCCTTGCCCAAGGCGTATGAATTCTGTATTCTTACCAACCAGTACCCAGTACCCGGATAAAAACCAAGGTCAAGTACACACACATTCTTTTCAAGGGGCAGGAGAATGGTTAAGATGCAAGGCCGTCACGTCGCTGGCGTGATCGAGGATTGCCGATCCCGCCTGCGGCGGGATTATCGTGCGCCGCATAAACCATTACCAGGAGTTTAAATGCGCTATTCCCGATATTTCCTACCAACATTACGCGAAGTTCCCGCCGACGCAGAGGTTACCAGCCACCAACTGATGCTCAGGGCGGGCATGGTCCGGCGCATAGCTGCCGGGATATATGACATCCTCCCCATGGGCCTGCGGGTGATCCGCAAGGTGGAAAATATCATCAGGGAGGAGATGAACAGGGCCGGAGCCCACGAACTGTTCATGCCCAGCATCCTTCCTGCCGAGCTCTGGCAGGAGACGGGGCGCTGGGACTTTTACGGCAAGGAGCTGCTGCGGATCCGTGACCGCCACGGGAGAGAATTCTGCTACGGTCCAACACACGAGGAAATTTTCACTGATCTGGTGCGCAGAGACATCCGTTCCTACAGGCAGCTCCCCCAGAACCTTTACCAGATCCAGACCAAGTTCAGGGATGAAGTGCGGCCCCGTTTCGGTCTCATGCGGGGGCGTGAATTCTCCATGAAGGACGCCTACTCCTTTGACCGTGACAGGACCGGAGCTGAAGAGAGTTACCGGGTCATGCGGGAGGCCTACACCGCTATTTTCAAAAGGTGCGGTTTGAACTTCCGGGCGGTGGAGGCTGATTCGGGCAAGATCGGGGGCAGCCTCTCCCAGGAGTTCATGGTGCTGGCCGAAACGGGTGAGGACAGTGTGGTCAGCTGCGATGGGTGTGATTATGCGGCCAACCTGGAGATGGCCCAAGTCAAAGGGGAGGTATCAGGGAACTTTGCTGACAGCGGCCAGGTTCCGGAGAAGGTTGATACTCCCGGACAAAAGACGGTCCAGGAGGTCACGGATTTTCTCGGTATTTCACCAATTAACCTGGTCAAAACGATAATCATGAGTGGGGACAATGGTGCGGTAGGAGTCCTGGTCAGGGGGGACCATGAGGTTAATCCTGTCAAGGTTCGCCGCCTTGTGGACGACGAGACCCTGGAATTGGCCGAACCTGAGCTTGTTCAAAAGGTGACCGGAGCCCCCGTAGGGTTTGCCGGGCCTCTGGAACTGAACATCCCCCTTTACGCAGACAACGCTGTCTCCCATATGTCCGGCTTTGTCACCGGCGGCAACGCTGCGGATGTACATATGAAAGGTGTGGACCTGTCAGACTTTACCGTCAAGGCTTTCGATGATCTGCGTGAGGCTGTGCAGGGAGACCCGTGCCCTCGCTGCGGCGGTTCTCTCACCTTTTTACGCGGTATTGAGGTGGGTCATATTTTCTATCTGGGCACCAAATACAGCGAGGCCATGAAAGCTCACTATCTGGACGAGAGTGGAGCGGAGCAGGTCATCGAAATGGGCTGCTACGGCATCGGCGTGGGGCGGACGGCTGCTGCTGCCATCGAGCAGAACCACGACGACAAGGGGATCATATGGCCCGTGCCCATTGCTCCTTTTACGGTTGCTCTTCTATCACTGGATCCCGGCAAGGAGGAGGTCCACGCAGTGGCCGAAAAGATCTACGACGATCTGATCCAGATGGGTGTAGAGGTCCTGTTCGATGAACGTGAGGAACGGCCGGGAGTCAAGTTCAACGATGCCGACCTGCTCGGCCTACCTCTCCGGGTGACCGTGGGAGGCCGCGGCGTCAAGGAAGGCGTGGCAGAATTGAAGGAACGGGCGACGGGCGAGGAACGGAAAGTTCCGATTGAAAAAGTGGCCGATATTGTTAAGGAAATGATCGATGCCCGTTCCTGAGCGTAGAGTGTAGGGTGTAAAGTGCAGAGAAACTGAATCCAGAATCCAGTAGCCGGAATCCAGGAGAAAATCTATCGGCTACAGGGATTTTTAACTCGAAACCCGGAACTTGAAACCTGAAACCGCCGGCATGTGAGGCCGGCGCCCCCTGTCAGGCTCCCCCTGTCAAGGCGCCCCCTGTCAACGCCCCCTTGCCAATACCCGCCAGTTGTGTTAACTAGTGAGGGATTCTTTCTTAATAGTTGTACGGGAAAGAGCGGGCGTTGCCGCTCTTTTGTGCTTTCTGGGCGAAGAACTGGATATATGGACACGCGGCACATAATCGAGAGGATCCATGAGATCCTTGCCCCTGTTTTGGACCAGCGCGGTCTGGAACTTGTAGATGTCACCCTTCGAGTGGAGGGTGGCCACTGGATCCTGCGTGTGACCATTGATCGCGAAGGTGGAGTCCAGGTTCACCACTGCACTGCGGTGAGCCGCGAACTGAACGTTCACATGGATGTTGAGGACCTGATCCCGGTCAAGTATTTTCTCGAGGTTTCCTCTCCAGGTCTTGACAGGCCGCTCAAGGATGAGGGCGATTTTGAGCGCTTTACCGGACGCTTGGTAAAGATCAAGACTCACCGTTCTGTGGCCGGAAGAAAGAAGATCAGCGGTACCATCGATGGTGTCGTGGACGGTGTCCTTCATGTTCTCCTTGAGGATGATATACGACTGGAAGTGCCTTTGGAGGATATCTCCTCGGCAAGACTGGACTATAAATTTTAGAGGCAGAACACAGCACGCAGCACGCAGAATGCAGAATGTTGAATGTAGAATACAGAAGAAATCTGTAAAGGCATAACGCTTTTGCTGATTACCGATAACTGATCACTGATCACGGAATTTAGAGGAATAAGAACATGAGCGGGAATCAGGAACTGTTGATGGTCTTCGCCCAGCTTGAAAGGGAAAAGGGGATCAATCAAGGCGCCCTGGTGGAAGCCATCGAGGCGGCACTTGTAACAGCCGCCAAAAAGGTTTACGGGTCCGGGACCGATATCTATGCAAAGCTTGACCAGGATACCGGCAGCATTGAGATCTACCAGCGCAAAAAGGTGACCCTGCGGGTGGAAGACGAAGCTATGGAGATCTCTCTCCTTCAGGCACGGCAGCTGGATCCGGAGGTCATGCCCGGTGATGAGGTGGAGATAGAGATAGACGCCAATGAGTTCGGTCGTATCGCAGCCCAGACAGCCAAACAGGTCATCGTTCAGAAGCTTCGTGAGGCCGAAAGGGAGATGGTTTACAATACCTATTCCACCCGTGTGGGCGAGGTCATCAACGGGATCGTGCACGGTTTCAGCCGCGGAGCCATCATTGTGGACCTGGGAAAAACGGAGGCCGAACTTCCTCCGAAGGAGCAGGTGCCGAGAGAACGCTACAAACAGGGTGATCGGATAAAGGCCTATATTCTTGATGTTAAGCAGAATGCCAAGGGCCCGCAGGTCATTTTGTCACGCACAGATATTGATTTCCTCATGAAACTGTTTGAACTTGAGGTTCCGGAGATAGCAGAAAAGCTTGTGGAGATACGCAGCGCTGCCAGGGAGCCGGGCGGACGTTCCAAGATCGCGGTGGTCAGCCACGATCCCAACGTGGACCCGGTTGGTGCTTGTGTTGGGGTCAAGGGGTCTCGTGTCCAGGCTGTCGTCAACGAGCTGAGGGGCGAACGCATTGACATTATCCCCTGGCTCCTGGACCCGGCGCTTTTCGTGAGCAACTCCTTGAGTCCGGCCCAGGTCACTCGTGTGATCATCAACGAGACGGAAAAATCCATGGAAGTTATCGTTGCTGATGAGGAGCTGTCTCTTGCCATCGGGAAAAACGGCCAGAATGTGCGTCTTGCGGCAAGGTTGACCGGGTGGAATATTACCATCAAGAGCGAGTCCCAGTCCGAGGAAGAAAAATCAGCCGCAGATACATCAAAAGTGAAGCCGGTTGAAGAGGAGGGGACGCCGGGTATTCTGGATGGTTTCTCCGAGAAGATATCCGCGGCTCTTGTTGAGGCAGGTCTTGACAACCACCAGGCCATAATTGCTGCCTCCGACAAGGATCTGCTCAATATACCCGGTTTGGGGCCCAAGACGGTGGAGAAGCTCCGGGAACTGGCAAAAGAGGCCGGTGAGGAGTAGGAAGTGTCTCCCAGATCCAGGCCTGTGAGGATTTGTACCGGGTGCGGTGAAAGGAAGGAAAAGACGGAGATGGTGCGCATAGTGGCCGATCCGTCAGGGCTTCTGATCCCGGATCTGAAGAACAACCTGCCTTCCAGAGGGGCCTATGTGTGTCCCGACGCAGTGTGTATCGGCAAAGCATCAGCAGGGAGGCTCCGCGCTTCCCTCAAGGCGGGGAAAGGTTCAGGGGCAGGGTCGGAAGGGCTTCAGGAAGCAGTGGCTGCCGGTTATCGGCGGCGGATAATCTCTCTCCTGGGGCAGGCAAAAAAGAGCGGAAGGTATATTTCCGGGACGAACCTGGTAGAGGGAGAGCTCAGGAGAGGAGCTCAGGGTAACTGGCTGGCGATCCTGGCCCGGGATGTATCAGAAGATATATCGGAAAAGATGTTGAGAAGTCTGGAATCTGCATCAGTTCCCTTCCGAGTCTTTCTTGGCAAGGATGAACTGGGAGCGATTCTGGGCAAAAGCCCGCGAAGTGTAGTGCTTTTAAAGGATGCGGGGATAGCTGGGGCCATCGAGGAATCTCTGGACCGCTACTTAAAGGTCTTGGATAAGGGAGGTTTGGATCAATGATAACGGTTCGGGTAGATGAGCTTGCCCAGGAGATAGGGATTAGTCCGGATGAGCTCTTCTTGCAGCTGAAATCCATGGGCTTTGACGTGGTCAATGTCACGAGCAGCGTGGAGCGCAGCCTGGTGGATATGGTCAAGGATATGCTCACCGGTGGAACTCCCAGAGAGAGAGAAGAGAGCACCGGGAGAAGGATCGTTTCTGTCCGCAAGGGCGAATCAGAACGTGAGGTAGAGGTTCGTATGGAAGAGTTTTTCGGAGAGGCCGAAGTTGAGGGACTTTCCGAAGGACCTTCCCAAGAACCTGCCGAAGAGCCTGCCGAAGAACCTGCCGAAGAACCTGCAGAGGATCTGGAGCCTGAGGCTGAGAGCCCGGAGGATGTGTCTGCTGAAGGGGATGGGGTTCGGGTTGATGAAAAAGAACCTGAATCGGCGGCCGGGGAAGTGGTTGCCGGGGATGTCTCCGAGAAACTACTCGAAGTTGCTGCCAACAAGGCTGAAAAGAAGAAAAAACAGGTCCCTCTTACCACCCTGGCTATCGAAAGGGATCTCATGACTGTAGGTACCGGGATACCCACGGCAAAAGTGATCCGGCAGGCTGAGCCTGCCAAACCTTCTAAAGCATCGCCAGAAACTCCGGCAGTGACTGATGTCACCGACAAGAAGGTAAAGGTCAAAAAAATCCTTGTCGCTGAAGAGGAAATACCCAAAAAGGGCGCCGCAAAGAAAGGCCGCAAGTCGACCATCAAGGATATCATCGTTGAGGAAGATGAATTTGATGATCTGATTGATGATCTGACTGATGATCTGGCTGGTGATGAGAAAACGGCGATGGAGGAACCGACCCTGAAAGTGGTAGAGATAAAACATTCCACTTCACCCAAGCCTGCAAGGCGCAAGGAGCAGCCCAGACGGAGACCGAGAAAATCCAAGAAAAGGGATGATACTCCTGAGGAGGAAACGGCTTTGGAAGCGCCAAATTTAATTCCCAGGAGCATTCGTATTACCGCAGGACTTACGGTCAGTGACCTTGCTGGGCTGACAGGCACCAAGGCTTCTGAGATCATCAAGATTCTTTTCCAGCTGGGCATTATGGCCACGATCAATCAGACACTGGAACCCCAAACTGCGGGTCTTGTGGTGAGCGAACTTGGTTTCGAGGTTGATGTCCAGGCCCACTCCATCGATGACCTGTTGAAGGATGAGCCTGACACCCTTGAGAACTTGCTGCCGCGCCCCCCTGTTGTCACTGTTATGGGACACGTTGACCATGGCAAGACCTCCCTCCTGGATGCTGTGAGGGAGACGGATGTCGTATCCAGTGAGGCTGGAGGTATTACCCAGCACATTGGTGCCCACCTTGTTCATCACAGCAAGGGCAGCCTGGTATTTCTCGACACACCTGGTCACGAGGCGTTCACTGCCATGCGATCCAGGGGAGCCGGCGTGACCGATATCGTTGTCCTGGTTGTCGCTGCGGACGATGGGGTCAAACCCCAGACCAAAGAGGCTATTGACCACGCCAGGGCGGCTGGAGTCCCGATCCTGGTGGCTATCAACAAAATTGACAAGCCGGAGGCTGATCCCGAGCGTGTTATGCGCGAGTTGTCCGACAATGGTGTCGTGTCGGAAGCGTGGGGGGGTGATTGCCTGTTCGCCAACGTTTCGGCAAAACAGCGCACCGGGATCGATGAACTCCTGGACCTTATCCTTCTTCAGGCGGAGATGCTGGAGCTTAGGGCCGATCCTGCCCGTGAAGCGAGAGGTACGGTCATAGAGTCCAAACTGGACAAAGGCCGGGGACCGGTTGCCACCATGCTTGTTCAAAAGGGTACACTGAGGCCCGGTGACCTCATGGTCGCGGGTTCAGTCATAGGGCGTGTCCGCGCATTGGTTGATGACAGAGGCAAGAAGCTTGCAGATGCTGGCCCGTCGACCCCGGTGGAGGTTCTGGGGCTAAGCAGTGTACCTATTGCAGGTGATCCTTTTGTGGTCTTTACGGATGAACTCAAGGCCAAAAGAGTGGCCCAGATGAGAGAAAGAGCTGTCAGGGAGATAAAGACAAGCCATAAGAAGATCACCCTGGAGGATCTTTTCCACCAGATACAGGAAGGCGAGGTCAAGGACCTGGGTGTTGTTCTCAAGGCGGACGTCCAGGGATCGGTGGAAGCAATACGGGACGCTTTGATCAAACAGGCCACCGATGAGGTCAGGGTCAAGGTTCTCCACGAAGGAACAGGAGGCATCAACGAGGGCGATGTCATGCTTGCTTCCGCATCCAACGCGATCATCATCGGTTTTAACGTGCGCCCGGGCAACAAGGCTCTGGAAATCGTGCGTCGGGAACAGGTCGATGTGCGTTTTTACAACGTCATTTACGATGTGGTCAGGGATATCCGTGATGCTCTCAAGGGTCTTCTTTCACCGGTATTTACAGAAGAGGTACTGGGACGAGCCGAGATCCGTGAAACCTTTCAGGTTCCCAAAGTGGGCACCATAGCCGGTTGTTATGTTGTTGACGGCTTTATCAAAAGAAGCGCCCAGGTGAGGGTGATCAGGGACGGGGTAGTCATCCATGATGGGAAGATTGACTCTCTGAGACGGTTTAAAGATGACGCTCGGGAGGTCGCCTCTGGCTATGAATGCGGTATCGGTCTCGAGAATTATAATGATGTCAAACCGGGCGACATCATTGAGAACTATATGATGATCGAACATGAGGCTGAGCTGTAGGAGGGTCGCGAAAGTCCTTGCGGGACTTTCGCTCTACGGAAACCCAAAAGCGTGGTTTTGGGTTTCCTCACGGATCAATGACATGTTTTTCGGTCACTGATCCGGGCGCCATTCCCAGGCGCGGCTGATTAATAAACCGGGCGCCCCACGCGGGGCGCGTTGATGACTTTTTATGAAATCCAGCAGCGAGTCGAGAAAGTCTGACACGCTGTTGGACATAGGGAAGGTTCTGCCAGTGGTCATCGGAGTTCTCCGGATTACCCTCTTTCTATCAGAGAGCGGTTCGCTGAAGGAGAAACGAAGGATCCTGAGAAGTATCAAGGATCGCCTTCGCTCCCAGTTCAATGTTTCTGTGGCCGAGGTGGACTACCAGGATCTCTGGCAGAAGGCAGAATTGGCCATCGCCCTTGCGGCAACGGACAGGGTGTACGCTGACAAGGTGCTCCAGACGATATTGGGCAAAGTGGAATCCTGGCGACTGGCGGAAGTTATTGATGTGCAGGTGGAAATTATATAGGAGAGAATAGTGAAAAGTGAACTGTGAACAGAAGGGTCAATGAAAAACCCTTCACGATTCACTCTTCACCGTTCACTGAAAAACCATGACCCGAACCTTCGATTACAAAAGAGCCGATAGAGTCAGTGAACTTTTAAAGCACGAACTGTCGGAGATCATCCGCAAAGAGGCCAAGGATCCGGGTATCGGGGAAGTAACGATCACGAGGATCAAGGTAAGCGATGATATCAGGTCGGCCATGGTGTATTTCGGGGTCCTGGACAGGACCACCGAGGTCCAGCAGGTGGAGGAAGGTTTGCAGCGGGCCAGCAGTTACATGCAGCGCCTGCTGGGTAAACGTTTGCGGCTCAGACATATTCCCAAGCTAACTTTCGTTTTTGACCGAAACCTCGATTATAGTTTCAAGATCTCGAAGATCCTCAGTGAGATCAATGAAGAGGGTGGCTGATCTGGCTCGGATGAGGGTAAAAAAGGAAGATCAGGGATCAGGGGCTCAGGGCATCCTGATCGTTGACAAACCCGAAGGACTCACCTCCCACGATGTGGTTCAGAAGGTCAGACGGGCATATGGCCTCCGCCAGGTGGGACATGCGGGGACTCTGGATCCCATCGCTTCAGGCGTCCTTGTCGTGCTGGTGGGTTCAGCGACTCGCATTGCACAGTATCTACAGGAGGATGACAAGGAATACCATCTGGTTCTGAAACTGGGACTTGAGACCGACACCCAGGATATCACCGGTCAGACCCTCAATGAAGCTGATCCGTCCGGTATCACTGAAAAAGGCCTGAATGCGGCCGTGGATCGTTATCGGGGCACTTTTTCCCAGATTCCTCCCTCTTTTTCAGCGGTGAAGCAGGCAGGACAGCCGCTATACAAGCTTGCCCGGAAGGGTATCCGGGTCCAGGCTGATCCCCGGGATGTCACCATCTACAGTGTGGAAGTATCGGATGTGGACCTGCCTCATGTGTCCATGAAGGTCGTTTGTTCAAAAGGTACCTACATGAGGACCCTTTGCCACGACATAGGCCGTGAACTGGGTGTTGGGGGATGCATGGAGTCGCTCATCAGAGTGCGAAGCGGGCAGTTTCCCCTGGAGGAAGCCATCGACCTTGATAAGGTTGTAAACGATCCCTCACCGCAGCAATGGCTCAGGCAGGCCGCTGACGGTCTTGGTTTTCCTGTGACTGAGCCCGGTGATGAGGATCTGATGAGACTTGTGTCCGGGACCCGTATCCGCTGCGATGACTGCAGCCGGGAGGGGTTGGTTTCGGTGACCAGAAGGGGCCATCTGATCGCCCTGGCCGAAGCCATGAAAACAGAAGGAACGGTCATGCTCTCCCCACGCAGAGTCCTTGAGCCTGACCTCAAAGAACTTTTCAAACAAATGGATAAGTGATATATTTTTCTCTTTAGGAAGGAGGAAGAACCATGCCGCTCAGCATTGAATCTAAGCGGGAGATCATCGACGGAAACAGGCTGCACGACAGCGATACAGGGTCATCTGAAGTTCAGATAGCTCTTTTGTCGAAGCGAATCGAGGAACTTACCGAACACTTCAAGGTCCACAGCAAGGACCATCATTCCCGTGTCGGTCTTTTGAGACTCGTTGGCCGTCGTCGCCGTTTGCTCAACTATCTTAGAACGACCGATATCGAGAGATATCGCGCTATCGTCAAGAAGCTGGGTCTCCGCAGATAGTCTCCGAATATACCCAATATACCCAGACATTTTCAGGAGTGCCATAATGAAGCATCAAGTTCAATTAGAGTGGGGTGGCAGGACTATTACCCTTGAAACGGGCGCAGTGGCCAGGCAGGCCAGTGGTGCCGTGTGGGCAAGATACGCTGATACGGTGGTCCTGGCCACAGCAGTTGCCATGCCTGAACCCAGGGAAGGTGTCAGTTTCCTCCCCCTAACGGTTAACTATCAGGAGAAGACTTACGCCGCCGGCAAGATCCCCGGCGGTTTTTTTAAGAGAGAAGGTCGTCCTACCGAGAAAGATACTCTCACCAGCCGGCTCATCGATCGGACGATCCGACCGCTGTTCCCCGAAGGGTTCAACCACGAGGTCCAGGTCATTATCAACATCCTCTCCGTAGACAGGGAGAACGATGCTGATATTCTTGGGCTCATAGCCTCATCGGCTGCCCTCATCCTGTCTGATATACCTTTTGATGCGACCGTGGGAGCTGTAAGGGTTGGCCTGATCGATGGCAAGTTCGTTTTTAACCCGACCTATGGGCAGCTCGAGACAAGTAAGATCGATCTAATTGTAGGCGGTACCCGCGAAGCTGTTATCATGGTCGAAGGTGAAGCCAAGGAAGCCTCAGAGGAAGAGATGCTCGAGGCCCTGGAGTTTGCCCACGTCGAGATCCGGAATATCATCGACCTTCAGGAACAGCTTCTTCCCCTTGCAGGCAAGGAAAAGTGGGACTTTCAGTCACCTGCCGGAGATAAAGCTCTTGCTGAAACCGTACAGCAGTTCTGCCGGAATGAGGTTGCTGAGGCCATCAGGATCTCTGACAAGAAGGACAGGAAGGTCCGCTTGAAGGAGATCCGGGAACAGGCTGTGTTCGAATACGGCACTGGCGTGGATGGTGAATCCCGTTCAGGTGAGATCGACGATATTTTCAGGTCCATGGAAAAGGAACTCATGCGGGCTATGGTCCTTGAAGAAGGCCGCCGGATGGACGGACGTAAACCGGACGAGATCCGGGATATCACATGTGAGGTGGGAGTTCTCCCACGGACCCACGGCAGTGCCCTCTTTACCAGGGGTGAGACCCAGGCCCTGGTAGTCACCACCCTCGGAACCAAAGATGACGAACAGATCATGGACACTCTTGAGGTGGACTACAGACGAAGGTTCATGCTTCACTATAACTTTCCTCCCTTCTGCACTGGCGAGGCCAAGTTCCTGAGGGGACCGGCGCGCAGGGAGATCGGCCACGGCAACCTGGCCCAGAGGAGTTTCCTCCCTGTCCTCCCCACCAAAGAGCAGTTTCCATATACCGTAAGGGTCGTGTCTGACGTGCTGGAGTCCAACGGTTCTTCCTCCATGGCGACTATTTGCGGTGGAAGCCTGGCCCTGATGGATGCCGGTGTACCCGTCCCCAAGGCGGTGGCAGGTATTGCCATGGGTCTTATCTTTACACCGGAAAAATCGGTGGTTATCTCTGACATCCTTGGGGCCGAAGACCATCTCGGCGACATGGATTTCAAAGTTGCGGGAACCCGGGACGGCATCACCGCATTTCAGATGGACCTGAAGATCACTGGCGTGAGCCGGGAAGTGATGGGTGTAGCCCTGCAGCAGGCGAAAGCCGGCCGTGCCCATATCCTGAACGAGATGGACAAGGCGTTAAGCGCACCCCGTGAAACCATGTCTCCCTACGCTCCTCGTATCATCACCATCCAGGTCAAGCCCGACAAGATCCGGGAGATCATCGGCCCTGGCGGCAAGGTGATCCGGGGAATCGTTGAGGCTACTGGTGTCAAAATAGAAGTAGAAGACGTCGGTACAGTGCTCATAGCCTCTTCCGATGAGGTCGCAGCCCAGAAGGCTATCGATATGATCAACGCCATCGTGGAAGACCCAGAGATCGGCAGGATCTACCGCGGTGTCGTCAAGAAAGTGATGGATTTCGGTGCTTTTGTAGAGGTTGTCACAGGTACCGACGGACTTGTTCACATTTCACAGCTCGCTGATCACCGGGTTGCCAAGGTCGAGGATGTTGTTAAGGAAGGGGATATTGTAAACGTCAAGGTCCTTGATATTGACCGCGACGGCAAGATCCGCCTGAGTATGAAAGAGGCTGAACAGGATCTGGCCTCTGGTGGCAAAACGGACCCCGAATAACCTCTATCCCCTGAATGACCTCTAGATCAGGAACAGGCGTTGTCAAGGGAATCCTCCCTAATGGGCTCAGGGTAATTATTGAGCCTCTTAGGGAGTTTTCCTCTGTCAGCATGGGAATCTGGGTCCTGGCCGGTTCCAGGGACGAAGAGGCCAGCCAATCCGGCATCAGCCACCTCATCGAACATCTCACCTTCAAGGGAACATCACGCCGTACGGCCAAGCAGATCGCCCTCGAAACAGATTCCCTGGGTGGCTCCCTCAACGCTTTTACCAGCAAGGAGTTTACCTCCTTCTACGCAAGGGTGCTGGGAGAAAACCTTTCCCAATCCATGGACCTCCTTTCAGACATCACCTTAAATTCGCAATTTGCCGCCCAGGAGCTTTCCAAGGAAAAAGATGTCATCCTCCAGGAGATCTCCATGGTGGAAGACACGCCTGACGATCTCATACACGATCTGCACTGCCAGGAGTTTTGGGCGGATCAGAGCCTTGGAAGGCCCGTACTCGGAACACCAGACTCTCTCCTGTCCCTCACGCGAGATCAGGTGCTGGGTTTTCACGCAAACAGATATCGCGCTGGACAGATGATCATTACGGCGGCGGGGGCCCTTGAACCTGATAAATTCCTCCGTGAGGTTGAGGATGCCTTTGGAGACCTGGAAAAGGGAGACCCACCGGTTTCGTGGGAGCCTACCAGGGCTACTCCCGGTGTATGTGTCAAGAACCGTCCCATCGAGCAGGTCCATACCTGTATCGGTGTCCAGGGACTGGCTGCCGATGACGAACGCCGGTATGTGATGTATCTCCTCAACACGATCCTCGGAGGCGGAATGAGCTCAAGGCTGTTCCAGAAGATCAGGGAGGAGTACGGTCTGGCCTATTCCGTCTACAGTTACCATTCAGCATACCAGGACACAGGGGTTCACACAGTGTACTGTGGTACGTCTGTTGAGGGGTTTCCCAAAAGCATGGAGATCATCAGGGAAGAGACACAGCGGCTTGCTGCAGAGAAGGTCCTTGATGTTGAACTTGCAACGTGCAAAAGGCAACTCAAGGGGAACCTTCTGCTGGGGCTGGAAAGTACCAGCAACAGGATGAACCAGCTGGCGAAGAACGAAATCTTTTCCGGCCGTCATGTCACTCCTGAGGAGATCGGAGAGGGCATCGAAGCTGTCACAGCCGATGATATCCGTGATCTGTCGTCGATGCTTTTTCAGGAAAATGCCTTTGCCGTAACGGTGATAGGCCCAGTGAGTGAGGCTGAGGTCCATGAGATCGTGGGATAGGTCGCCGGTACCGGAGCTTCTCCTTACAACCCTTCCACACGCCAGAGATCTGGCCCTCCCCGCATATGCTACAGATGGATCGGTAGGAATGGATCTGGCCGCCGCCATCCAGAATGATGTCGTGATCGAGCCTGGGCAGACAGGTCTGGTGCCCACCGGGTTAATGATCGCCGTTCCCAATGGATATGAGGCCCAGATTCGTCCAAGAAGCGGGATGGCGCTTGAACACAGCATTATTGTTCCCAACTCTCCTGGAACAGTGGATCCTGATTACCGGGGGGAAGTAAAGGTCATCCTTCTCAACCTGGGCAGCAACCCCTTCAGGATCAGCCGCGGAATGAGAATCGCCCAGATGGTCATCGTTCCTGCTGTCAGGGCGTCCATTAAGGTTGTCAAGGAACTGCCTGCCACGGACAGGGGTGATGGCGGGTTTGGTCATAGCGGGACGTAGCAGAAGGATGAAGGATGAAGAATGAAGAAATGCTTAATATTCCTCCTCCCTCTCCCTCGACCAGGCTCGGGACCCTGAGCTTGTCGAAGGGCTTCCCTATTCCTCCTTCTCAAGCTGAATCTTAATCACCGAGTTTACCGAGGTGTAACTTGAGCCAGCATGTTGGAATCAGCGCTCTTGCCAGCGGCAGCAAGGGCAACTCAATCTTTATCGATGGACCTGACGGCTCGCTGCTTGTCGATGCGGGCTTAAGTGCCAGGGAACTCATGCGCCGCCTTGCCCACATCGAGGCCTCTCCGGATCGTATTTCGGGCATTCTGGTAACCCATGACCACAGTGACCACCTGCGCGGGGTACGGGTGCTGGCCAAGAGGCTGGGCCTCACGGTGTACGGTACCGCAGATACTTTGAAAGCCGCTGAACTTCCTGAAAACACCCGTGTGAAAGTTGTGAAGGCCGGGGAAGAGTTTACCGTGGCAGGGTTTACAATAAGACCCTTTTCCCTGCCTCACGACGCCCGGGACCCGGTGGGTTTTTTACTGGACAGGGATGGTGTGAAGATCGGCATTGCCACTGATCTCGGCTATGCCACAGCGCTGATCAAGAGGCGACTGGCCAGATGTGATATGCTTGTCCTGGAATCTAATTACGATGAGAATATGCTCATGGAGGGACCCTATCCGTGGTACCTGAAGCAGAGGATCAGAAGTCGGAAGGGGCATCTATCCAACGAAGATTCCTCACAGGTCCTGAGCGAACTTCTTCATCCGGGTCTGCAGCGTGTTATCCTTGCCCATCTCAGCGAGGTCAATAACTGTCCCAGGGTTGCTCTGGACGAGGCAGCCGGGGCAACTGGATATCAGGGTAACGGTGTGGATCTCAAGGTTGCCTGTATGGCGGAACCAACTCCGATATTCTATATTGAAGAATGATCGGTGATCGGCTAAAGGTGCTGAAAACAGAACGCAGAATAAAATCGAAGGCTGCATTACCAGAAGGCAAAAGCGCTGAAGGCGGGTTTAACAGGGATAAAGGGGATACAGGGGATAGGAAAAATCTGTAACGGCGTATCGGGGTATCCGCCTTCGTCAATAAATCTGTTTGACTTCGGCGTGACAGGTCGGTGTGTCGGGGAAAAAGCACAAAGGAAGGGATAAGTCGGCTGTGAAAAGGCATTGGAATCCGGATGGTGGACTGTTTTTTTCTGTACCCTGCACTTTGCACCCTGTACTGATTATCCCATCCCTTTTATCCCCTTCATCCCTGTTAGAAATGGTTTGTTGTTCCTGGTTTAAGGTTATAGAGCTTTTGAGATTTGAGATCTGAGATTAAAGAGAGGAGCTCGCCATGATCCCGCGTTATACCAGACCTGAAATGGCAGCCATATGGGAACCGGAGAACAGGTTCCGGATCTGGCTGGATGTGGAGATCGCTGCCTGCGAAGCGTGGAACAAATTGGGACGCATCCCCGATGATGCTCTTGCAATAATCAAGGAGCGGGCGGATTTTGATATTGACCGGATCGATGAGATCGAGGTGGAGGTCAAGCACGACGTTATCGCCTTCCTCACCTCGGTGAGTGAGAAGGTAGGTCCTGAATCCAGATATATTCACATGGGGATGACCAGTTCGGACGTTCTGGACACAGCCTTTGGAGTACAGCTGGTCCAGGCCGCCGATCTGATCTTCCAGGATATTGAGGAGGCCAGGACCGCGGTTCGCGAGAAGGCTCTTAAGCATCGCGACACAGTTATGATGGGCCGATCCCACGGAATGCATGCGGAACCGACCACTTTCGGGCTGAAAATGGCTATCTGGTATGAGGAGTTGGGACGGTCTATGGACAGGGTTCGCAGGGCCAGGGATGCCGTGGCAGTGGGGAAACTGTCAGGAGCCGTGGGAACCTACTCCAATATCCCTCCTGAAGTGGAAGCCCACGTCTGCGCGAGCCTTGATCTGGTTCCTGCCAGAGTGGCGACCCAGGTGATCCAGAGAGACCGCCATGCCGAGTACATGACAGCGTTGGCCCTGACAGCTTCCGGCATCGAGAAGTTCGCAGTTGAGATCCGTCATTTGATGAGGACCGAAGTGGGAGAGGTACAGGAAGCTTTTACCAAGGGACAAAAAGGTTCCTCGGCCATGCCCCACAAGAAAAACCCCATCCTATCAGAGAACCTCACAGGCCTTGCCAGGCTGATAAGAGGGTATAGCCTTTCAGCAATGGAAAATATCCCCCTGTGGCACGAGCGGGATATCAGCCACTCCTCGGTGGAGCGGGTTATCTTTCCCGATGCCACCATGGTAATGGATTTCATGCTCCACCGTTTCACCTCCATGGTTGAGACTCTTTTGGTAAATGAGGAGCGAATGAGTAAGAACATGGAACTTTCCGGCGGGACTACTTTTTCCCAAACCTTGCTACTGGCTCTGGTGGATGCGAGTATGGCGCGGGAGGAAGCTTATGCCATAGTCCAGCGTAATGCGCATAAAGCCATGGATTCGGGGCGCGCTTTCTCTGATCTTGTCAAAGAGGATCCGGATGTGGGGAAGGTGCTGGACCCGGCGGCCGTGGACTCCGTTTTCGATCCTGCTGCCATGCTCAAACGGACGGGGATCATCTTCGACAGGGTGTTCGGGGAAAAGCTGTAGCTATGTGACTATGTGTCCAGGTATCTACGTGTCCAAGAACCTGCGTGCCTAAGTATCTATGTGTCCAGGTGTTTCAGTTCTTACATAGGTACATAGATAATGACTTCGCAAAAAGTCATCAACGCGCCCCGAGGGGGGCGCCCGGATCAATGACTGTCGATATAAGTCATTGATCTGTAAGGAAAGTGAAAACGACGCTTTTCACTTTCCGAGGAGCAAAAAGCCGATAACGGACTTTTTGCGACCCTGTCATAGATACCTGGATACGTAGATACGTTACACAGGAGGTTCACCAGTGGCAGTCAGGATCGAGGTGGGTTACAGAGATGGAGTCAGGGACCCCAGGGGAGAGCGTGTCGTTTGGGAGGCGCTGGAACTTGCGGGAATAACGCTTCAGTCTGTTCGCACGGTTTCAGTCTACACGGTTGATATCACCCTCACAGAGCAGGAGCTTGAAAAGATAGCATCAGGGCCTTTTACTGACCCCATAATCCAGGAATACGCTGTGGGGAGGCCGGTTGGTGGTGTTTTTGATCTTCTCATCGAGGTTGGTTACCGGCCGGGGGTTACCGACAACGCTGGAAGAAGCGCCGGTGAGGCTGTATCACAGCTTCTCGGCAGATCCCTTGAACCTCACGAAGGGGTATTTACCTCCATCCAGTACCAGATACATGGCGATCTTTCTGAAGATGATGCCCACCGTCTTGCCTCGGAGGTTCTGGCCAACGGGTTGATCCATCGATGGCAGGTGATCCCGGCAGAAAAGTATGACCTTTCCACCGGTCTCGAACCTGAGGTACCCAGGGTCAGCATCATCGGTGGCGGGCGTGTTCAGGAGGTGGAACTTGCCGGCGGTGACGAACACCTTATGAAGATCAGCAGGGAAGGTCTGCTTGCCCTTTCCCTCAAGGAGATGAAGATCATTCAGGCCCATTTCATGGATCCCGATGTGCAAAAAAATCGGAAGGGGATGGGGCTTGGGCCGAAACCTACCGATGTGGAGATCGAGGTGCTGGCCCAGACCTGGTCTGAACACTGCAAACACAAAATATTCAACGCGATTATCAGGTACGAGGATGAAGAGGGCAATGTTGAGACGGTGGACTCTCTCTTTTCCACCTACATTGTTAATGCCACGGAGCGTATCCGGAAAGAGCGGGGTGAAGAGGACATCTGCCTTTCCGTGTTCAAGGATAACGCCGGAGTTATCCGATTTAATTCAGACTACAGCCTCGTTTTCAAAGTAGAGACCCACAACTCTCCTTCAGCCCTTGACCCTTACGGCGGTGCGCTCACCGGTATCGTGGGTGTTAACCGTGACCCCTTTGGCACCGGATTGGGGGCGAACCTCCTTTTTAACACCGATGTTTTTTGTTTCGCGTCTCCCTTCTACAGTGAGCCGTTGCCACCCCGCATCCTCCACCCCAGGAGGATCTACGAAGGGGTTGTGGAGGGGGTTGAGCACGGCGGGAACAAGAGCGGTATCCCCACTGTTAACGGTGCAGTTGTTTTCGACAGCAGGTTCCTTGGCAAACCTCTTGTATACTGCGGAACAGCAGCTATGATGCCCGCTGTGGTCGCCGGTAAACCCTCCCACGAGAAGAAGGTCTGTGTGGGGGACAGGGTGGTCATGGTGGGGGGCCGCATAGGAAAAGACGGGATCCACGGGGCAACTTTCTCCTCGGAGGAACTTCATGAAGGATCGCCGGTCTCTGCTGTCCAGATAGGTGATCCCATCACCCAGAAAAGGATGTTCGACTTCCTCCTCATTGCAAGAGATGAAGGACTATATACGAGCATCACCGATAACGGTGCAGGTGGACTTTCTTCCTCGGTGGGTGAGATAGCAAGGGACACAAACGGTGCTGTCCTTCACCTTGACCTGGCACCCCTCAAATATCCCGGCCTTGATCCCTGGGAGATCTTGATCTCGGAGGCCCAGGAACGCATGACCGTTTCGGTTCCGCCCCAGAACCTGGACCGCTTCATCGAGCTGTCAGAAAAAATGGGGGTGGAGTCCACCGATCTTGGAGAGTTTGACGATTCGGGCTACTTCAAGGCCACCTATGAAGGACGGGTCGTAAGCTGTCTGTCCATGGAGTTTCTTCATGAGGGTCTGCCCCAGATGGTCCTCGATGCCAGGTGGGATCCGCCTCAGCTGGAAGAACCGGAGGTCAAGGTGCCCCTGGATCCGGGCGCAACTCTTCTTGATCTTCTCGGCCGTCTGAATATCTGTTCCAAGGAGTCCATTGTCCGCAGGTACGATCACGAGGTCCAGGGCGGGAGCGTTGTCAAACCGTTCACAGGGGTCTGCAACGATGGGCCTTCAGATGCCGCTGTTATCCGTCCTATTCTTGATTCCTTCGAAGGGGTTGTCGTTTCCAACGGTATCGTACCGAGGTACAGCGATATAGATACCTATGACATGGCTGCCAACGCTGTTGACGAAGCCCTGAGGAATTATGTCGCAGTTGGCGGAAACCCTGCCTGGGCCGCTGCCCTTGACAACTTCTGCTGGTGCGACCCTGTACAATCTGAAAAGACCCCTGACGGCACATACAAGCTGGCTCAGCTGGTGCGAGCGAACCGGGGGCTGTACGATGCCGTAACGACTTTCGGCATCCCCCTGATATCGGGCAAGGACAGCATGAAGAACGATTACATCATGGGTGATATCAAGATCTCCATCCCGCCGACCTTGTTGGCCTCGGTTATCGGCCGCATGGAGGATGTACGACAGGCCGTTACGATGGACCTGAAAAAAGCAGGCAACTACCTCTATATTCTGGGTGAAACGGCTGACGAACTTGGTGGCTCGGAATATTATGCGCATCTGGGGTATATTGGCCGACAGGTTCCGGTTGTGAACTTTTCAAAGGCCAAGGAAAGATACGACAGGTATCATCAAGCTCTGCGGCAAGGGCTTGTACGTTCCTGCCACGACTGTTCTGACGGCGGGCTGGCTGTGGCTCTGGCGGAAATGGCCTTCGCCGGTGATGTGGGTATAACCGTGGATCTCGATGCGATCCCGGCCGCAGGGAATTTCAGAGAAGACGTGACCCTCTTTTCAGAGACCGCGTCGCGATTGCTGGTGGAAGTAACTCCTTCCGCATCCCGGAAATTTGAGGAATTGATGGGAGACACCACCTGGGCCCGTATCGGGCAGAGTACTGATGATCGCCGCATGGTTATCAGGGAAGGAGAAAGGGAGGTGATCTCCCTTTCCCTGGATGATATGAAAAGGGCGTGGCAGGAAACATTAAGCGGCCTCTAGGAGGCCGCTGCAGGACACGGAGACACGGAGACACCGAGACACGGGGAAGGACCGCACCACGTCTGATTTTTCTCCGCGTCCCCGCGTCATCGCGTCGCCGCGTCAAACGAATTTAACGGAGTCATAAATGAGTATCACCCCACCACGCGCCATAGTGATTACCGGTAACGGGACCAACTGCGAAAGGGAGGCTGCCCAGGCTTGCCGTCTTGGAGGTTTCCACGCTGATATCGTCCATTTTTCCTGGATCCTTTCTGGTGAGGTCACCCTGGACAGCTATCAGTTTTTGAACCTTACTGGAGGTTTCCTGGACGGGGATGACCTGGGATCGGCCATGGTCCACGCCAACCGTCTCAAGTACGCTGTAGTTGCCGGTGACGGAGAAAGGGTCCTGGAACAGATCTCAAGGTTTATCACCGCCGGGAAACCGATCCTGGGTGTATGCAACGGTTTTCAACTCATGGTGAAAATGGGTCTTCTTCCCGGCCTGGACGGCGGGCTTGATCGCACCGCAACCCTTACCTTCAACGATTCAGGACGGTTTGAGGACAGGTGGGTGACCCTTCTGGTAGATGAGGACTCTCCCTGTATTTTCACAAAGGGTATTCAGCATGTTCCTCTTCCAGTGAGGCATGGGGAAGGGAAGTTCACGGTGAAAGACGGTCAGATACTGGAACAACTCAAGGCCCGACGGCTTTTGACAGTGCGCTACATGGATGCGGCAACGGGAAAAGCCACAATGACTTATCCGGGCAACCCCAACGGTTCCATTGAAGGGGTGGCGGGTGTTTGTTCCCCCTCTGGGCTCCTTTTTGGTTTAATGCCTCATCCGGAAGCCTACCTTCACAGAGTGAACCACCCAAGGTGGACACGGGAAGATCTTCCAGAGGAGGGTGCAGGTGTTGCAATTTTTCGGAACGCCTATGAGTATGTTATTCAGGCTCTCTGACAGCCAAACCTGTTATTGTCTATCAGGAAGCCTTAAAAGTGCACCTGTGCACCGGTGCACCAGTGCACTGAACCCTGGAAACGAAGCGCCGATTTCAGCCCAGCGCCAGGAGCAAGTGAGCATATAATGACAGTAGACCCTTTCGATAAATTTCATGACGAGTGTGGCGTATTTGGTATCTTCGGGCATCCGGAGGCCGCCAATATGACCTATCTGGGACTGCACGCACTACAGCACCGCGGTCAGGAGAGCGCCGGTATTGCTACCACGGACGGTTCCCGGATCTATCGCCATGGGCAGATGGGTCTCGTGAATGATATCTTTACACCTGCCGTTATCGACAAACTTCCAGGCAGGGCGGCTATCGGCCACAACCGCTACTCTACCGCCGGTGAGAGTCTGTTAGAGAATATTCAGCCCATATCGGTTACCTACGCCAGGGGAGGCCTCGCAGTTGCCCACAACGGGAACCTGGTCAACGCCCAGGAGATCCGCCAGGATCTGGAAGAATCAGGTGCGATCTTCCAGTCCAGTTCGGACACTGAGGTCATTGTCCATCTCATGGCCAAGTCCCGCGGCGGGCACATCCTGGACAGGCTTGTAGAGACCCTCAACCAGATAAGGGGGGCCTATTCCCTGTTGATACTGACGGAAAAGAGACTCATTGCGGTGAGGGATCCCAGGGGGTTTCGCCCCCTGGCCATGGGCCGATTGGGCGATTCCTGGGTCTTTACTTCAGAGACCTGTGCCCTTGATCTTATTGAAGCCGAGTACGTGAGGGATGTAAGCCCCGGCGAGATCGTTATGGTAGACCAGGATGGAGTCACATCCCTTTTTCCCTTCCCCAAAATGAAAGCATCGCCCTGCATCTTTGAGTATATTTATTTTGCCCGACCCGACAGCGTTCTTGACGGTATCAGCGTCTATGGCGCCAGGAAAAGACTCGGGCTCCAACTTGCCCGTGAGGCGCCGGTGGCCGCCGATGTGGTCATCGCTGTACCTGACTCGGGTGTTCCCGCCGCCATTGGCTACGCGGAAGGGATGGGGATCCCCCTTGAATGGGGACTTATTCGCAACCACTACATCGGTAGAACCTTTATTGAACCGAGCCAGTCTATCCGCCATTTCGGTGTAAAGCTCAAGCTCAACCCCTGCAGGGAAACCATTGAAGGCAAACGGGTGGTTCTCATTGACGATTCCATCGTTCGGGGAACCACCAGCCGCAAGATCGTGAAAATGGTCCGGGCCGCCGGAGCCGCCGAGGTCCACATGAGGATAAGCTCTCCCCCCACCGTTAATCCATGTTTTTATGGGATCGATACCCCTACCCATCAGGAACTCATCGCTTACAGCCACGATGTAGAGGAGACCAGACGCTACATTACAGCCGATTCTCTCGGATACCTGAGCCTCGAAGGGGTAAGAAGTGCCGTGAGACCGGACCTGTCACCGGATTCCACCGGTTTTTGCGAAGCCTGCTTCTCGGGGGACTATCCGGTGGCGTTCCCGCGGGATGACACCCAGATGTCTCTCTGGACCCAGAGGATAACCCATGTATAAACGGCAGGATCTTTGGTCCTCATCGAGAACGCTTTTTCGGAGGGTCAGGTGGATTCAATCAGATTAGCGGTGCTCCTTGGGGGCACTTTTTTTCTGGCTTTCGGGCTCGCTGCCTACAGATATTTTTATACCGTGCTCGGGGCAACTGCTGGTCTGGCGGTCTGGATGGCGGTGTCAGACACCCTGGTCCAGCTTCCAGGGCTCAGGGAACATCCTGGAACGGCTGGCCTTCTGATACTCGCACTTTTGGTTCTCACAGGGGTGTTCCTCGCCTCAAAGTTCCGGAGACTGCTGGTTTTTTTCAGTGGACTGGGAACCGGGCTTCTGCTCTCCCAAACATTTTCCGTTTTTATGACAGGGGGTGCTTTGTCCGATACCGCATTCCGGTTCGGTCGAATCGATGCCATGGATATTCTCGTTGGACTCATCGGTGGTATTCTGTTCCTCCTGTTTGAGCGAGTTTTCGCACTTCTGCTCACATCTGTTGTCGGCAGCTTCCTCTGCACATGGGCTATAGGGGGGGGCAGGTGGACCTTTGCTGCATGCCTGCTTATCGGACTTGTAGCTCAGCCTCTTATTTTCACGAGGTTTAAACCTCCCCCCCCTGCAGCTGCCGGCAAGGACCGGACCGGTTCGACGACCTTGATGGTTTTTCTGCTGCTATGGCTGCTGCCCGCCCAGGCCGCAGCCAGCTGGGTCGTGGAAAGGGTTCACCCTTTAACCTCCCGGGTGGTAATAGGCGCCGGATGGAGGGACGGTGTCAAGGAAAATGAAAATTACGCTGTTATTGATAACCGCGGATCCTTGATCGCGGTGATCTCAGTTGGTGAGGTTTTCTCCACCTCCTCCTACTCCGTGGCTATTTCTCCGGAGAAGTTAACTCAGGTCATACCGGGGATGGGGATCGTGATCATGGAAGAGTTCGAGTTTACGCAGGCCATGAAGCTGGGCGGAGAATCACGATTTGAAGAGTTTCTGAAAAAATACCCCGACAGTGAGAACCGCAAGGCGGTTATTGAGGCACTGGACGAGAGCCGGTACAGACTGGCAGAGCTGACCGGAACCGTTGATGCTTTCCGCCAGTTCCAGAAAAAATATCCAACCAGCCGATACGGTGCCAAAGCGAGGAAAAAGGAGGAGGAACTTCTTTTCAAAAAGGCGTGGGATGAGGGGACTGAGGAGGCCTTCCGGGATTTCCTCAGCAGTTTCAAAGGAACCACTCTGGTCACCGGTATTTCTGAAGTTCGTGCTTTTCTGAAAGCCAGGCAGATCGGGAAGGTCTATGCTTACCAGGATTTCCTGGCCGCCTATCCAGGGGGGAAACTGGCTGGCGAGTTTGTTCCCTATATTGATGAGTTCGAACTGTGGGCCGAAAAACTGGAATTCGGCCGCGATCCAGTTGAGGCTATCAGACATTTTGGTGAACTGGGTGACGAGACCGCCATCCCCTTCCTGGTTGGGAAATTGAACCTTGAGGCCCTGGAAAGTGAAGCCCGTAACGCCATACACATGATCGGAGTTCCGGCTTTAGGCACTCTCATGGAGGTTCTCATTTCTCCCCTGCAGTCAATTGATCTCAAGGATAAGGTGGCGGTCATTATCGGCCAGATCGGGGAGATATCCACCATACCGGCCATAAGGACCTATGTTGACAAGGAAAAAACCCCCGCGGGGCGCAAAGCCCTCTTGATGCTGGAAGATAAGGCCGGCAGATGATATAAATAAGAGAAACCCAAAGGTTAAGGGTTGATGGACACGCAAAAAGTCCATCAATGCGCCCCACGCGGGGCGCCCAAATCAATGATTCTCACTGTAAGTCATTGATTTGTAAGGAAAGGGAAAACGACGTTTTTCCCTTTCCGTGGAGCGAAAAGTCCCGGATTGGACTTTTTGCGATTTTATCAAGGTTAAAGGGTAAAGCAAATCGCAATTTAAAAATTAACTCATTTCCAGGCCCTGGATAACAACTATGTCGAAAAGAAAAAAAGAGATAAAGAAGCGAAAACAGCTGGCAGGGGATTTTCAAAAGGACGAGAGCCTTCTGACGACCGAATCAGCCGAAGATATCCAGATAGCACAAGACTCGGGACCTGGAGAACCTGAAGATCTTCACCCTCCGGAGTCACCTATTGATGACAGCCAGATCTTGACAACACCTTTGCCTTCTTCCCGAAAGAAACCTGGTCAAAAGAAGAATACTCCCGGCCGTCAGCCCAAGGCTGCCGTGGCAGCAGATTCCTGGCTTGGCCAGAACAAGGAGAACTTTCTCCTTGGCCTTCTCGTACTTTACGTTTTTCTTCTGGGTCTTGGGACCGTAGGGGAGCTCTTCGAGATCGAATGGATCCTGAACCTCCCGCTATTCAGATAAAAGAAAACCAACGAGCCTGCTTTTTTTTATTCAACTTGTAGACCACATCTTGGGTTTGAAACGATTTGGAACTTTGTGGAGATGCAATACGAAGGATATTTTGCAGTAAGAGGTTGTTTTGCCTGAAATAATACAGGCAAACACACGGGATGTTGCTATTCATCGGTAGATTCAAGTTTGATAGAGTCGCAAAAAGTCCAATCCGGGACTTTTCGCTCCACGGAAAGGGAAAAGCGTCGTTTTTCCTTTCCTTACAAATCAATGACTTACGGAGTAAGTCATTGATTTGGGCGCCCCGCGCGGGGCGCATTGATGACTTTTTGCGAAGTCATCAAGTTTGAGCAACATCCCGTATGGAGGTGAAAATGACTTCACAGTCGAAACGGCTCCCCCGGCTCATCATCCTTTCCCTGTTCTTGCTGATTTTCCTCTGCGCACCACTGATCGCTGATGTTGCCTATATTATTAAAAGGCCTTCCGGGGACAGGGATGTATCGATCATCTTCTCTTACGACCCCGATGCTGAAGCCCAGATCCTGGCAAAGATCAAGGAGAAAGGGCACATCCTCAAGTGGCAGATCCAGTGTGCCGACAAGTATGCTTTCTACCGTCCTTTTGAATTCACCCAGGGGCGTATCAGCCTAAGACCAGTCCTGTGCCTGGTCAAGAAGTTCTATTGTCAAACTGACGGTGACAAGGAAGGGTTTGTTTACCAGGGGTATCTGTTTTTAGAGCCATTTTTTGATCTTTCAAGCCCCGTTAATATTATTCTCGCTGACAAAACCATCCAGGCCACCTTCATCCAGTAAGGCTGATCATGGTGCATAAATGGCATCCGCTGTTTACAGGGAAATGGGGGAGTGCGATGAGTAAAACCAAAAGAGCATTGCTGGTCCCGCTGGCGATTTTACTCTTCATGGGTGCGGGATGTCAGACCCTTTCCAGATCCCTGCCGGAGGCAGACCCAATGGCATCGGACGGCCCCGGGGTCAGCGGCCGGGTTGTCCTGAAGGGGACCCGACAGCCGGTACAGGGAACTCATATTTACGCCTACACCGATTACAGCAAGAACCTTATCGGTGTCGCCGATCATGTCAGCAAAGGTTCGGCCGAGGACGGCTCCTATTTTCTGAAACTACCCCCCGGGGAGTATTATATTGTTGCCAGGAAGAGGCTGTCAGGTGCGAACTATGGACCCATCGTGTCGGGGGACCTCTACGATCACCGGTTTGAACAGCAGGCATTGAAAATTCCAGAAGGCGGGGTCCTTGAAAAGGATTTTGAACTGGAAACGCTTAGTGAACCCATGTTCTTCCAGGTTTTCACTGAAGGCCAGAGAAAAACCGGGACAGGTGTCCGGGGAAGGGTCTTTGATGAAGATGGGGAGGCGGTGCCCGGGGCCTTCGCAACGGCTTACAGAACCAGCGATATGAGGCGCCTGCCTGATTTCGTTTCCACCTTAACCGCCGATGACGGCAGCTTTACTCTTTATCTTCCTGCCGGTGGAAAATGGTATATTGGTGCCAGGTCCCATGCGCGTGGGGCTCCCGAGCCTGGTGAGCTTGTGGGCCGGTATGATGGTTCCGATGACCACTCACTGCTGGCGACCGAAAACAGTTTCGTGGAGGGAATCCAGATAATCCTCAAGCCCTTCTCCTCCCAGGTCCCGGCAGGGTACACGCCTTACTGAGGTCCGGTCTGGCTCTGGGGACGGGTTTGGGTAGATATAGGGGAAAATGATGTCTCAAAAGTCTGGATCATGGTTTACTGCTCCGATCCTGTTCCTTGCTGTGGTCATTGTGTGCGGTTATCCCGCCCTGGGCTCCGCCAGGGAGATGACCCCAAAAAAATCGGGTATCAAGGGCAGGATCGTGATGAAAAGTACCGGTGCTCCTGTCCACAAGGCTTACGTTTATGGCTACGTGGGGAAAATGGAGACAAGGGCTGCCCAGTTGGGGATCATCGGGATCACAGACTGGGTAAGCCACGGATCGGCAGAGGACGGGACCTACAAGCTGGATCTTCCGCCGGGAAAGTACTACATCGGGGCACGTAAAAGGGCCAGCGGTTTGAACTATGGCCCCCTGTTCAAAGGGGACTGGTACGACCACAAGCCTGCCCGAAAGCCCATTGTCATCAAGAAGGGTAAGTATCAGACGTGCGATTTTGAACTTGTAAAACTTGAAGAGCCCATGTTCTTCCAGGGGCTGACAGCTGCCATGAAAGTAACGGATACAGGGGTCAGGGGAAAGCTTCTGAACGAGGACGGGGAACATATCCCCGGGACCTTTGTTATGGGTTATGCCGATGATGACATGCAGCGAGCTCCTGATTTTGCTTCTACCCTTACAGACGATGAAGGATACTATACCCTCTACCTCCCCAAGGGAGGGCAGTACTGGCTGGCCGGACGGTTTTACGCTATGAAGATGCCCCAGCCGGACGAGCCTTTTGCGCGGTATGAGGGATCTTCCGACCATTCCGTTCTGGTGGAGCAAGGCCAGTTCCTGGAGGGGATCGATCTGGTTCTCAGACCCTACGACGGCGACCCCTCCGGGGGAGCCATGCCCATGCACTGATCAATGACTGCTTCCCGGACGACATCCCTTCCCAAACTGATCAATCGCCTCCTGGAGCTGCCTCCATGTGAAGACAGTAGATCCAGGGAGGACCTTTACAATACTCTGGTTAATATCCTGGGGGAGACGGTTGAGGCAGATGCCTTTGCCATATTGCAGCTCCATCCAGGGAGGGGAGCTGCCAGGATCCTGGGCGGCTCGGGGCTTCGTACAGCCGCAGACAAACGGCCAGAGAAGCTGAAAACACCCCAATTGGCTGAACGTGCTGCCAATTTCCCCCATGTGCCTGCCCTGGTCGTGAAAGGTCCCTTTGCCGATGATCCGTTCCTGAACAGGGAAGGGGTTCGCTACCTGCTTTTTAAAACAGTTTCTGTTGGTAAGGTGTTCATGGTCACGGCGGCCCTCCGCAGGGAAAACAGGTCTTTTACCCCCAGGGAGGTTGAAAAGTTTGCCGCTGTTTCCGGGGTGATCAGCCTGCTTGCCAGCTCATCCTCCTCCAAAGAAGAGCCTGATCCATCGGGTAGTACGGATAAATTGACCGGTCTGGGACTTTTCTCCGAATTTCACGAGACCATGGTAAATGAACTTTCCAGGGCCAGGCGAGGCGGAGGTACAGTTGCAATGGGGATCATGTCCGTGATATCCAGGGAGTCTGTCTCCAAGGACGAGGCCCTTTTGGACGTTATTCGGACTTTCCAGAGCCACCTGAGAAACTTTGACACCCTGGTCCGGTACAGCTCTATGATGCTGGCCTTTATTCTCCCCGATCTCAGGAGTGCGGAAGGGGTGCGGGTATTGGATCGCGTAACGGGAGAGATCATCTCATCCCTTGGTGGTGATGGCATCGCACCAGAGATCTACGTTGGCTTATCCTGTTACCCTGAGGATGGAGCTACGGTTGAGCGGTTGATCGAGATGGCCGAAGCGGCCATGAACCAGGCTCTTGAAGAGGGCACACCAGGAGTGTCCAGGTGGGAAGAATAAAAAATAGGAGCCAGAATCCAGAAGCCTGTAGAAAGGCTCGGTTCCTTTATAAGCGATAAAACCAAATTTACCGCAGAGTACGCGGAGGGACGCGGAAGAAAAGCGAAAGCTAACGTAAAATCTCTATTCATGGACTGCTATTTTCTCTTGGATCTTGGATTGAATCTGAGTTATAAGATTTGAGATCTGAGATAAGAACAATCCACCTTTTAGGAGACATCTTTCATGAGAAATACGATCCTCATCCTGGTTCTAACCCTTCTGTTGCCGGTGCCGATCCTCGCGGTGGAGGGGAATTTGGCCCCCGTCAGTCTTCAGACCGAGGAGTGTTTAGGCTGCCATATCATCGCCACCCCCGGGATCGTCAAGGACTGGCAGCGTAGCCGCCACTCCCGGACAGTGCCTGCCCAGGCTCTAAAAAAAGATAAACTGGCCCGACGCGTATCATCCGATTCGATCCCTGAGGCTCTTTCCAAGGTGGCGGTGGGTTGCTTCGAATGCCACGGGCAGAACACCGGCAGTCACGCCGACAGTTTCGAGCATAATGGCTATACCATCAACGTGGTGGTATCACCCGTGGACTGTTCCACATGCCACACTGTGGAGGTCCAGCAGTACAGCGGGTCCAAAAAGGCCATGGCCCACGGGAACCTTATTGACAACCCTCTTTACATGACGCTGGCAGACTCCATTCTCGGACACAAGACGTGGGTGGACGGCGAATTCAAGACGGCCGTCGCCAGCACCAACGCTCTTCACGAGACCTGCCTCGGGTGCCACGGTACGAGGATCGAGGTCAGGGGCATGAAGACCATCGACACAGATCTCCTCGGAGAGATCCAGGTTCCGGATCTTGCCGGTTGGCCCAATGAAGGAGTGGGGCGGATCAACCCTGACGGCAGCTTCGGTTCCTGCACGGCCTGCCACCCACGCCACTCCTTCTCTATCGAGATCGCTCGTAAACCCTACACCTGTGCTCAATGCCATGTGGAGCCGGACACCCCTGCCTGGAACGTATACAAGGAAAGCAAACACGGAAACATCTACCTTTCGAAGAAGCAGGAATGGAATTTTGATAATGTGCCCTGGGTACTGGGGGAAGATTTTACGGCGCCCACCTGTTCGGTGTGCCACAACAGCCTCATAACGAACCCGGACGGTGAGGTCCTTGCCGAAAGGACCCACGATTTTGGAAGCCGGCTCTGGGTGCGTCTGTTCAGCCTTATATACAGCCATCCCCAGCCGCGCAAAGGTGACGTGACAATAATCCGGAACGCCGACGGCCTTCCTTTGCCCACCACCTTCGCAGGGGATCCGGCGACCGAATACCTTATCGATGAGGCTGCCCAGGAAACACGCAAGGCAAGCATGACTGCGGTATGCGGCGGCTGCCACAGCACCGATTGGTTCACGGGTCACTTCGCCAAAATGGACCAGACCATCGAGGAGGTGGACAGAATGATCCTCACGGCCACCCAGGTGATGCAGTCGGCGTGGGATGCCGGAGTGGCAGACGAGAGCAACCCCTTTGACGAGGCCATCGAAAAGCGGTGGTCACTGCAGTGGCTTTTTTACGCCAACTCCATTAAATACTCTTCCGCCATGACGGGCGCTCCTGACTACGCCACGTTTAAGAACGGCTGGTGGGAGATGTCGAGGAATCTGGAGGAAATGCAAGAGATAATAGAGATGAAAAGGCGGAGCCTGGAGCCAGGAGCCGGGAACCAGTAGGAAACAGAACGCAGAACGCAGGACGCAGAATAAGATCTTATACAAAGAGCCGATCCCGTAAAAACCAGGATCGGCTCTTTATTTGGTTGGTAATTCTTAATAATCTCGGAATCTGTGACCCGGAACCCGGAACCTGGAACCGCTTCCTACGGTTTCGGCAGTTCTTCTGCGTTCTGCATTCTGCGTTCTGGATTCTGCTTTACAGGTACTCTCCTCAACACCCTGTCCAACGCCTTCGACAATGGAATGATCTCACTCTCGTAGGCCATTCTTGACCCTGGGAAGCGTGCGATACGGCGTCCCATCGCAGGGTCTACGAAGAGGATATTGGCCTCCAGGAAGGAGGGGGGAGCGTTGTACTGCTGTTTTCCTTTAGATAGAAAACCGGTGACAAGGGTCTGGACCAGGTTCTCCCCGCCGCTGTGGTATTCACCCTGCCCGTAAGCGATCACCAGGAGGTCCGCTCCCAGTTTTTCAGCGATAAGAGCGGCTCCTTCCATCCCTTCCTCAGGTGAGGCGGTTCGATCCGGTCCCATAAGACCCTGGGACGCGGCCAGGCTGACAAAGGCATCGGCAAGGTCGTCCTCTTTCATCAACCTTTCGCTAAGGTCATCCGGTGACAGGACTTCATAGCCCCGATAGCGCACGACTATGGACAGGGCCTCCTGCATTTTGCCGCCCATGGTTCCGGAAAGTTCCGTATCTTCGGAGGTGAAGGGTGGTCTCCCTGTGGCGATGGTCATCCTCACCGGCAGGACGGCGACCGTATTGTAAAGGGATGAGTCCCACAGGGGAGGGGCAGGGGTGTAGGTTCCAGCACATCCAGCCGCCAGCAGGAGGTAGACGGTTATCAGGGACAGGAAAAGGGTTTTCAGGGAAAGTGATTTCATTGGACTATTGTACATGAATTTTAAAAATGGAAAAGCAGGGCGCAGGATGTTGAACCCAGAACCCAGAATATATGGATCAGTGATAACGTTTCACGCCTATGACATGACTTGGGGGCGTGAAGCAGATCTTTTTTGAGATCTGAGATCTGAGATCTGAGATCGATATTATCGCCTTGGCCTCCCGCTTTTGGAGATCTGGGTCTGCCGTTTGCCCCTGGGGCTTGAGCTTGGGCGGGGTCTGGGTGGCTGGCTTTTTGGGGCCCGCCGGCGTTTTTCCTCCCTCTCGAGGGCCATCATCTTCCGGATGGTGAATTCAGGCGTCTTGTCCTCACCGAAATCCTCATCGTAAGGTATCTGGGAAGGGATCTTGTCGGACAAGAGCTCCTCGATGGCGGGGAGAGTGTACACGTACTGGTCGCAGGCCAGGGTGTACGCCTTGCCCCTCTTGCCCGCCCGCGCGGTACGGCCGATGCGATGAACATAGTCCTCTGGATCCTGGGGGACGTCGTAGTTGATTATGTGAGTGACATCATCAATGTGAAGGCCTCTGGAAGCCACATCAGAAGCGATGAGCAGGGGCAGTTTCCCAAGTTTAAAACGCTCCAGGACGCGGTTCCGAGCTGACTGCCGGAGGTCCCCTGTCAGCAGGCCGATATCCGTGATACCGTGCTCTTTCAGTTTGTGGACGAGCCAACTGGCGGTGATCTTCATGTTGGTGAATATGAGCCCCTTGGGTACCTCTTCTTTATCCAGGATCCCGAGGAGGAGCGGGAACTTCATCTCTCTGTCCACATGGTAGACCATCTGGTCGATCCCCTCGGCGGTCAGTTTGTCCGGGCGGATCTCCACATCTTTGGGCCTGTTCATGAACTCTCTGGCTATGGAGCGGGTCCTGCGATCAAGGGTGGCTGAGAAAAGCAGGGACTGTCTTTTTTCAGAAGGTGGCAGGCGGCGGAAAATAGCTTTCAGCTCATCCCAGAAGCCCAGGTCGAGCATCCGGTCAGCTTCGTCGATGACCAGGAACTGGATCTGTCCCAGGTTGAGGATGTTGCGGCGCATGAAATCGATGAGACGTCCCGGGGTCCCGATAATCACATCGGTGCCTTTTTTCAATGCCTCTTCCTGTCTGTTAAACCCCTCCCCGCCGTAAATAGCGGCCAGGCGAAGCCCGGTGTGTTTTCCGAGCAGTTCACCTTCACGGTATATCTGCAGGGCCAGTTCCCTGGTTGGGGCCAGAACCAGTGCCAGGGGGTTCTTGCGTTTCGGCGAATGGTCGGCCCTCAATATGCTGGTGAAAACGCTGATGAGGAATGCGGCTGTTTTCCCTGTACCGGTCTGGGCCTGAGCGCAGACATCCTTGCCCTCCAGGGCCAGGGGAAGGGACCTGCTCTGGACAGGGGTCATCTCAACAAAGCCGGCATCTCTGATACCGGCCATAACCTCTTCAGGGAGATCAAGACTTTCAAAGCCATAGGATGGGGCGAGAGGGAGAGTGGGGGAGGGGGTGTTTTTTTCTGGTTGATCGTATTCTGTCACTAGTTGGTATTCCTTTATTTTAATGGGTTTTGGTGTTGTCAGAGTTTAGGTTAAGGCTAGCCTCCTGTCAATACTAGCCTCTGATGAAGGATTCAAATGATGGGGGATCCAAAATTCAGCACGCAGAACGCAGAAGAAACCTCCATCTCCGTCATTCCGGGCCGACAAATAGTCACTGTTCCTTATTCTTCCTCCCCCTCGAGCCCCTCGACTTTGCTCGGGGTCCTGAGCCTGTCGAAGGAGGGGGAGGACAGATGTGGGGGTGAATGCTCTTGACCCGGAATCCAGTGCGCCAGGAGACCGGCGAAAGGTAGTGAGTGTAAGTCTCATACGATGAAGGGCTAGCGACCCACATCGTTCCCCGAGTCATGCGCTGGCGTCCGTAAGGGCGCCAGTGAAGCTTGCGAACAAGGGTTGCGGTGCGCCGTGATCCGCGGAGTGGGTGGAGGGAAGGGGGCTGGCCAAAGGGAATACGTTTTCGCGAACAGGTACCGGACACAAAGTCGGGTAAGGGGATGGTATGGACGGTCCTAAACGGGCACACAGCAAGAAACCGCAAACACAGCCAAGGGCAGGTACCTGCAGCCGAACCTCTAACCTGCAAAACGCGCGGGAACGTATACGGCAGGCGGCCTCCGATGATAAGGGGCTGCGGTTCACATCGCGCAAAGCCCGTCTTACGGGTGCATATACCCAAGGGTGACGGACGTCAGCGGCCAATAGGCATCCCCGTGCTGGAAGACAGGATCGTTCAGCGCGCGGTGGTTGGCATTCTGAACTGTATTTACGAGACGGACTTTGTCGGTTTCTCGTATGGATGAAGGCACTCCGCAAGGCGGCAGTATCTCGCCTTTACTTGCGAACGTCTATCTTCATTGTGGAAGGCTTCAGGCTGGGTCAAGGCGCGGTTGCCATAAAAGCGATGCTTTTCACCACTGGACACAACTACTAGCCCGCATTATTCATGATGGTGATGAGATGTGAGCTAACTGTGTGGCAAATATGGATAAATGGGAATGGCACGATAAACATCATGAATTATGCGGGCTAGTACCTGTCAGAAATAATACTGGCTTGGCAGTATTTAACTTGACTACGGCTTTCTTGTGGCATAAATACTGCTTAAGCAGTATTTATGGGGGAGACTGGAATGGCTAAAAACATCAAACCAATACCAACCCCTGTTCAGGTCGGCCCGCTCGATGCTGAAACTCTGGGGAAGTTTGTCCGCGCTCGCAGGACTCAATCAGGTATGGGTATGCATGAAGCAGCTGCCTTTTGCGGAGTAGCAGTTGACACCCTTACCAGGATTGAAACCGCAAAGGGGGACGTTAATCTTTCCAGCATTTTAACCGTATGCCGCATGCTCGGTATAAAGCTCATAGTGGAATCGTGGGAGGGTTGATGGCAGAGGCACTTACTGTATTTTTGAATCGCGAACTACTTGGGACACTTACCCTTGAAGGCAAGGAAGACAGGTATGGTTTGGAGTATGTACCATCATGGATTCAAAGCCAGGGCTACGCGATATCTCCACACCTGCGGATAGGTGAGTGTGAGTCTGAACGAGTAAAGCGGTTCCTTTCAAACCTCCTTCCGGAGGGCAAGTGGCTCGAAGAACTGTCGGTGGACAATCAGATCTCGAAAAACAACATCTTTGGTTTGATTGCCTTGATCGGTACCGAGACGACAGGTGCTCTAACTTTTCAATATGAAACCGCTAATCAGGGACCGAGGGAGACCGATTTCAGAGAGGTCAGCACTGAGGAGTTGACAGAACGCATCGCACAGCGCCAGCAGGTTTCCATTGCCAGGTGGGACGGTAAGACACGCCTGTCAGTAGCGGGTGTCCAGGAAAAGCTCCCTGTCATGATCAGGCCTGACGGGGTTATGGGGTTCGGCGAAGGTGAATTGGCTTCAACTCATATTCTGAAATTCGGTAAGCGGCCTGATATGCACATGATGGTCAATGAGTTCATCTGTATGGAGTTAGCTCGATCAGTAAAACTCCCGGTTGCGAAGGTTTCTTTGAAGCGATTGGGTGAACCGGTTTTAATGGTAGATCGTTTCGATCGGCTTTGGAAAAATGGCAAAGTCGAAAGATTGCATCTGATAGATGGATGCCAGATGCTTGATATGCCCCCTACTTATAAATACGAACGCCCTTACGGTAAATCTGGTGAAGGGGCGCGAATCAGAACCGGTGCCAGCCTCCCGAGGCTGTTTGAATCCAGTAAAAACTGCCGCGTTCCGGCTATGGCTAAAAGAGACCTGCTCAACTGGACTCTGTTCCAGCTATTGATCGGCAACAGCGATGCCCACGGCAAGAACATCTCGTTCTTTGTCAGTAGATCCGGGATCGATGTGGCGCCGAGTTATGATTTGCTGAATATCGATGTTTACGGCGATGAATTCGACTTTGACCTTGCGATGGCCATAGGTGATGAGTTTGTTATTGAGGAAATTCTCCCATACCAATTAGCCGAGTTTTGTATCGAGTGTAAGCTTCCGCAGCGGCAGGTGGCAACCAGCTTAGAAAATTTGTGCACAGCTGTTCCAGGAAATCTAGATGCTTTACCGATGGATGATATTGAGAGTGGTAGCGAGATGGATTTTGCTCAAGAATTACTAGAGCTGATCAAAAAAAATGCAAAAAGGTTCCTGGAAATGTCCAGGGAACTCCCGCACCTGAAATTCTAGCTACAAAAAAATACCCCGGCGTTAAAGCCGGGGTATTTTTTTGTAGGTGGTGACCCCACCGGGATTCGAACCCGGACTACCAACGTGAGAGGCTAGCGTCCTAACCGTTAGACGATGGGGCCGATGGTACTGGCTGGGGAGGAAGGAGTTGAACCCTCACATACGGAACCAGAATCCGCTGTCCTACCATTAGACGACTCCCCAAGCAGGACAAGAGAAATTAGACCATTCAGGCTGACTTGTCAACGGGCACGCACTCATTTCCAGACCGAACTGAGGCAGCCTTTCCGATGAGCCTTTCCTCCTCGGTGAGAAGTCCATCCTCTATTTTCAGGATCCGCCGGGCACTCCTGGCCGATTCTTCACTGTGAGTTACCATGATGATAGTCATTCCTTCGGCATTAAGCTGTTTCAGAAGGCCCATGATGTCACCACTGGTTTTCGAATCCAGGTTTCCTGTGGGCTCATCAGCCAGAAGGATTGGCGGATTGTTCACAATGGCTCTGGCTACCGCAACTCGCTCCTGCTCGCCTCCCGAGATCTGGCTGGGCAGCCTGTCAACCTTGTCCCCGAGGCCGACCCGGTGGAGGGCTTCTTCGGCCATGGCTCTTTTGGCGCTGTTCCTGGCCTTGATCGTGACGAGGGGGAGCATGACGTTCTCGGCCAGTGTGAGGTAAGGGATCAGGTTAAAGCTCTGGAAAACAAAACCCAGAAACTCCCTTCTGAAGTCCGCCCTTTGGTCCCGGCTCAGGGTGTAAATGTCGATGTCATCCACGAGAAAACGGCCTTCTGTGGGTGTGTTGAGGGCTCCCATCATAGCCAGAAGGGTCGATTTGCCGGATCCCGACTCACCCATGACGGCTACGAACTCGCCCTCTTCGATCTTGAAGCTGATTCCGCGTACGGCCTGTACGAGAGCGTCTCCGGTTCCGTAGTGCTTTATAAGGTTTTCTGCATTTATATAGCTCATGATGGCCTCCTTATAGCGCTCTCAGGGCGTCGTTGGGATCGAGTTTGGCCGCCAGCAGAGCCGGATAGGTGCTGGCCAGAAGGCCGAGCAGCACAGACATGATGATGGCTCCTCCGGCGAGGATCGGGTCGAAATGCACGGCAATGTCCGCACTTTCCGTAAAGAAAGGCAGGGCGGCGATGGTGGTGCCAATACCTCCGAAATAGCCAAGCAGGCCGGCAAGTGCAGATACGATAGCCGCTTCAAGCAGGACGATACGGATGATGTGGCTGCGGCGAAAGCCGATGGCCCTGAATATGCCGATCTCGCGGGTCCTCTCACGGACACTGCCCATCATGGTGACCAGGACCACGAGACTTCCTACCAGCACCACCACAGCCGAAACGCTGAGGGTGAGTCTCTGGAAGTGGGCCAGTGTCTCCATGCGGCCCTTGACCACCGACTGGATACCCATGACTTTCCCACCAGGGACCACCTCGGAGATCTGGCTGACCATTTCCTCGATGGGACAGTCCTTGCATAGTGCTGCAACTTCCGCCATGGACACACGTCCTTCCATACCGAGCATGCTCTGGGCTGTGGCCAGGGGGGTGAAGATGATCTGATCATCCTGGGAGCCGGTTGCCGCGATGATGCCAGTGACGGTGAGGTCCCGGTTCGAGGCGGTGAAGCTGTCTCCCACACCGAGGCCGAGGTTCAGGGCGGCTTCTGAACCAAAAACCACCTGGTTTCCCACCGGTTCACTGCCCTGGATCTTCCACCATGGTTTAAGAATTTTGGTGGCCTCGAAATCAACACCGGACAGGAGGACCTTTTTATCGCCTATCTGAACGACTCCAAGGGCGACCGGTCCCACAGCGGCAACATTTGCGGAGTTACGGATGGTGCTGATCTTCTCCAGCTGAGATTGGTGGATCTCTTCCATCTCAAAAGATACGCCCCCCAGGGACAGTCCCCCGTAAGTGAGAGACAGGTTCTCGGTCCTGGGAACAATGAGGATGTTTGCGCCGAACTTGTCGAGTTTGTTGGTGATGTCCTCTTTCATCGTCTCAACAAGGCTCATAAGGGCCACCACAGTTGTGACTCCGATGAGGAGGCCGGCCAGGAGAAAGGCCGCCTTGGCCTTCCTCCTTCTGAGGTTAAGAAGAGCGATATCTTTAAGTGTCATGAATTAGCTCCTGTTGAAGTCAAAGTAAAAGGAACCCTGGTCGATGATGTCCTTGACCTTTACGATGATCTTGTCGCCGCGGGTTTCGCGAGTCAGGGGGGCCGGATTGCATCCACCCTTGATTTCGTTGATCTTCACCGAGGAGAACCTCAGTCCGCAGTTGTTACACACCATGAAGTCGCCTTCCTGGCGATAGCCTTTACCGGCTGCCCAGCAGGTGTCGCAGGCATCGAAGGCAGCCCGGATGACACCGTCTGAACTTTTCAGGAGGAAGTAGCGGATGGCAAGGCCCTGGGGCGTTTTATAGGAATAGTATCTGGCCTTGCCATCGCTGTAGTCGCTGACGTTGTAAACAAACTCGGTGGCGTCATTTTTCACTGCCGCTGCGGTGGCGGCCACCGGACCGGCCTCCTTCTCCGGGCCCAGGAAATATAAAGCGCCTCCTGCCAGTATGGCCGCTGCAAACAATGTGATAATGAGGGGTGCCTTGCTTTTTTTACCCGTTCCGAGAACAGCGGCTTTCTTAAACTCACGGGACGTTGGGTTGTCTGTGTTCTTCTTTTTAGTTTTTTTAGCCATGGTAGTTCTCCTTTTAATTCGAATCTCAGATCTCAGATCTCAAAATTCTTACCATAATTAGCGACTCGCGATTGGCAAGGTCACTGGATTTACCTGCGTAATGTGGGGCTAACGGGTGTTGCTGGAAGACGTGGTCCCAGGATCTGGACGAAATTAAACATACAGCGCCCTGCGCCCTGAGACCTGCGCCCTATGGGATTCTCAACAAAGGAATGATGTGTTGGAAAGGTAGAGCGGTGTGCTTTGGGGAGGTGGTTCTTTAAGTAACGTATATGCGTACGTGCGTGTGTGCGTGTGTACGTTGGGAGCATCTGATGTCAGAAGCTCATAAGAAGTATTATCAACAGAACTGGTTGTATTGTGACAGCAGATAGCTGTTTCGAATAACTCCTGGTACTGGCCGGTCTCGAAACTACATGTGACGTCATCCAACCCGCAGCAGGATGGGGCCTCGAAGGAGGTTGTGCCCGCCCATTCGCCCGGCTTACAGCACTCCATGCCGCAGTCAAAGGCCGAAGCGAAAGCCCAGGCACCCATAAGGTTCAGGGCCAGTATTACGATGACAAGTATGTGGAGGGTTTTTCTAATCATATTTTTCCGGTTTGTCAGTTTTTGTATTTTATACTTCAAGGCGAAATATAATCACTTCATTTTACAATGTCAACTGAAATTGTCGGGAATATTTTAAAATAAAACAAATTCCGGATTAAGGATTGAGGATTCAGAATTACATGAAAAGATAGGGCACCCTGCGTTATTCAATGCTGGATCCGGAATCCGGAATCCGGAATGACAGAAAAAGGCAGATGCATCGGCTCTTCCCTCTCAGCGCTGCGCGCCCCGAGTTCGACACTTTGGGTTTAGAGTTTGGAGTTAACTCCAAACTTGACAGGGTCGCAAAAAGTCCGTAATCGGCTTTTTGCTCCCCGGAAAGGGAAAAGCGTCGTTTGCCCTTTCCTTACTCTGCGGACCATAGGTAAGCAGGGTCTTGACATCCACCCCTCGCAGGTTAAATTTCCCTGTGTTAAACTTATATTCAAATTTCGAGTGAATTCGAATAATTACAGAAATAACAAAGGCTTGGGAGAAATGATTATGGCAGCCACTACAAGATCGCCCTTCAGGGAGTTGATGGCGCTCCAGGACCGGATGAACCGCATATTTGACAGCAGCGCTCACAGTGAGGGAACTGATGAGGAGATGGAAGCCGCGGGCTGGACACCGGCAGTGGATATATACGAGACCACCGATGCCATATTGGTCAACGTGGAGGCGCCGGGAATGAGCCGGGACCAGTTCACAGTGGAGGTCAAGGATGATGTCCTGACTCTCAAAGGTGAACGGCCCTTTGAAAAGGACGTGTCCCGGGAACACTGTCATCGAATAGAAAGAGCGTATGGACGGTTCCGGAGGTCCTTTGTTCTGGGTGTTTCCATTCGGACTGACATGATCACCGCCGCCTACATGGGCGGGGTTCTTGAGGTCGTTCTGCCTAAAGTCGAGGAATCGAAGGCAAGGAAAATTGAAATTACGGAATAATTAAAATGGGAATATTTCAATTTTCCCGAAGGAGAAAGGAGGAAGGAAGAAGGAGGAAGAAGGCAACTGTTGAAAACTATTCAGGATGGAGCCTGAGAGGTTAATACCCTTCATCCTCCATCCTTCATCCTCCATCCTTCTATCAATAGTGGCCAACAAGAAAGATTACTACGAAGAGCTTGGCGTCCCTCGAGGCGCCTCTGCCGACGACATAAAGAAGGCCTACAGAAAGCTCGCCCGCAAGCATCATCCAGATGTCAACCCGGGGGATAAGGAGGCGGAGAACCGCTTCAAGGAGATCAGTGAGGCCTATTCGGTTCTTTCCGATGAGAAAAAGAAGTCCGAATATGATCAGTTTGGCCACGGTGGACGGCAAGGGGCCGGTTTCGATGTCTCTGATTTTGATCTAGGGGGGTTCCGAACAGGCGGGTTCGACATTGGCGGGTTTACTTACGAAGACCTGTTTGGAGATCTGTTCGGCGGCAGGAGCCGGCGACGGGGGCCATCTCGGGGAGAGGATCTGAGTTATCGATTACAGATCTCTTTCGAAGATGCCTACAAGGGAGCCGAGATCCCTGTCATGTTTGGTCATACCGCAGCGTGTGACCGTTGTGGCGGGAACGGGGCTGAGCCCGGCAGCGGCACTGCTGCCTGTCCCCGATGCCACGGCACCGGCCAGGAGAAGGTGGCCCAGGGTGCCTTCCATTTTGCCCACGCTTGCCCTCAATGCAACGGAGCTGGAAACATCATCAGCAAGCCTTGCTCACAGTGCAGCGGGCAGGGCGGTGTTCAGAAAAAAGAACGGTTAACCGTCAAGATTCCGGCCGGCGTGGACACGGGATCTAAAGTACGTGTGGCGGGAAAGGGAAACGCCGGGGCGATGGGCGGATCGTCGGGGGACCTGTTCATAATGGTAGAGGTGGGTTCAAACAGCATTTTTAAAAGGGATGGGGCAGATATCTCCTTTGATCTACCCCTCTCTTATGGGGAAGCAGCCATGGGCGCCAAAGTCCAGATACCGCTTCCAGGGGGCGCAACAACGACCCTCACCATACCGCCCGGAACTCAGGGAGGACAGAAACTCAGGCTTAAGGATAAGGGGTTCCCAAAGGTCAAGGGCAAGGGACGCGGTCACCTGTACGCCGTGATCAAGATCAGGGTACCCAAGGCCCCCAAAGGTAAAGCAGGCGATCTTATCAGAGAACTGGATGAGGCTCTTGATATGGACCCGCGGGAAGGATTATGGTAAATTATGCGTGGCGATAACGATGTAATGGATATCGCTCAGATCTGCCGCAGACTGGGCATTCAGCCCGTCGAACTTGAGGCCATGGAGGAGGAGGGCCTCATCACCCTGGCGGCACTGCGAGATGAGAAAGCGCTGCCTTCCGACCAGCTGGACCGGGTTGAAATGATCCTTCGGCTCCAGCGTGATTTGAACATAAACCTTGCCGGAATTGATGTCATCCTTGAGATGCGCGGTAAAATGATCCAGATGCGCAAAGAGGTTGATGACATCCTTGAGTTTATACGCCTTCAGATCTCCAGGGACCTTCGGGAGATGCTGGGCGAGGAAGATTACCCCATGGCCCTGGGAGCGGGGGAGGCATTTCTCTCCATTGGGAGAGGAAAGACAGGGAAGCGCCGAAATGATTGAACCGTTCTTCCTGCTTCCCGGCTGAGGGGGAGAGTGGGGAAGGGGGAGAAACGGGGAAAGAGCTGAATAACCAACGCGGAACTGGTTTGCCGACTAACAGCTGTCAGCTAAACCTTTTGAGATCTGAGATCTGAGATTTGAGATTAATTTTAAAGGAGATCGATCAACCATGAACAACGTTTTGAAGACTACATTCCTTCTGGGGGCCTTGACGGGGATTCTGCTCCTGTTCGGACAGGTTTTCGGGGGCCGCACAGGGATGATCATCGCTTTCGGGTTCGCCATTGTGATGAACTTTGGGTCCTACTGGTTCAGCGACAGGATCGTCCTGGCTCTTTACCGTGCGAAGCCGATCAATGAGTCGGACGATCCGGAGCTGTACTCCATCGTCAGGAACCTGGCAACGAGGGCCGGTCTTCCCATGCCGAAGGTCTGCCGGATACCACAGGCTGCCCCCAACGCTTTCGCTACGGGCAGAAACCCCGAGAATGCCGTTGTGGCGGTGACCGATGGTATCCGCAGTCTTCTCACTCCGGAGGAACTGTCCGGTGTGATCGGCCACGAGCTGGCCCACATCGGTCACCGGGATATCCTTATCTCCTCCATCGCCGCCACATTGGCCGGGGCTATCATGATGCTGGCCAGCATGGCAAAGTGGGCCTTTATCTTCGGAGGAGGCAGGGATAATGACAACAATCCCCTGGGCGCCCTGCTAATGGCCATCCTCGCCCCCATCGCCGCTATAATCATACAGATGGCGGTGTCGCGGTCCAGGGAATATCAGGCAGATCAAACGGGGGCGAGAATAGCGGGAAACCCCGACAGCCTTGCGTCAGCGCTGGAGAAACTCGCATTGGCCTCGAAAAGGGTTCCCATGGCTGCCAGCCAGGCGACATCACACATGTTTATCGTAAGGCCCTTCACTGGCCGAAGCATGTTGAACCTTTTTTCAACACATCCACCGGTGGAAAAGCGTGTCGAGCGCCTGAGGGAGATGAAAAGGACCGGGTAATTTCAAGTAACGGGGTGTCGGAGTATCGGAGTAACGGAGTATTGACATAAGATCCAGGTCGGCCTTCAGCTTCAGGTATATTTACTTTTACAACAGTTAAGGGACAAGCGAAGCTTGTTTCAGATAAATTTCTGTAAGAGGTAGTACTTACAGAAATTTATGGGGAGAGCAGGAGGTTGGAAAGATGAAGAACATGTTTCGGCCAGTAGCATTCGGAGTCGTTGCGGTCAGTTTCCTCGTGATCGGGCTCATCGTGGCATCAAACCTTTCCCTGACACCTTCCACAGAGGCCAGAACAGAGGCTCTCTGGACGGATGGTACCAGCAAAGCACCAGTCGGCCAGCCAGGTTCCTTCGCTGATCTGGCTGAGGAGTTTTCACCGGCAGTTGTCAACATCAGTACTGCCACTGTTGTCAAGGAGGGAGAAGCCCAGCAGCCCTTCGGCGGGGAGGAAAATCCCTTCCGGGATTTTTTCGGTGATGAATTCTTCAAGCGTTTTTTCGGGGACAGGCCGCAACGGCCCTTTAAAACGCGTAGCCTTGGCTCGGGCTTTATCATCAACAGTGAAGGTTACATTATCACCAATAACCACGTTGTGGCTGAGACAGACGAAGTGATCGTCACCCTGGAAGAGGGAGACGATTATCCAGCCAAGGTTCTGGGCACTGACGAGAAGACAGATCTTGCCCTCATCAAGATCGAGCCGAAAAACGGTTTGCCTACCTGCAGGTTGGGTGATTCCGATAAAGCTCGTGTGGGCGACTGGGTTCTTGCCATCGGCAACCCCTATGGCCTGGGCCACACCGTTACGGCCGGCATCATAAGCGCCAAGGGCCGGGAACTGGGTGCAGGCGCCTATGACGACTTCATCCAGACCGATGCGGCCATCAACCCCGGCAACAGCGGCGGGCCCCTTTTTGATACAGCAGGCAATGTTGTTGGAATCAACAGTGCCATTTATTCACGTAGCGGAGGAAACCAGGGCATCGGGTTCGCTATTCCCATTAACCTGGCCAAATCCATTGTGTCTCAGTTGGAGGAGAAGGGATCGGTGACCAGGGCCTGGCTGGGTGTTCTTATTCAGGAGATCACCCCTGAGATCCAGAAATCCCTTGAGCTTAAGTCGCGTGAAGGGGCTCTTGTGGGCGATGTGGTCAAGGGTGGACCAGCTGAAAAAGCGGGTATTCAGCGAGGGGATGTGATCGTGCGGTTTAATGGTCGAAAGGTTGTTAGTCAGCACGAACTGCCCACGATGGTTGCTTTCCTTACGGTGGGTACTGAAGTGAAAGTCGTTGTTCTGAGAGAAGGCAAGGAAAAAACCTTCGAAGTTGCCCTTGAGGAGATGACCGATGAGGAAGTTGCTTCCGGTCTGTCTGAGGAGAGCAAGGAGATGAAGGAAGAACTGGGGTTCACCGCTCAGGACCTGACTCCCGACCTTGCCGAGCAGCTGGGTCTTGACGCCACTGATGGCGTTCTCATTACCTCGGTGGAGCCTGGAAGTCCGGCCGCGGAGGCCGGCCTGAGAAGAGGGGACGTCATCCTGGAGGTGGATCGCAAAGTTATAAAAGGGTTGGAGGTGCTTTCTCATGTCCTGGAGAAGGCGAAGGACAAAGACCCTGTCGCGATCCTGGTGAACAGGGGTGGAAGAACAATTTTCATGGCTGTGAAACGGTAAGTGCAATCTCAAATCTCAGATCTCAGATCTCAAAATTGCGCGGGCTTCGGCCCGCGCTTTACGTGCTGACTACTGACAGCTGGCCTCTTATTCTGTATCCTGTGCGGAGTATCAGGGAGGTTTGTTTTGGCGAAAAAACGGTTCTACGATATTTCCATGACAATTGGCAACGGGATGATCTCGTGGCCCAGTGACGGTCCGGTGAGAGTCGAAAAAGTTCGTTCCATGGAGAACGGTGAACGGCTCAACCTGTCCCGGCTAAACATGAGTGCTCATACGGGGACTCACGTCGATGCACCTGTACACTTTATCCAGGAGGGGAGCGGTATCGATTCGGTGCCCCTTGACATCCTCATCGGCCTGGCAACTGTTGTGCACCTTCCGGGAGTCCGGGAGATAGGTGCTGATGAACTTATGGCTGCCGGTATCCCTTCGGATACCCAGCGACTTTTGCTCAAAACGGATAACGGAAAACTTCAGGGGCTGAAACAGTTCAAAACAAACTATTCATTTATTACCGCTGAAGGTGCAAAGCACATCATAGATTCAGGCGTACGACTTGTAGGTATCGATTATCTTTCCATTGCCGCCTACGGCAGCGGAGAGGCCGTTCACCAGGCTCTCCTTGGTGAGGGAATAGTCATTATTGAGGGTGTGGATCTCAGGGAAGTACCCGCCGGGTCATACAACATGATGGCCCTGCCGCTGAAGATAGGCGGATGTGACGGCGCCCCGGCACGGGTGGTGCTGGAGGAAATACAAGGGATAGGAGATAAGTGCTAAGAGACAGGGGAAAAAAGAAATATCCCCTAACACCCTATTCCCTGTTACTTTTTTTTAGTCCATTATCGTGCGAAAATAGGACTCAAAGGGAATAGAATAGGTTTCAGCCTGGTACATAGGCACAGGAGGTTCAATTGACTTTTTTAGATATGATCATTGCCCGGATCGCGACCGGACAAATAGGCAGCGAAGTGGAGCTAGGGGTGTTCTCCATGATAGCCCGGGCAGGATTTGTCGTACAGTTGGTCCTGATCACCCTTCTGTTCATGTCGGTAATGACCTGGGCCATTATTTTCTATAAATGGAGGATGTTCAGGCAGGCAGAGCGTGAGAATCACCGATTCCACAACCTTTTCCTGAATCAGCAGCGGCTCAGCCTTATCCATGAGGGCACCGAGAACATGACCTTCTCTCCGGTAGCGTCCATTTTCAGGGCCGGCTATATCGAGCTGGTAAGAGTTTCCCGCTCCAGGCAGCAGCAGCCCCAGAACTTCCCGGTGGAGCCCGCGGGGCTTATCAAGGAGGTTGCCGGCTTCGAAAACATAAGCCGGGCCCTGTCCAAAGCTGCCGAGACGGAGCTCACACGTCTGGAAAAGGCCCTGCCCTTTCTTGCCACCACGGGTAGTACTGCGCCCTTTATAGGGTTGTTTGGCACGGTTTGGGGCATCATGAACGCATTCCGTAGTATCGGCCTGGCCGGTAGCGCCAGCCTGATCTCTGTAGCTCCAGGTATTTCCGAAGCTCTGGTGGCCACAGCTGCGGGCCTTGCCGCAGCGATCCCGGCTGTCGTGGGTTATAACTTCTTCATTCAGAAAATACGGATTCTTGATAACGACATGAGGACCTTTACAGCAGAATTTCTGAACATTATTGATCGCCACTTCAGGAGAAATGACTGATGGCACTTCCGGGCGGTTTTAACAGGCGGATAATGTCTGATATCAACGTCACGCCCCTCGTGGATGTGATGCTGGTGCTGCTGATCGTTTTCATGGTGACTGCGCCCATGCTTAAATCAGGTGTCGATGTACAACTCCCCACTGCGGGTATGGCTCCACTGAACCAGGGTGAGCGTGCTGTAACCATCAGTATTGACAGGAGTGGGGGAATCCACCTTGAGCGCCATAGCTTCACCCTTTCCGAGTTTCGCAGAAGGGCCCCCGTAGTCCTGTCGGAGCTCGGAGGCCGACCTGTTTACCTGAGGGGGGACTCCCGGATCCCTTACGGAACCATTGTGGCTGTCATGTCGGTTCTGAAGGGTGCAGGTGTGGAAAGGATCGGTCTGGTCACAGAACCGGATCTTGGTCAGGCAGGGCGGCCGTAAAATTGTCCACATTCACACTCCCATCAGGTCAAGATCATCACTTCAGGGAAAGAGCCTTCAAGCGTTCCTTCTTCGTTTCCATTGGAATCCATGTCGTCATTCTGGTAGCTGCCGGAAGCATGACTTTTTTTCGTATGTCAGGTACGACCTATGCGCCCTCCTACTCCGTGGATCTGGTTTCCCTGCCCTCGCCGAAACCGGCACCCGCCGCAAAGCCGGCCCCGGCAGTGAAACCGGTCCCCAAACAGGTCAAGGAGCAGCTCGAACCGGAAGTTCAGGACAAGGCTGCCAAGTCTGCTGCCCCTCCTCCGCCTTTGGAAACCATGGAAGAGATGAAGACATCAGGCGGCGACGAAACAGCCCGTCTTGCGCGGCGCAAAAAGATCGAGGAGCTGGAAATGGAGACCAGGCGTCTCTATGAGTCGTTTTCGAGTGAGAAAGATATCACCACGGAAGATCGAACCCAACCTGATGAAACAGGTGCCGTTGGCCCGCCTGTGGCAAACGCTCCCACAGGAGGGAACGACATACCTTCAAACATAAAGTTCAGGGCTTACTATAATCGCATATGGGCCCAGATCAGGTCCTCATGGGTCCCCCAAGGTGAAACTTCCGAGGCCAGCCTGCTTACGGTAGTCGGGATAAGGATCGCGCCGAACGGGGTGATAGAACAGTCCTGGATCGAGAAAAGGTCTGGCAACGATTACTACGACCAGTCAGCTCTGCGTGCTATCAGAAAGGCCAGCCCCCTGCCGCCCCTGCCGGAGGAACTGAGCGACAAGCCGCTGGAGGTGGGGATTAACTTCATTCCGCAAGGACTTGATAGATGATGACACAGCTCATGAAAAGGCTTTTTCCCAGGTTAATGTTCCTGGTATTACTCTTCCCTGTACTTTTACATATATTTTTGCCGGGGTATGTTCAGGCAAAAATATATCTTGATATCAACGCACCGGAAGCCCGTCGTCTCCCCGTTGCCGTGCAATCTCCCGTCCCCATGGAGGGGTCAGAGCCTATTCCCCTCATTGCAAGAGAGGTGCGTGAAGTTATAGCCGGGGATCTTGATTTCTCCGGGGTTTTCAGGGTCCTCGACCCGGTGCTCTACATGGAAGATCTGGGAACGGCTGGCATTACCGCCGATACCTTCCTTTTCGATGATTGGGAACTCATTAACGCTGAAGCACTCGTCAAGGTCGGTTATTTACTCCGTCCGGACGGAGATGTTGAGCTGGAGTTTCACCTTTTCGATGTCTTTCAGAGAAAAGAGGTCACAGCCAAGAGGTGGAAGGGGAGTCCCGCTCAGCTCCGAAACATGACCCATATGTTCTCCAACGAAATAATGAGACAGGTTACCGGTGAGGAGGGGCTATTCCTGACACGAATGATTTTTGTTCAGGCTAACGGTAAAAGCAAAGAGATTTACTCCATGGACTATGATGGAGCCCAGGTCAAGAGGCTTACGAGGAACGGAGCTATCAACCTTTCGCCGGAGTGGTGGCCCGACGGCAACGGGTTGATCTATACTTCCTATAAGCATGGAGAACCAAACCTTTACTCTCTCAGGCTTCGGGGTGGTGAAGACAAACTCACGGGCGGCATGGGTGTTGATGTTGGTGCCGAATTTTCTCCCGATGGTCGACAGTTGGCGTTCATGAAGAACGTGGATGGGAATTCCGATATTTACATTACAGATGATCAGGGTAAAAACCTCTCCCGGATCACATGGCTCAAGAGCGTTGAAGCCTCACCGACCTGGTCGCCGGATGGGAAAAGGATAGCCTTCGTATCAGACCGGTACGGCACACCCCAGATCTTTATAATGAACGTTGATGGCTCCGGGGTGAGCAGGGTTACTCTCGAGGGCAGCTACAACACATCACCCGCCTGGTCGCCTGCCGGGGATTTCATTGCCTATACCAACAGGATTGGGGGGGAGTTCGGTATTGCCATAATCAACCCGGAGACCTATGAATCAAGGCAACTGGTAGGTGAGGCGGGCAACAACGAGGATCCTTCGTGGAGTTCCGATGGACGTTATGTCTGCTTTTCCTCCAACAGAACCGGAACCTATCAGATATATATAGTCGATAAGGACGGACGCAGGGAATGGCGCATCACGTCTGGGACAGGGGACAAAAATCAGCCGGCCTGGTCCAATAAGTGAAGGGAGAATTGAGCCTTCAGCAGGCCCAGACCAGGGAAATGAGCATTAAGAATTAAAGACCAATAATCAAAAACTGACAACTGCTCCCTTTACAATGAACGTAATAATGCTGTATAAATTTGAAATATCCTTAAGGTGGTGGGGTATTAATCAGAACTTTGGTGAAATCAGTTACCGTCCTATATGAGACGGGTGTTAAGGTTTCATAATTGAAAACAGTTTCCAGGAGGTGGATAGTGATTTTAAGAAGGAAGAGTGTTCTCGTTACGTTGGCAGTAGTGCTCCTGTTTAGTTTCGTTTTGGTAAACTGCTCCAAGAAGCCGGCAGAGCCGGGTCCCATGGATCAGGCAGTGGCACCGGCACCGGCGCCTATGCCTGAGCCTGCACCCGCACCCGCACCGGTAGAGGAGTATAAACCTGCTCCTGCTCCTGCGCCCGCTCCTGCACCTGCCCCGGCACCTGCACCTGCACCAGCAGCCTTTAACGTTTCGGATCTGGGTGATGTGTTCTTCGACTACGACAAGTCGGACCTGACTGCCGAGTCCAGAGACAGGTTGGCCAATAACGCCAAGCTCCTCAAGGCGGCATCGGGAGTCAGGATCGTTGTCGAGGGACATTGTGACGAGAGAGGCACCAACGAGTACAACCTGGGGTTGGGTGAGCGCCGTGCCAACTCGGTCAAGAACTACCTCGTTTCGCTTGGTATCTCAGCTGCCAAAATCAAGACGATCAGTTACGGTGAGGAAAAGCCCTTCGCTTCGGGGCACAACGAGGGTGCCTGGAAACAGAACAGGCGAGCCCATTTCCGCCTCCAGTAAAGGCTGCCGGAAATGAGGAACTTCTTTCCTCACCTGGGCTTTATTGCTCTGCTGGCTTTCACAGTCGGGTGTGCTACATCGGTTGACATGGATTCGGTGAATCGCCGCATTGATGACAACGCGTCCAGGCTCGCTACGCTGGAAAATGCCCAGGTGAAGCAGGACAAGAAGGCAGTGTCCGAAAAGAGTGATAAGCTCCAGGCCCTTCAGGCAGAGATCGATACCCTCCGCAAGGACTTTGCTGATTCCAAATGGGCAGTGGGTGACCTGGCGGAGAAGGTGGAATCTTTAACCGCTTATCTGGATGAGGTTGAGCAGTTCATGATCCAGTTCAGGAAAAAGGGCGGCGAGATCGATAATGTCCTGGAAGAGCTGACTAACAGGATCGAGGCCGATGTACGTGGTTTGGCCGAAAAGTTAAAGAAAATGCTGGAAGAGGAATCCCCCTAAAAAGATGGTACCGATCAGGGGCTCACCTGAGCCCCTGATTTTTTTATCCCCCTGTTGAAAATCTTGCCATAGCTTGCTATTATGCAGGTTATTCTGCAAATGCGGGGTGGATGATGTTGAAAATCGATCAGATCGTCAGGGGGAGACCTCCCGAACTGACGCCGACACAGCGGAAGGTGCTGGATTTTATTCTCAAACAGCCGGAGAAGGCAGTTTTTCTCACGGCTACCGATCTGGCCCGGAAGCTCAATATCAGCGATACATCAATCGTACGCCTTGCCCAGGCCCTGGGTTATTCAGGCTTTCCACATCTGAAAAGAAGGTTGAGAGAGTATATCCAGCCCAAAATCACTACCGTGGACCGCCTGGGGGAGACGGTGGAGCGTGCGGAATTGGTGGGCGATGTTCTTGCTTCCGTGCTGTCTAAGGATCTGAACAACCTCAGGACTACCCTGGAGGAGACCGATCCGGAGATCTTTGGAATGTTTGTGGAAGAGATGGCTTCGGCAAAGAGGATTTTTATCATTGCCCTGCGCTCCACCCACTGTCTGGGTAATTTCATGGCCAGCGCCTTAAGGTTTCTGGGCAGGGAAGTTATACTCCTCGTACCGGGTACCGGAGAGATGTGGGATCAGTTGAGAGATCTGGGCCCCAAGGATGTTTTTATCGGGATGGCTTTTCCACGATATACCAGGTTAACTGTTCAGGTAATGGACTACGCCAGAGATCAGGGGGCCAGAGTGCTTGCAATTACAGATGGTGAACTGTCTCCTCTCAACAGGTCCGCCCATTTCAGCCTTTACGTTCCCTACGAAATCGAATCATATATCGAATCCTTTACCTCCGCCCTCAGCCTTGTCAATGCGCTGGTGACTGCCCTGGCTTTTCAGAGCAGGGCCGATACACTGCAAATTCTCAGCGAAATGGAGAGTGTATGGGAACGGGAAGGGGTGTACTGGAGGGATTGACCAAACCGAAAAATTTCATCAAGAAGGGAGTATTAATAATTATATGAAACAAAAACCACCACTGGGAAGGGGGTGAAAGGCAAGGTTTAATTGTCAGAAATTAAAGTTGATGGATTTGAAAAAGTCCATTAATCAGGAGGTCAAACTTTTCAAATAAGGAGGAAGGCATGAGAAAAGCAACTATTTTTGTTGTGGCCCTGGCTGCTGTAGCCCTGGCGGTGACGGGGATCACTCCTGTTCCAGCTGCAGCTGCTCCCAAGTATCTCACTATCGGCACGGGTGGCGTTACCGGTGTTTACTATCCCACAGGCGGGGCCATTGCCAGGATCGTAAACAAGAAAAGGGATGTGTATAACATGCGCCTGACCGTTGAATCTACCGGCGGATCGGTGTTCAACATCAACGCCATTATGGAAGGGGACCTTGAGTTCGGTGTTGTCCAGTCGGACAGACAGTACCAGGCGTTCAACGGCAGCCCCGATTCCGAGTGGGCCGGAAACCCCCAGAAGGACCTCAGGGCCCTTTTCGCGGTACATCCTGAGAGCGTCACCCTGGTCGCTGCCGCGGACGCGGGCATCAACTCCTTCATGGACCTGAAGGGCAAGAGGGTCAACATCGGTAACCCCGGTTCCGGGCAGAGGCAGAATTCTATCGATGCCCTCGCCGCCCTCGGTATCGATTACGAGAAGGACATCCAGGCTGAGAGCCTGAAGGCCGCAGAGGCTCCGGGCATGCTGCAGGACGGCCGCCTCGATGCTTTCTTTTACACTGTGGGTCACCCATCGGGCGCCTTCAAGGAGGCCACCAGCGGCACAAGGAAGGTCAAGTTCATCGAGATCAAGCTTCCCGCTTCCTTCTACGAGAAGTTCTCATACTATGCGCCCAGCGTGGTTCCGGTAATGGGTAACTACCCTGGCGCTGACAACAAGTCCGACGTAGCCAGCTTTGGTGTCAAGGCTACTTTCGTGACCTCCAGAAAGGTCAAGGATAAGTACGTGTACGGCGTGGTCAAGGAGATCTTCGAGAACTTCGACGAACTCAAGGGTCTGCACCCGGCCTACTCAGTTCTGACCAAAGAGAACATGCTCGAGGGCCTTTCCGCTCCTCTGCACCCGGGAGCCATGAAGTATTACAAAGAAGCAGGCATGATGAAATAGTTTCAGCTTCTGTCCCGGTCAAGCTCAAGAGCTTGACCGGGACAGAAATCATATCCAGTGGATGAGAACAGGATGCAACCGGGTCAATGCGAGGTTGTCAGTCCTGGAAAAAGATGAGGAGCAAGGGAGAGACCATATGTCCATGGATGATCACCGTGAGGGCCGGGGGCCCAAAGAAGAAAATCATGGCCAGTCCGATTCCGGAAGCTTCGAGGACGATGATTTTGAAGCAGGTGTTGAGGAAGCCAAGAGGATCGCCGAGGAGGAGGAGGCCGGCTACCGCCACCTTGTCGGGTGGGACAAATGGATAATACCCGGCATCGCCGTCGTATGGTGCTTGTTTCAGCTGTCCATTGCAAGCGTGTGGCTCCTCGATACAGTGATCATCAGGGCCGTCCATCTCGGGTTCGCCATGCTCATTGCCTTCACCAGCTACCCGACCCTCAAGAAACCTCGCACAGGCTTCTGGTCCTTCCTGTCCACCAGGACGAGGATACCGATTTTTGATTACATCCTCGCCATAATCGGATGTTACTCCTCACTGTACATATTTCTCGATTACGAGGGCATTGCCAGCCGTCAGGGAGCGCCCAGTATGCGGGACGTGATCGTGGGGATCGTCCTGGTCCTCGTCCTCCTGGAGGCGGCGCGACGGGTTGTCGGTCCCGGTCTGACGGTGATCGCCACAGCTTTTACCCTCTACGTTTTATACGCGGAGCAAATGCCTGAATTCATGGCTTTCAAGAGCGCGTCCTTGCAGAAATATATCGGTAAAATGACCATGCAGACAGAGGGGATCTACGGGATACCCCTGGATGTGTCTGCGACGATCGTCTTTCTCTTTGTCCTGTTCGGGACCATGCTGGAGAGGGCTGGAGGAGGACGATTTTTCATCAATATTGCACTGAGCATGCTGGGAAGGTTCAAGGGAGGGCCTGCCAAGGCTGCAGTTGTAGGTTCCGGGCTCACCGGGATGGTTTCAGGGTCATCCATTGCCAACATCGTCACCACAGGGACCTTCACCATCCCCCTTATGAAAAAAGTGGGGTATTCACCGATAAAAGCCGCGGCCATCGAGGTGGCCGCCAGCACCGACGGCCAGATCGCACCTCCCATCATGGGAGCGGCCGCCTTTATTATCGCCGAATACCTGAACGTATCTTACCTGGATGTCATCAAAGCTGCGGCCATCCCTGCCTTCGTTTCCTACGCAACCCTGTTTTTTATTGTCCACGTGGAGGCGTCCAAGGCGGGTTTGAGGGGGCTGACAAAGGAGGAGATACCCAATTTTTTGAGGACACTTCGAGGCGGGCTCCACTACCTGATCCCCATTGGGGTCCTTGTGTACGAACTGGTGGTTCCCAGGCACTCCCCTGAACTGGCTGCCTTCAGGGCAATTGTCGCCATGTTCTTTGTAATGCTCTTCCAGGAACCGATCAAGAGGTACCTTAACAAGGAACCGATAGCGCCAGGGTTTATCCATAGTCTGACAACCATCGTCAAGTCCATGGCGGCCGGCGGCCGCAACATGGTGACCGTTGCCATTGCCACCGCAGCCGCGGGGATCATCGTCGGTGTTGTGACCATGGGGATCGGCGGGATCATCACCGAGGTGGTGGAGTTCCTGTCCGGGGGCAATATCTTCGCCCTTGTGTTCATTACCGCTCTGGCCAGTCTCATCCTTGGGATGGGCCTGCCCACTACAGCCACCTACATTGTCATGGCGGCACTCACCGCACCTATTATCGTGGAGGTGGGTGGAGCCAACGGGTTCATCGTTCCAATCATGGCGGCCCACCTGTTCTGTTTCTATTTCGGGATCCTGGCTGATGACACACCGCCTGTCGGGCTTGCCGCCTATGCCGCGGCGGCCATTGCCAAATCACCTCCCATACCAACAGGGATCCAGGGTTTCCTCTACGATATCCGGACGGCTTTGATCGCGGTCATGTTTATTTTCAACCACGATCTGATCCTGCACAACATCAACAGCTGGGGTCTGGCCATCCTTATCTTTACCATGGCCTGTGTGGGTAACTTTGCCTTTGCGTCCGCGACCCAGGGATGGTTCACGCACCGGAACGCCTGGTACGAGGTCCCCTTCTTTATCCTCATCGCTTTCATTATGATGCAGCCCGGTTATTCAGCCCAGTTCATCGGGGTCGAGAATAAATACATCATGTATGCCGTCGGGTTGGTCATCTTCGCCCTCATCTTCTTCAATCAGGTCCGCCGGAGAAAGCACGAGAGCCGGATGGTACTAACTTGAATCTTTGGAAGAACAATTGGTGAGATAATTTAGAAAAGGAGGCAGGTTCATGTCCCCGGATATAAATATAATCCTGTGCTGTATCGCCATGGGACCCAGCGCGGAGTGGGTGATGCTCCACGCCCTCCAGGAGGCTGGCGTCCATGGTGCCAAGGTACACGTCCTGCACGTCATTCCAGCCTACGATGCCACAATGGCCATGCCCATTGTCTCTTTCATGGGGGAGGAAAAGTTCAGCCAGCTTGTGAAAGAGCACAAGGATGAAACCGTTGTGGCCATAAAAAAAGATATCGAAGAACTAAAGGAGAGGATCATCAAGGAACACCTTGACGAATCTGTGGACAGGATCCGGAATATCCACGTTTATGAAGGGGATCCGGAACTGGAGATCCTTCACATGGCCGACGAGCTTGGTGTGGATATGATCGTAATGGGGACCCATTCCAAGGGGCTGACCCAGTATACATTCATGGGCAGTGTTGCAAAGAAGGTGCTGAAAAGGTCCCGGGTTCCCATGCTCCTTGTGCCTCCTCTTACTGCTGTAACCAGGTAATGTATGAGTAAAACGAGCAACTTTGAAATCGGTGTAGATACTGAGAGGGCCTGGTTTCTCTATGTAGGAGAGATCAAGGCTGCCGGGTTAAGCCGTTTTCTGGTCGACCCCCTTTCGAGGCGCTACGGAAAACCAGCTGAATGTATCCACATTGTACCGGATGTCCTCGCCTATTACCCGGAAGACATCTTCCTGGTCGTCGGTCCCGGTTCAGACAATGCCGGTCCGGATACCCCGGGAAGGACAAACTCACGGATGGCTCCCTCACAGTTTGCCGCTACCGTGAGCGCTGATGAGGTTGTCAAGGCCATGGTCGATCAGATCCTGGATATACAGGGTGAATTGATACTTAACGTTTTTGAATCTTCCCCGGGACTTACCCTTGCTGCAGACGACCGGATAAAGGTGATCGGTCCTGATCCTCAAATTGCCGTGTCCATGAACAATAAGCTGCGTCAGTATGAAATGGCCGTTCATTTGAATCTGCCTGTACCGGAAGGTTCGGCATGTTCCGGTTTAAGTGAGGCTTTGAAATATGCCGAGGGGATCTTTTCCCGCGGACGAAAGGCGTTTGTATCCGCAGCTTACAGCGCGGGCGGTTCCAACTCCCTTGTGGCCTCCACAGGAGAAGAGATAGCATCCCGATTCAAAGGTGTTTCCGACAGTCTTCTGGTAACCGAATATATCGAACACCGGTACGATCCTACCGTTCTGGGTGTCGTTGCCGGTGAGGGTGACGTCTATTTAGCCTCTGTAGCCGATCAGAACATCCAGGGAACGCGTTTCATGGGTTCTACTTTTCCCACTATCCTTGAGGAAGACAAGGTCTTAAAGCTTAAGGAGATCACCTCGATAGTGGGGAGCTATATGGGGAGCCAGGGGTACAGGGGCGTATTCGGCTGCGATTACATCGTTGATGAAAAGGGTGAGATCTATTTCATCGAGGTGAACGCGAGGAAACAGGGAACCACAATGGAGACGACACTTGCCATGATCCACCACCTTCCTGGAAGACCGACATTGCCTGAACTGGAGATGATGGCTGTTCTGGAGGGTCATCTGCCAGATGGTCTTGAAGAGATGAATTCGACCAACGGCTCCCTTTGCTGGGGAACCTACAACTACAAAACCGTGGATGATTGCATGGTGAGAAAATACGTGCCCCTCTCAATGGATGAGGAAGACCTTTTCAAAGAAGCCATGGCGGGGAGGGGAGGACATATTGTTCTGGATCATGTAGGACCGCACACGCACATTACGGCAGGGGGTTTCGTGGCCCGGGTAGTGGCGGCAGGGCCGACCCCTGATGATGTCAGAAAAGGAATCAAGGCAGGTGCACAGCGAGTGCACACAAGTATCAAATAAGAAAACCTCCTAAAAAGTCTCTTCGAGGTTTCTAAATGGCGCTCACGCCGCAGACGCGACCGTTGGGTGGACTTTTTCCATATCCATCTAGTGGACACAATTGGACCACGACCGAAAAGGTCTTAAGGAGGAATCCGAAGTGAAGCAGAAGGGAAAGAAGACACTGGAGGAGTGTCCTGGCGATGAAGCGCTTCTCACCACTATGCAGGTGTCTGACGAAGACCGATCCATTGCCCTTGAAAGGTCCGCGGAGGTCAGATCCCTTGACGAGGAATACTTTAGATTAAAAGACAAGATTCCGGTGGGCCTGGCTCTTGGGGACCGTTTCCGGGCCCGCAGGGAGCGTATTCTGGAGGTGCTCGGTGGAACGCGGGAGGACTGGAACAGTTACAAATGGCAGCTTCAAAACCGCATCTCAGATGTTGATGTCCTGGGGCAGATCCTTGATATTTCGGATGAGGAAAGGGCAGAGATCGTCAAGACAGGCAGACAGTATCGGTGGGCCATCTCACCCTACTATGCGAGCCTCATGGACCCCGAGGACAGGAAGTGCCCTGTCAGGGTTCAGGGGGTCCCCAGCATAAAGGAGCATCTGGACGCGTCTGAGGTCAGTGACCCCATGATCATCAAGTACAACAGCCCGGCCCCCCTCATCTCCAGGCTCTACCCCGACAGGCTGATCATCAACGTTACCAACGCGTGCGCCATGTTCTGCCGTCATTGCCTGAGACGCAAGGATATAGAGTCCTCCGACGTCACCTATCCCAGGGATATGCTGGATAAGGCTCTGGATTACGTGCGTCAGAATCCCGAGATAAGGGATGTTCTTCTGACCGGTGGCGATGCCCTGGCTCTTTCGGATGACAAGCTGGACTATATCCTCACCGAACTGGACAAAATACCCCACGTTGAGATCAAGCGGCTTGGTACGCGCATGCCTTGTGTCGTACCCCAGAGGATCACGCCTGAGTTGTGCAAAATGCTCGAAAAACATGACCCGATCTACCTCAGCACCCAGTTCAACCACCCCAAAGAGGTGACATCAGAGGCAAGGGAAGCCGTAAACAGGCTTACCCGGTCCGGTGTCATCGTCAGGGATCAGACCGTTCTGCTCAGAGGGGTTAACGACAACAAGCACGTTATGAAAAAGCTCATGCAGGAGCTTCTTCGCATAAAGGTGGTCCCTTATTACATATTCAACTGCAAAAAGGTTGAGGGAATCCGCCATTTCCGCCCTCCCATTGCGGAAGGTATAGAAATCATGGAGCACATGCGCGGATATACCTCCGGCATGGCGGTACCGACCTTCATCCTCACTGCGCCTGAAGGGAGGGGCAAGACCCCCATGTATCCCCAGTACCTCCTTCAGCCCGGAGTCCACGGCAAGGCGCTGATCAGGACCTGGGGCGGGCACGTCCTGGAGTACGACGACGAGGCAGAGGCTGAAAATGGTGTGATCTGGTGATCCCAGGCTGAAAGAACGCTCGTCCAGACCAATCTTACTGCGAAAGGAAACAGACATGTCAGGCTCTCTAGTGGAGAGGATCAGGGAGTCCGTCGAAGGCCGGCGAGGTGAGATAATGGGGCTGTTCAGGGAGATGGTACTGATAAACAGCCATTCCGCCAACACGGCAGGCATTAACAAGGTCGGGGAACTGGTTGTCTCCCGAATGCCATCCCTTTTAAAATATCGTGTTCACACCGATGAAACCGGTGTGAACCACCATATTTTTACAGGCGGCGCCCCCGGCCACGGTCACCTTCTACTGGTGGGACACCTGGACACGGTGTTCCCGGTAGACTCCCCCTTCCATTATTTCGAAGAGCGCGGTGACCGGGTCCACGGTCCCGGGACCATCGACATGAAGGGCGGGGTCGTAGTGATCATCGAGGCCCTCCGTGTCCTGGAAAAGCTGGGCCTGCTGGAAAAAGTGCCGCTTAGGTGCCTTTTCAACGGAGATGAGGAGGTGGGTTCGCCACGTTCCCAGAATTTGGTACGGGAGCTTGGTGATGGAGCTAGCGGCGCCCTGCTCTTCGAGGCCGGGGGACAGGACAACCAGGTCGTGGTCGGCCGCAGGGGGGTCGTGAGGTACAAACTGACGGCCACCGGTCAGGCCCGACATGCCGGGGTCAAGGAAGGCCCCAAGGCCAGCGCCATTGTAGAGCTTGCCCGTCTCGTTCTCGCCCTGGAGGCGCTCAACGACCTGAGCAGGGGGATCTCCATAAACGTGGGGGTCATCAGCGGCGGGATCGCCAACAACATCGTCTCCGACCTGGCCCAGGCGACCTTCGAGTTCCGATTCCGTCAGCCGGAGGTGGAAACTGAGGTTGTGAGCAAGATCCAGGAACTTGCTGCCAGCGTGACGACCCCCGGGTGCGGGGCCTCTTTCGAGGTCCATCACAGGAGGCCATGCATGGTGCCGGTGCCCGGTACCGATGAGCTTGTCGCAGCCCTCCAGGAGTCGGCAAAACTGCTGGGCCGGAAGGTGGAAACGGAGCACCGGGGAGGGGCTTCGGACGGGAACTTCCTGTCGGAGATGGGTGTGCCCGTTGTGGACGGTCTCGGCCCTGCCGGGGACATGGACCACTCGGACAAGGAATATGCCGTGACGGAGACGGTGTTCGAGAGGATAGAGCTGACGGCTCTCCTTCTCGCCCGATTAGCCGGCCTCGAAGGATAGAACGCAGCACGAAGCACACAGCACGAAGCACACAGCACGAAGTAATAATAGTGCACTAGTGCACAAGTGCACCTGTGCACTTTCTCTTTAACAGGGATAAAGGGGATGAAAGGGATAGATCCCGGTTCCTGTGAAAAGGGATAAAACCTGATTTACCGCAGGGTACGCAGGGTAAAACTAAATTCAGGGGGAAGAGTAGATTCCCTTAAATGCGGTGTTTTTCACCACGGAGGCACGGAGACAGGCGGAGGAAACCTTTAAGCTTGGGGAGTGAACGGTTATTACAAAGGCGATGTTTTTCACCACTGAGCTCACAGAGGTCACTGAGAAAATCGTTAAACTGCGTTAACCTGGGGGGAAGAATAATTTCTGTAAAAGCGGTAAAGGCAACCTCCCGCAAAACCACGAAGACGCAAAGAAAAACTGGGATCAGGGTTAAAACCAAATCATGGTCGAACCTTGGGAAACATACGACCAGAAGATAGTGACTCAACTCAAAGTCATCCGTAAACGTCGCAAGCGTTTTTGGGGGATATTTCTGTTGTGGGTGCCATTCGGATTAATAATCCTTGTTTTGGCACCTCGTTCCTACAAGGGAGATTTACTTCAATATTTAAGTTCTTTAATAGTAAATGCCCAAGGTGTGGAAATTACTTTTTTCAAAGAGTATTATTGAATACTTTCTCATCGAAATGCCTACACTGCGGGCTATCCCTCCGGGATGTCAAATATCGGGATACGATCGCGCTCTGACGCCGTTGAATGTTAAAACAGCACCTGTTTCTATACCCTCATCTCTTATCTCCTATCCATTAGCACTGCTTATACCCTTGCCCCCTCCGCCCTCCTGATGTATGAATTGACGGAGTAATTTAAAAGCTGGTCGTATGGGGTTAGCGAAACCGGATGAATTTTGAATCATTGAGGAGCTTTCATTGAGCAGTGACGAAAAAACCACAGGAACAGACTTCATCCGGCAGATCATCGCCGATGACCTGGCTTCGGGCAAGCACAGCACCGTGGTGACACGGTTCCCGCCGGAGCCCAACGGCTATCTTCACATCGGTCACGCCAAGAGTATCACCCTGAACTTTGGCGTTGCCAGCGAGGTTCCAGGGGGGCGCTGCCATCTGCGTTTCGACGACAGCAACCCCGAAACTGAGGACACGGAGTACGTTGAATCCATCAAGCAGGACGTCAAGTGGCTCGGTTACGACTGGGGCGATTACCTGTTTCACGCGTCGGACTACTTTGAGGAGTTGTACGCTTTTGCCGTGCATCTCATCAAGGACGGCAAGGCCTACGTGTGCAGCCTCTCCGATGACGAGATCCGTAAATACCGCGGCACAGTTACCAAGGCTGGTACCGCTAGCCCCTACAGAGACCGGCCCGTGGAGGAGAACCTGGATCTATTGGGGCGCATGCGGGCAGGTGAATTTGCCGATGGTGAGCATGTCCTGCGGGCCAAGATCGACATGGCAGCTTCCAATATGAAAATGCGTGATCCTCTCTTGTACCGTATTCGTCATGCCCCTCACTATCGAACGGGCAGCCACTGGTGCATCTACCCCATGTACGATTTTGCGCACTGCCTGTCTGACGCCATGGAGAACATCACCCACTCGCTTTGTACGCTAGAGTTCGAGAACAATCGGGAACTTTACGACTGGATCATCGACAACGTACCTGCGCCGGCCAGGCCGCGGCAGATAGAATTCGCCAGGCTGAACCTGAATTATACGGTGATGAGCAAACGCAAGCTGGTGGAACTTGTTGATGGCGGTCATGTCTCTGGATGGGACGATCCCCGTTTACCCACCATCGCCGGCCTTCGCCGCAGGGGGGTAACCCCGGAAGCCATAAAGGACTTCTGTGATCGCATCGGGGTAGCCAAGGCCAACAGCGTCGTGGATATGGCCCTTTTTGAGCACAGTATCCGTGATGACCTGAATACCAAAACCCCCAGGGTGATGGGGGTCCTCGATCCTGTCAAAATGGTCATCGTCAACTATCCTGAGGGTGAAGTTGAGAGTTTTGAGGCCCCCTACTTTCCCGATGATCCACCGAAAATGGGGGCCCGCAAGGTACCCTTCGGCAGGGAGCTTTACATCGAGCGTGCCGATTTCATGGAGGACCCGCCGAAGAAGTTCTTCCGGCTGGCTCCCGGCAGGGAGGTCCGCCTTCGTTGGGCCTACTTCGTCACCTGTGTGGACGTGGTCAAGAATGAAGATGGTGAGGTAGTGGAGGTGCACTGCACCTACGATCCTGAAACGAAGGGCGGGGATGCTCCCGACGGCCGCAGGGTCAAGGGAACTATCCACTGGGTGTCGGCGGACCACGCTCTCCCGGCCGAGGTCCGGCTCTATGACAGGCTTTTCACCGAGGCCAACCCCGATGCCGACAAGGATGTGGATTTCATCGAGCATCTGAACCCCCACTCCATGGATGTGGTCAGCGCCCGGGTGGAACCCAGTCTGGTTCAGGCCATGCCCGGTGACCGGTTCCAGTTCGAGCGCACCGGTTACTTCATCGCTGACTCCATGGACCACACGACGGATAAACCGGTCTTTAATAGAATTGTTCCGCTACGGGATTCCTGGAAGAAGATTGTAGCGAAGAGCTAATAGAACGCAGCACACAGAACGTAGAACGCAGAAGAAGATCTAAAGCTAACTTTCCGCGAAGGACCCAGAGGAAATCAAAAGACTGGGGAAAACACGTTTCCTCTAAAAACGGAAAATCTAACCTATACAGGGTAACCCTTTGAGATCTGAGATTTGAGATCTGAGATTGGAACTAAGCCATGTACGAAAAATATCTTTTCTTTAACTTTCTTCTTTTTATAGCCCTCACCATCCCGCTGATGGTAGCCGATGCCATGTTTATTATGCACCTCAAGCACAGGTATACACCCGCGTGGGATAGCCTGGGCAAGCCGGGGTACATTTTAGGCTTCAAAACCACCAGAATGATCCGTGGCTTCGTCAAGTACGGCGATCATCCCATTCTTGAAGACGAATACATCAAAAGGATCACTGTTATGCAGAAGATCCTCGCGCCCATTCAGACAATACTGTTCGCGTCCTTTGTCATTATTTTTATCGTGATGATAGTTGCGAAGTAAACTTTAAGGTCTGGCTTAACGCAGAGTACGCCCTTCGATCCCGCCGTGGGCGGGACTCAGGGCAGGCGGCCTGTGCGCAGAGGAAATCCTGAAAAGGGGGTAGGGCGCGGTTCAGCTCTTGTCGCTTAAATAATAACTGTGCTTTCTCCCTGATTAAAGTTTTCCTCCTGGCTCCCGGCTCCTGGATACTGGCTCCTGCTCTTACGACTTTGTCGAGATCCACTCCTGCGCTTTTTTTATCCTTTCAACGGTCTGTTCCCTTCCCAGCACTTCCATGACTTCAAACAGCCCCGGGCTGTCCTTCCTGTAGGTCAGCGCGATGCGAAGGGGCTGGGCGAGGGTTTTTAATTTCTGCCCCTCCTCCTCCAGCCACGCACGGATCTCTGTGTGGAGGGTTTCATGGTCGAAGGGCTCGATGGTGCTTATGAGGGCGCCTGCCTTTCCCATGAGGTGGTTGATCTCGGGGGTGAGGAATTTTTCTGCGGATTCCGGTTCGTAGGTAAGCTCTCGGAAATAGAAGTCAGCTTTCTGAGCCATCTCCACCAGGGTCACTGCCCTCTCCCTGAGAGTGAGAACGACTTTAGTGAGCCATTCTATGGCGGGGGCCTCCTCGATAAGACCATCCCTTTCAAGGAACGGCACCAGGCGCTGGGCGATCTCTTCCGGAGGCACGATCTTCATCCACTGGCCGTTGAGCCATTGAAGTTTGTCGTGGTCAAAGACGGAGGGGGATTTGCCCTGGTCGTCCAGCGACCACAGCTTAAGGATCTCCTCCACACTGAAGATCTCCTGTTCCTCGTGGGACCAGCCGAGACGGATGAGATAATTTAAAAGGGCCTCTGGCAGGTACCCCAACGCTTTGAACTCGTCCACAGCAGCGGCGCCGTGGCGTTTGCTCAGCTTCTCCCTGTCCGGGCCAAGGATAAGGGACATGTGACCGAACTTTGGGATCTCATATCCCAGGGCCTGGTACATCTGGATCTGGCGTGGTGTGTTGGAAAGGTGGTCCTCGCCCCGGATGACATGAGTGATGCCCATGAGAGCGTCATCCACGACAACGGTAAGGTTGTAGGTAGGGCTTCCGTCGGTCCGGCGGATGATGAGGTCATCCATCTGGTCCTCTTCGAACATGACCATCCCGCGGATCATGTCGTCTACGAATATCTGTCCCTCCTGGGGGGCCCTGAAGCGTATCGTGTGTTCCCCACTTCTTTCACCTTCCCTGAGGTCTCTGCACTTGCCGTTGTATTTTGCTGCTGTTCCCTTGAGCATGGCCTCTTTGCGGCTGACCTCCAGCTCCTCGGCTTTGCAATAGCACCTGTAGGCCTTACCTTCAACCATCAGTCGGTCTATATGTTCGTTGTAAAGATCAAAGCGCTCTGTTTGCCTGAAGGGCCCCTCGTCCCAGTCCAAACCAAGCCAGGTAAGGCCGTTCAATATCCATCCGATGGCTTCGTCGGTGGAACGTTCAAGGTCTGTATCCTCAACCCTGAGGATCATCTGGCCCCCTTGCTGGCGTGCGAAGATCCAGTTGTAAAGAGCTGTCCGGACACCGCCGATATGCAGATAGCCGGTGGGGGAGGGAGCGAAACGAACGCGAATGGGGGTGGGCATGGGTAATCCTCTTTATTTAGCACGCAGTACGCTGAACGCAGTACGCAGTAAACCTTCTTTATCAATAAACATCGTTTGGAGGGATTAACAGTTTTTATACAGCAGGTCAAACTCTTGAGATCTGTTTGGTTCGCTGTGTGCTGCGTGCTGCGTCCTGCGTCCTGTGTGCTAGTTAACTATGATCCCGGCGTATCCCACGACTTTTTCGTAGTCCCCGCTTACCTCTCCCGAGGTGGCGTACCTGACAAGCCGTGCCTTCGTGGCGCCCAGGGCGATGGCAGCGTAAAGCATGACTACCGTCGGTATGATACCGCACATGGTTATGCGGCGGCGGCTCACAACTTCCATCAACCCGTCCGGGTCCATATCCAGGATCCTGGATATGGCGTCCGAATCCTTGGCCTTTGCCGAATCGTAGCTTTCATAGTGTGTCATGTCAGAGCTGGAAACGAGGAGGATCTCCTCATTACGGTTGGCGATGACCCGGGATAGAGCCTCGCCCAGGGCTCGACACTCGTCCCTGCTGATCGTGGACAAGGTGATGGGCACGAAGGAAAGGTTCTCTCCGCCGGCATAATAAAGGAACGGCAGGATGACCTCCAGGGAATGTTCCTTTACGTGGGCCATCTCGTCAGGGACCGGGAGCTCGCTTTCATCGAGTATCTGGCGTGCCAGGGATTCGTTAACCGGAACATCACCGAAAGGCATGCGCCAGTGCCCTCCCGGGTAAACGGAGACGGCGGCTCCCAGGCCTGTGTGGTTGGGACCCAGGACGATTACTTCACGGGGGATCCGGATTGCTGCAGCAGTTTCCCCGGCAACAGCGCCGGAGTAGACGTATCCCGCATGAGGCATGATCGCGCCAATGGCCTTTTCAGGGATCAGACCGCCTGAAAGGTACCCGGTAACTTCACTCTTTAGATCTTGTGGGGTGCCTGAGTAGAAGCGGCCCGCCACTGCAGGTAGCCTCAGAAGTTTATTTCCCATGACGCCAAACCTCAATATTAATTGAGTCGCAAATAGTTATTAAAACAGTCCCATCCATGAATGTGACTGCCCTTCAGAAAGCTCGAAGAGCTTTTTAGCGAGGTTTTCAAATATCTACACCTAGAGCTTTTTTAAGGGTTCCGGCTGCGGCCAGGGCGGCCAAAGCCTCGCCCTCAATGCCAAGTTCCCATGGTGTGGGACTTATGATGGATGCTCTACCCCTGAGTCTGGTGGTGATGGCCATGCGCCCGATGATCCCTGGACTCCAGGCAGCGACTCCGGTGGGCAGGGCCCTGGATAACCTGTAGTCGTCATCCGGGTCAAGGTCGCTGGAGAAAGCTGTCAGCCCCTCACTTAGAAATGGTATCACAGCCTCGAGAGCCTGCAGAAGATCCTCCCGTATAGCCGGTATGTCGTCAGGTCCTATGTTCTTGAGTTCCTCTTGTGAAAGGAAAGAAGTGACGGTGACCGATCTTTTCCCTTCCGGAGCCATATCCGATCCTGCCGGGCTGAGAGCCAGGTAGCAGCTCTTCATTTTAAACGGCCCGCCGTTGTCCTCTCTCATGAGAAACAGATTGTCCTCCATGGCCTCCGGCACGATCCTGTCCTCGATGCCCAGGTAAAACCGAACCGGGTGGATCGGCGATGGTCCCTTGAGGGGCATCGCTGGGACTTTCTGAAAAAGGCCGTCCATGTTGGCTGCTATCCCGTCGGTGGTGGAAATGGACCTCGTGTGAACTCTCTGTCCATTGGACAGCTCCAGTGACAGCCCCTCTCTGAAATTAGTGGCGATGGATGAGACCTGGGCATCCTCCTGCAGTTCCCCGCCGTATTCCTGAAATCTCTGGAGCATGAGTGTCTTCAACCCTCCGGTCCCGGTAGTCTCCTGATAGGTACCTCTTCTGCCAACGCTGTGTATGAGAGCGCCCGGTAGGGGGGGGATGTCTGCCGCCAGTGAGAAGGCGCCCAGGAAGTGGTGCTGCAGGGAGAAAAAAGCTTTTTCAGGACTCGAGGTGTCAAAGGCCCTGATCTTGTCGCCCATTTTCCTGGCGTGGAAAAACCCCTTCAGCTTCTGGGTAATTCCAGCAGTCTGGAGCCAGCCTTTCTCAAGATCTTCGAGGTTGTCCTGTCCGCCATACCAGTTCGAGGCAATGGTATCCCATTCCTCATATAACTCTCTTATCGTGTCCAGGTTTTCGGGAAATTCCCGAGCGATCTCAGCCAGAAGACGATCTCTCTCGGGGTAAATGTTCAGACGATGACGGGGAAGGACTACCTGGTAACTGACCTCGTTCAGGGGATAGGTTTCGTTGACAAGCACACGCCCTATACCGATCTCGTTCAGGAACATTCTCAAAAAACCGCCTGTGTCGAGCCCACACATGGGAATAGGCCGTTTCCTGAACCGGTACCCTTCTATCCCGGATCTTTCAGAGGCTGATTCAGCGTCAAGGTTGTCAACGATAAGCACCCTCCGACCGCGTTTAGCGAGGAGGGTACCCAGGGCTAGCTGGGGGAACCTGGTGCCGATAATGGTGAGGTGATAGGGAACTGTCATGTGTCTGGCTTACGCCTCCGCTGATTTGTTCTGCAAAATCTTCACTTTGCGCCCTTCAATGAGGGTTCTCCCCTCGGACCACAGCTTAAGGGATTCGGGAAAAATGCGGTGCTCCTCCCTCAGTATGCGTAAGCCGAGAGATTCCTCGGTGTCATCGGGAAGAACCGGCACTATTGCCTGAATAATGATAGGCCCCGTATCGGTACCTTCATCAACAAAGTGGGTTGTGCAGCCCGAGAAACGCACGCCGTAATCCAGGGCTTGCTTTTGCCCGTGGGTACCGGGAAATGCCGGCAAAATAGCAGGGTGGATATTTATGATCCTGTGATGGTAGTGCTTTACAAAAAGTGGTGTGAGGACACGCATGAACCCGGCCAGGACCACCAGCTCCACACCGTACCCATCCAGGACCTCGATAAGTCTGTTCTCAAACTCTTCCCTGCTATTGAAATCCCCGTGACTGATAACCTGGGTGGGGATCCCGTGGTTTTTAGCCCTGGTCAGCCCGTATGCCTCTTCCTTGTTGCTCAAGACCACCGCGATCTTGATGTTAAGATACCCTGACTCCACCGAGTCGATGATGGACTGGAGATTACTTCCCCCGCCGGAGACAAGAACAGCGATCTTTTTCATACCGGTATCCTTAAATAGGGTCGCAAAAGTCCTAACGGGACTTTTGCTCCACGGAAAGGGAAAAACGCGGTTTTCCCTCCCCTCACGGAGACTGCTTATATATCACCAAAGTCTGTGCGAGACTTTGGTTCAACGGGAACCGAAAAGCGTGGTTTTCGGTTCCCCCACGGATCGAACACACAGCCTTTGGTACTCGATCCGGGCGCCTCTCCCAGGCGCGGCTGTTCACTGATCCGGGCGCCTCTCTCAGGCGCGGCTGTTCATTGATCCGGGCGCCCAAACGGGGCGCTTTGATGGACGTTTTACGAGTCCGTCAATCTTTTGTGAAAAAGACAGGCTCCTCATCAGGTTCCCTGTTTTCGACGCGCCCGATCCGATAAACGGTCTCACCGGCCGCCCTGAGTTCCTCTTCCACCTTTTTTGCGTTTTTATGGGCCACGATGACGATAAGCCCAATACCCATGTTGAAGGTCAAATACATCTCATCCTCTGGAACGTTGCCGAGACGGGCGATGAGATCGAAGATGGGCAGGACATCCCAGGATCCCTTGTCTATCACCGTCTTATAACGGTCCGGGACCACCCTCGGTATGTTGCCGCCGAATCCGCCTCCGGTAATGTGAACCATCCCCCGGATCAGGTTTTTATTGGTCAGGGGCAGGATGGAGGGTGAGTATGAGCGATGAGGCTGGAGCAGCTCTTCTCCCAGCGATCGTCCCAGGTCGGAATTGGATTTCTCCAGGGAGAGTTGTGCCATTTCGAGAAGTACCTTCCTTGCCAGGGAATATCCGTTGGTGTGAAGTCCCGATGACGCCAGGCCCAGGACTGTATCGCCACTCTCGATGGCCTCCCCGGTAAGAATGGACCCACGACTGACCACACCTACAATGGTGCCGGCCAGATCGTACTCTCCTTCACTGTAGAATCCGGGCATTTCGGCCGTCTCGCCGCCAAGAAGTGCGCATTCGTTACGTATACAGGCGCGGGCGATCCCCTTCACCACCTTTTCGATGGTTTCGGGTTCAAGTTTTCCGGTGGCGAGATAGTCCATGAAGAACAGAGGGCGGGCTCCCTGTACAAGAATGTCGTTAACACAGTGGTTAACAATATCTTCTCCCACAGTTTCGTGTTTATCGAGGAGAAACGCGATCTTGAGTTTTGTGCCCACTCCATCGATACTGGAAACAAGGACTGGATCCGGGGGAAAACCCTTTGTGGAAAAGAGGCCGCCAAAACCACCGATCCCTCCCAGGACTTGCGGGCCGTGGGTAGCCTTTACGGCGGAGGTGATCCGCTTTTTGGCTTCGTTGGCAGCTGAAATATCGACGCCTGCGTCTGAGTACCGAGTTTCTTTCATGGATGAGGCTTCTGTAGGGGTAAAGGGCCGGACCCTATATTATTAAACCGGCCAAAGTTGATGGACTTCGCTAAAAGTCATCAACGCGCCTCGAGTGGGGCGCCCGAATCAATGACCAATGCGCCTGTGAACGGCGCCCGGATCGATGACCGGGAATCATGTTAGCGATCCGTGAGGAAAGGGGAAACGACGCTTTTCCCTTTCCGTTGAGCCAAAAGGCCAGCGCGGACTTTGGCGATTATCAACAGTTTTCGTGAGGAAAGTGAAAACCACGTTTTTCGCTTTCCGTGGAGCAAAAAGCCACGAATGGACTTTTTGCGACCCTTTCAAAGTCCCGCCAAGTTAGCCCAATTCATGGGGCGTGTCAAACCGGAAAGGCAGTAAAGGGGGTGAATAAACGGTCGAAATGGGGTATTTTGCAAAAATGAAAATAGTGCTATATTTGCCATGTAAAGTTGAGGGCGGAAAATAGAAAATAAATTGTAGTGAAAAGTAAGATGTCTTGATATCCTTCTGCCCGCTCTATAACGTTTCATATTTCACCTGTTATTTTTGAATTGGAGCATATGAAAATATCAACCGTTGCCCTTGCCGTCATAGGTGATGAGGTTCTTCTCGGCGAGGTGAAGGACCTGAATATCAGTATCGTCAGCCGGGAGGTATTCCGCCTGGGAGCTGACCTTCCCTACGTCTGTGTTCTGCCGGATGATCCTGAATTTATGTTTGAGCACCTCACCTGGATGAAGGAGCGTTTTGATTGGGTGGTGACCACTGGCGGGATCGGTGCTACTCACGACGATCTGACCAAGCAGGTCGTGAGCCGGATTGTGGGAAGAGTTCTCGTTGAAGCCCCAGAGGCGATAAAGGCACTTGAAAACCGCATTGGCTTACCTCTTTCGCCCAGAGTCAGGGAACTCGCCCTGGTACCGGAGGGTGCCGAACTCGTCACCAATGAGCTCACAGCGGCTCCCGGTTTCATTGTTGCAAACTTCCTGGTTCTTCCGGGTATCCCCAGCCTTGTTAAATCCATGATCGGAGTGCTGGAAACAAAACTCAGCGGAATAGCATTTCAAACAGAGGTTGTTCGTACCATGTTGAGGGAGTCTGAGATCGCTCACCATCTTGAGGCCGTTCAGGAGATGTACCCTTCGGTTAAGGTTGGTTCCTACCCCCAGATGGAAGCGATCGACCACCGGGTGAAAATCGTTTTACGCAGCAGGGATGGGGATTTACTGCGTGAGGCGGTGCGCATGCTCCTGAAAAGGATCGAGGAATGAAAGCAGCTGGAATCGGGTTTGTGTGGAATGAATATAAACAGATGCCGGCCAAGTGGGATAGGCTCGGAAAAAGTCCATCACACAGGATGCATGGGCAGCGTACATCCCTGGGCGAGGATATCAAGTCTGGCTTTGTCCTTGTTTGCATCGCACTTCTCTTCACCAGCGGTTGTTCCACACCCAATGGTATCTTCAAAAAAACTGATGTGGATGGATCCTCAAAGGCTCAGAATTCCGAAGTGAAGCCTGACAACCAGGCCACTGCGTTAAAACCTGGTAAAAAGGAATTCCAAAGGCAGATCAGCAGTCTGAACGCAAAATTAAAGGCAGAAAAGGTTGCGCGGGAATCCCTGACAAGACGTCTTGAGATCGCCCAGACTGCCCGCGAGGATGCCATCCGGGAAGTCGTACGTATAAGGGCCCGAATCCAGGGTATGGCTTCTCAGGCCGAAGCTTCAGCCATGTTCGCAGAGGCCAGGGTGATCCTGGACAGGATGGAAAATGAGGCTTTCAACGAGGAGGCCCTGGGGGAACTTGACCTGGCCAGATCCTATATGGCCAGAGGGAAGGGTGCCCTTGACAATGGGAACCCAGGAGGCGCTGCATATCTGTTTGACTTGATCACCGGGGTATATGAAGGGATGAAGAAGACCGATCCGGGCACGATAAAGATCAGGGTCAGTATTGCCACATTGCGTATATCCCCCATGCCATCTTCAGAGAAGGTCAGTTCTCTATACCGGGGGGAGTCCGTCACCGGGCTTGAGAAGAAAAAGGACTGGATAAAGGTCAAGACTTCTTCCGGACAGACAGGGTGGATCATGAGGAACCAGACCCAGTGAATACCTGGAGCTGGTTTCGCCCTCTCGCCTTGGCAAGATACATGGCTGTGTCAGCCGCTTCGACGATCTGGGCGTAGTTGGTCCCATCCTCAGGAGCCGTCGCGACACCTATGCTGATGGTGATCGAGGTTGCCTGGTCTTTCACCTGGAATACGTTTTTTTCCACTGATTTCCTCAGTTTTTCAGCGATCTGGGTTCCGCCCTTACTGTCGGTATGACTGAGACAGATAATCCACTCCTCACCGCCGAAACGGGCTACAACGTCTGTTTTGCGGACGGTTTGAACGAGTACCTTCCCAAGCTCTTTAAGCGCTATGTCGCCTGCGATGTGACCGTAAGTGTCGTTGTACTCCTTGAAATTGTCCAGATCGATCATGAGAATAGTAAGAGGATCCTTGGTCCGGTTAGCCAGTTTCAGTTCCCGCCCAAGGTAATCCTCGATATACCGTCTGTTGTACCTGCCTGTCAGAGGGTCCGTTATGCTCATCACGCGCAGGTCTTCATTTCTTGCGGTGATCTCCTCCAGACTGTCCTTCAGGCTCACCGACATACTGTTGAAGGTGGATATGAACTCTCCCAGTTCACCTCCGATCCTGCTCTTGACCAGCAGGCCTGGTTTCCCCGATCTGATGCGTTTTGAAATCCTGGCCAGTTCCTCCAGCGGCAGGATGAGGGCCCTTGCCAGTAACAGAGCGGGAACGAGAAAGAGCCCGGCAAGGGCGAGAGCCATAAAAATAATCTGCTGGCGAAAATTGGCCAGGGGCTCAAGAGCTTCTTTCTTTAAGGTTTCGAGTACCACGCCCCAACGTGGTACTTCCAGCATGGCGCTCGTAGCGATAACCTCTTTACCCTGGAGTCCCCTGTAAATAGAGCGTTCCTCCTTCTCCTGAAGCAGGGCAAGGGCCCCTTCCGGAGCTGTGCTGTCCTCACCCAGTTCAATATTGGCGGCCTTGATATTGCCTTCGGCATCAAGAAGATAGATAACCGATCCCTCGGGGGCGAGATCCACGATCTTGTTCTGAAAATGCTCAATCTTCATCATAGCTGCGAAAAAATTCGGTGACAGGCCCCTGCCCAGGTCCATCTTCTGGATCAGCATCAGCCTGCTGCCATTCTTTGTCATGACCTCACTTACAAGTTGATATTGATCGGGGACTTCCAGGACCCTGTCTGCCCCTTGCCAGTCCTCCACAGGTTGTGCGATAAGTGGCGATCCATCCGAGTTGAGGATCATGATTTCCGAAAATAACTTGTTTCCTTCCAGCAGGTAGGCCAGATAGCTTTGAATATTCTTCCTGGAATCTTCCTTTTCCTCTCTTGATGTTTTTCCCTGGAGTTTTTTCAGATCTTCATTGAGCAGGTACGAAACTGTAAAGGCCTGGACCTCACTGGATCTGATCATCATCCAGTCACTCAACTGCTCGGAGATCCTCTGGGTCCTGGTCTCGATCTGGCCGTAGACCTGGTTCCTGAGAAGGTCGTTGATCCGGCTGCTCGCAAACCAGCCCCCCAGAAAGGAGGGGATAAGGACGCTCGCGATAACGATTCCCAGCACCTGAAAGCGAAGGGTGTTGACTCTTTTCGCGACCCAATTTCGTCTTTCGGCTGATGGTTTCGTCACAGGCGTTACTTTCTGGACAGTATTTTTAACCATAGGCCGAATACCATATCGTAATCCACGGTTCGCCGCAATACTCGCACGCACATTCCTTTCATACTTCTATTGATTTGTGCTATAAGTTCACAAGGTTGATATACTGGATAAAGTCCATTGACCAGGATGTTTTCCCTGAGTGCATCCCCGGGTGGTATCGAATACTCTGCCATCCGCCGCCTCGCAAAATAGTTCGAAGAAATTTTTTACGAGGTCACCAACGCCCAATTAAATGGGGATTTATTCCGGAGGTTCGTTAATGAATGCGGAGGTTAAAACAGTACTTGTCGTTGAAGATAAGGCATCTCTGACTCAGATGCTCCAGTTCCTTTTTCTATCCAAAGGCCTGAGTGTTCAGATTGCCTTTAACGGTAAGGAGGCTTTGGAAAAAGCCGGCGCCACCCTTCCCGATCTCATCCTTCTGGACATCATGATGCCCCAGATGGACGGGTTTGAAGTTCTTGAAAAGCTGAAAGAGAACCCTGCGACTTCAAATATTCCTGTAATTATGCTGACTGCCCGCAAATCAAGGGAGGATATGCAAAGGGCCAGAGATCTGGGTGCGGTGGAGTATATCACCAAACCGTTCAAGGCCGTTGAGGTTGTGGACAAGGTGGTTCGTCACCTTCGCTAAGGGGCGGGCTTTAGCCGATCCTATAGGTGAATTCCGGTAAACCATGATCTATCCCGTTCAGTGGGTATTTACAAGTATCAGGCGAAAGGCCATCGCAGGCCTTTTGATCATACTGCTCTCCGCAGTGTTCCTCATCGGTTTGTCCATTGTAAGTCAGGCCAGGAATTTTATTCTGGCTGAGGTACAGCGTCGAGCCTCTTCAGTTGCGAGGTTTGTCGGTACCGATCTGGCTCCCGCCCTGGATTCACCTGATTCCCTGTATAAAGTGCAGGAGATAGTTGACCGGATCTGCAGCGATCCCAGTGTCCTTTACGCGAGCGTTTTTCATGGGAACGGCAGGGTTATTTCCAGTAACAGCTCCAGGCCTGACCAGGAGATCAAGCGATCGTTGCCTTTGGGCGAACTCTACGATCTTGAATCCGAAGAGGTCCGATATCACGTTTCTGACGATGTCCTGGAGGTTTACCTGAGTGTTGTACTGCCGCAGGGGACGGAGAAGTTTTATTTCCTTCTAGGATTCGATATCACTGATGTGTCTTCCATCGTCGCCAAGATCACGCGGCTTATCGCTTTCAACGCCTTCATCGTATATATTTTCGGGCTTTTGGCCCTCATTGCGGCAGTGAACCGTCTGACTGAACCGCTCACAGACCTGGCGTCCGGGATCAAGGATCTGGGACTGGGCAAGCTTCCTCAACCTGTGCCTGTCAGGGGCTATGATGAGGTGGGAACCCTTTCGGCCAACTTCAACAAGATGATCGAAGACCTGGGACGTTACAGGCAGGAGGTCGAAAATTATCAGAAACACCTGGAGGATATGGTTGGGGAAAGGACAGAGGCCCTCAATAAAGCCAATGTTGAACTGACGCGGATGAACGAGAGCCTGAAAACAGCCAACGAAAAGCTCCTTGAACTGGATAAACTTAAATCCAACTTTCTCGGTATTGCCACCCATGAATTAAAGACCCCGCTTGCGGTGGTGGGAGGTTACCTGGATAGTCTGCAGGATGGATTTGCCGGCGAGCTTAATGATGCACAGACAGGTATCGTGGGAGAAACCTTGTCCAGCTGTCACCGGATGGAAGCGCTCATCAGCGACATGCTGGACCTTAATAAAATAGAAGCTGGCCGCATGCCCATGGAAACCATGGAACTGCCTGTGATCCATGTTGTGCAGAAGGTGGCCGGTCAGATGATCCCCCTGCTTCAGAAAAAGAAGCTCACACTGGATATCCTGGAGAAGGGCATGGAGCTGCCGGCCCGGTTTGACGAGGACAGGATCATCCAGGTCCTGGTCAACCTCATCAGCAACGCCATCAAGTTTACTCCGGAGGGCGGCCGCATCACCGTATCCGCAAAGCGGGGAACAGGTAAGAGTCTCTCATTTACCCAGATCAGTGTGGCGGATACAGGTATCGGTATCAGCCAGGAGGATCTTCCCCGCGTCTTCGAGGAGTTCGCCCAGGTGGGCGAGCCCGGCAAGGAGGAGGGAACGGGTCTCGGCCTCGCCATTTGCAGGAGGATCATCCGGGCACACAGCGGGGAGATCTGGGCGGAAAGCGTGGTGGGGAAGGGGACGGTCTTTCATTTCACGCTGCCGGTAGCGTGATTATTCAGTACCCGGTACCCAGTACCCAGGAGCCAGTAGTTGCGGAAAACCACGAGACGCGGTGACATCACGCTTCTGGCGTGACAGGCTTCAGACGCGGAGACAGTGGGTAAAGCAAGACATATTCTCATGGTGCCGTCATTCCGGGCCAAGTGAAACGGGGACCCGGAATCCACTCCAGCTTGTCATCGCGAACCGTCACCCATGTGAAGCGATCCCGGTTACTATAAAAACGGCAACAGCTTTAACGCAGAGTTTCGCAGAGCGGCCATTTAAAGGCCGCACCACAGGGTTACACAGGGTAAAACCGAAAACAGGGGAATGAGCAGTTTCTGTAAAAGCGGTAAGGCAGCCTTTTTCGCCGGATTTATTATAATTTTATGGCATTAGGAATTGACAGCCACTTTTAGATTTACTCTGAGTTCTGCGTGAGAAACCAGCCGCATTCACAGGCATAAAAAAAGCCGCTTTAAGCGGCTGCTTTCTCTCCTGACTTCTGGCTCCTGGGTACTGGCTCCTGCCCCTTATCGCTGCATGATAGCCACCCCACCCGAATTTGTCAGAGCGTGGACCACTCGGGTCAGGACCTCGACGACTTCCGGGTCGAACTGGGTCCCCGAGCATCGGTCTATCTCACGCAAGGCCTCCTGGACGCTCAGAGGGTCACGGTACGGGCGTTTTGTTGTCATGGCGTCGAAAGCGTCCGCAGCGGCCAGGATCTTGGCCTCAAGCAGGATATCCTCACTTTCGAAACCGTTGGGATACCCCATACCGTCGATCCGCTCGTGATGTTGGAGGACACACATTTTGATCTTCTCGCTGAAGTCGATGGGTTCGAGGATCCTGAAACCAGTGAGAGGATGGTCCTTTATCTCATTATACTCACCGCTATTCAGAGAGGTGGGTTTGTTCAGGATGCTCAACTCAACAGTGATCTTCCCGATGTCGTGAAGAACTCCGGCCTGCTGTATGATCTCCAACTGGTCCATGTCAAGCCCCATCTGTTCGCCGATGAGCAGGGAGTATTGTGTAACACGCTCCGAATGCCCCTTGGTGTAAACATCCTTCGATTCAACGGCTACGATGAGGGATTGAACCATGGAAAAATAACCCCTCTGTATCCTTTCGAGGAGCAAAGCGTTGTTAATGGCCATGGCTGTTTCCGAGGCGATGGTAGCGAGGAGGGTCCGGTCCTCTTCTGAAAAGCATGTTCCGTCTTTTCTGTTAATAAGGGAAATAATCCCGATAAGTTCGTCCTTTATCATGATAGGAGCTGAAATTGCGGTTCGTCGCCTGTAACCCATGGTGCTAACCAAAGGAAAGCGGTCCTGTTTGTCAAAATCTTCCACCAGGAGGGATTTCTTGTTTAAGGCCACCCAACCGGCGAGTCCCTTACCAACCGGGATGGACTGTTTGGTACCGGTCTTTGCCTTTGCAAGTCCAAGAGAGAACTCAACCACCAGGTTGTCCTTTTCAACTTCCGGCAGCATCAAATGACCGATTTCAGCTTTAAGGAGTTCAACCGGCAGGGAGACGGCCATGCTGTAGATCTGCTTCTTGTCGTGCTCCAATCCCAGCATCCGGCTGATCTGGTTCAGGGCCGATAGGCGATTGATGGCTTCGTTCAGGCTGGCATTGATCTCTTCCAGATCCTGGTTGAGGCCCGAGACCATCAGGTTGGCCTGCCTGGTTTCATCAAGTTGACGTTCCAGTTGCCTGGAGAGAGCTTCCTTCTCCAGGAGGTGGGAGATCTCCTGTTTTTCCATGGCTGTCATCTTCTGCCGGTAACTCTCCACCCTTTTTTGTTCCGTGAGGGCTTCGGACAGCAAAGCGATGCGGTTTGAAATGTTTGAAAGGACCGGCAGCGAGGAAGAGGGGATCGAAGAGAGGGTTTCTTCGTCTACGGGATGTTGCGAGGCCCTGTTCAGGCGGTGGAGGTAACTGAACGTATAGATCAGTGCTCCTGCCAAAAGGGCAACGAGTATGAACAGAAAAATATTGACGAAGCTGAAAGTCATGGAATCTTACTTTTTAGTGTGAACGCAGATTGAATATGTAATTTTCATTTCTTCCCCCCGTGGAATAACTTCAGCTGAATTTCAGAATTGTACTTATAGCAGAATGCAGGTACAGGTGCAATATAAGTACATAGCTGCAATCGGGGATCAGTAATCGGTAATCCTTAATCAGTAACACCAAGTTAAAAAAATCTGTATTCAAATAATATTCATTAGATTACTTTATATTAAACCATGCAGGTTTTTTGCTTGCACGGATCACGGATCACGGGATACTACACTTGAATTTTCAATGGGACATATTCATAGCCGCCCTGGGGCTTGCTCTGATCCTCGAGGGTCTGCCCTATTTTCTGGGACCTGAGGCTGTAAAAAAACTTGTGGGTAAGGTGTTGGAACTTCCCCCTTCCTCGCTGAGGTTCTTCGGCCTTACCGCTATTGTTGCGGGTCTTGCTCTGGTGGCTCTGTCTCGGCTGCTGGGATAATCCCCATCTGCAGAAATCCCATTACGAATTGAGTATTCAGAATTGAAGAAACTTCAGCCCCTTATTTAAGGATTACGAATTGAGTACAAAACCACCTCATAGAATAATCCTTAATTCTCAATTCTCAATCCTCAATTCATTGCTATCCCGGGCGTTAGTCATCACCGTCCTTCTGGCCATCCTCATTGTCACTCCGCTACCGGTTCGCGGAGACAATTCACCAGAAATACGGCTTCTGCTGGATGAAAATCTCCCGAGGGTAGTCGTCAGCGGCGCTTCTTTGCTTGTTGAAAGGCAGGATAGCACTAGCTGGAAGCCTGTTATTAGCAGGATCAGGATGGTGGCTTTCAGCCCAGTGTCGGGTGGGGCCCAACTGGATGGGTCAGATGTCGTGGCATCGGTTTACAGGATCAAGCCCGAGAAGGGGATGCTCATGTACGGCGGCCGTCCATTCAGGGGATACCTGACCGTCCTGATAAGCGCCGGGAGACTTATGGTGGTCTCCCAAATGCCCCTTGAATTCTACCTCGTGGGGGTAGTCAACGGGGAGATTGATTCATCCTGGCCCATGGACGCGGTAAAGGCCCAGGTGGTAGCTGCCAGGAGTTACGCTCTTTATCAAATGAAGGTCCAGGCCCTTTATTATGATCTTAAAACCGATGTTACCAGCCAGGTTTACGCAGGTTTTGATTCGGAGGACGAAAGGACAAGGGAGGCGGTTAAATCGACCCGTGGACAGGTCCTGTACAAGGATGAGGAACTGATCCAGACATTCTTTCACTCTTCATGCGGGGGAAACACAACCTCGGCTCGTGAGGTGTGGGGCATGGCACAACCGGCACAGGAGGGTGTTTATTGTGGAGAGTGTGAAGAGGCCCCCTACGCTCGCTGGAACCTGCCGCTGGAAGCCGGTGAGATCATTAGAGCAGTCAAAGCTTTTTTTCCCGGGGTAGATGGGGTGAGCTCCATGGGTGTTCACAGGAGATCCAGGGACGGAAGGATCCAAACTCTTTTCGCTGAAACAGGAAAAGGGCGTGTCCTTTTCGATGCCGGGGAATTCAGGAAAGAGATGGGGTACCGGCGGCTACCGAGCACCAGCTTCTCCCTGGGAATGTCCGGTGACAGGATTATCCTCACCGGCCAGGGTTACGGGCACGGTGTTGGGTTGTGCCAGTGGGGAGCCCGCGGAAGCGCTTTGCGGGGTATGGATTACAAGCAGATACTGAGGAAGTACTATGTAGGCGCGGAAATTCGTAGCGCCTACTAGCCCGCATTATTCATGATGGTGATAAGATGTGAGCTAACTGTGTGGCAAATATGGATAAATGTTAATAAAATGACATCAGTACGGCTGATACCAAAGTCGCAGAGCATGACAGCAAACAGAGCGCGATTTTCTCCTGCGTGCTGCGTGCTTAATGCTGCTGTGTGCCGTGGGATAGGCGCTTTTACTGCGTCCTGCGTCCTGCGTACTGCGTGCTGGGGGGGGAGATGACGAACAAAAACTCCTCACTCACTCTCGAATTATTCGACTATCATCTCCCCCCCTCTCTCATCGCCCAGAGGCCTGCCGATCTCAGGTCGGCATCGAAGCTGCTTCGGCTGGACCGGAAAGGGAGAAGTATCGAACACCATAACTTCAGCAGGCTGCCGGATTTTCTGAGGGAGGGGGATCTCCTTGTCCTGAACGACACGAAGGTTTTTCCGGCACGCCTCATGGCAAGGAGAGATACCGGTGGCGCGGTTGAGATCTTTCTGTTGAAGTTCCCGGTGGAAGGTGAGGAGACCCCTTGCCTTGTGCGCCCCGGCCGCAATATCCGCGATGAGGAGAGGCTTTTACTGGGAAAAGGGACGACCCTCATTATCAGACGCGGAAAGGACCGATTTAAGGACCGATTCACTGTGACCGGTGAGGACATCGGTCTGGGTGAGGCCGTTTGGAAGTTCGGTCAAGTGCCCCTTCCCCCTTATATCCGACGGGAGGCAGATGGTCCTGATGATGCTGACAGTGAGCGTTACCAGACAGTCTATGCCAGTGAGCCGGGAGCGGTGGCTGCTCCAACAGCCGGCCTGCATTTTGACGAGGATGTTCTTGGGCTTATCAGGGAAAAGGGAGTTCCCATCGGCAAGATCACCCTGCATGTGGGACCGGGTACATTTCAACCGGTGAGATCCCGGGATATTACAGAACACCGTATGGATGGTGAGTACTACACGGTACCGTCCGATACGGCGAAACTGATCGAGGATGTAAAGAAGGGCGGCGGAAGGGTTGTAGCAGTAGGTACCACAGTGGTCAGGACCCTCGAGTCGGCCTTCTGCACCCAGGGTGTCAGGGCAGGCGAGGGGACGAGCGAACTTTTTATCTACCCTGGCTATCGTTTCTCGGTTGTGGATGCCCTGGTCACCAACTTTCACCTTCCCGGATCCACTCTGCTCATGCTGGTCTGCGCCTTTGCCGGTACTGACTTCGTAATGCAAGCTTACAGGGAAGCGGTCAAACAAAACTATCGCTTTTACAGTTATGGGGATGCCATGTTCATAGAATAAAATAGTTCCGAGTTCCAGGTTCCGGGTTCCAAGAAAGGCGTAATTGTTTTCTAATGAACAGAAATAAGGTAAGAAGGCAAACAAGAAAAAGATAAAATAGTTTAATGGAGGTTTTTCCTGGAACATGGAACTGAAACCGGCGTGAAATTTACTCTACTGAAAACAGATCCATCCGGCGCCAGGGCTGGCGTCATTGAAACCGGTCACGGACAGGTACTCACGCCGGTATTCATGCCTGTCGGCACCTACGGGGCCGTCAAAACGGTCACGCCTTCGGAACTTGCAGATAGCGGTTCCACCATGATCCTTTCCAACACCTACCACCTGTACCTGAGACCGGGTTCCGAACTCATTCAACGCCTGGGTGGACTCCACCGCTTCATGGGCTGGTATGGCCCCCTTCTCACCGACAGCGGAGGGTTCCAGATCATGAGTCTGTCGGAACTTGCCAAGGTCACCGAGGAGGGTGTTACCTTCCGGTCTCACCTGGATGGAGACAGACACAACATAACTCCAGAGCTGTCCGTTTCCATACAGGAGCAGCTGGGAACCGATATTGCCATGTGCCTGGACGAGGTTGTTGATCCCCTTTCCCACAAAAAAACCATGGCTGGAGCGGTAGAAAGGACCAGAAGATGGGCCCAAAGGTGCCTTGACTCAAGAACCAGCCAGAAGATGGCCCTCTTCGGGATCGTCCAGGGCGGGACATTCCTCGATCTGAGAGTCGAGTCAGCCAAGGGGCTCATGGAAATGGGGTTCGATGGGTATGCGGTGGGGGGACTTGCTCTGGGAGAACCCAGGGAAGAGACGTGGGAGGCAGTTAAAAGCACGGCGATGATCCTTCCCGAGGATCGTCCCCGTTACCTTATGGGTATGGGGACCCCCATGGATCTTCTGGACGGGATCGAACGGGGCATAGATATGTTCGATTGCGTCATGCCAACCCGAAACGCCAGGAACGGTACCCTTTTTACCAGCCGGGGAAGACTTTCCGTAAAAGTGAACGCTCTGAAGGATGACCTTGGGCCGCCCGATCCTGACTGTTCCTGCTACACTTGCCTTCACTTTTCCCGCGCCTACCTGAGACACCTGTACATGACCGGTGAGATGTTGGGATTTCGGCTTTGCACAATTCACAATTTAAGTTATTATCACCAACTTGTATCCGGGGCGCGGGAAGCGGTCCTTTCCGGTTCTTTAACCGCCTACAGAAACCAGATCGAGTCGGGTTGGAACTCTGAGAATGAATAAGCAGTGACTGATTCCGGTACCCGGGTGGAATCTGAATACAATACAAGCGGATCTATATTGAGATCTGAGATCTGAGATTTGAGATGCCGGCTTCATGGCCGCTCTCCAAGGAGGAAAAAATGTTCACAGGTATTGCTTATGCAGCTCAGCCTGCGGGTCCTGGCGGTGGTCTGGGAGCTTTCATGCCCATCATCGTTCTGTTCGCAATCTTTTACTTCTTGCTCATTCGTCCCCAGCAGAAAAAGTCAAAGGAACACCAGGCAACACTCGATGCACTTCAGTCGGGTGACACGGTGGTCACTAACGGAGGTCTTTACGGGACGGTGATCAGGATCGATGGGCACGTGGTGACCCTGCAGTGTTCCGACAAGGTCCGTGTCAAGGTTGTTAAAAAGGCGATCTCATCCAAGGTTGACCCGTCAACAATGGAAGAGGGGGAATTGTAGCCAGTAAGAACATCCGGCAGGGAATGCGGGATCACTGGATTGATCCCCTGGCTGGATTGTCTGGAAAATTAGCATCGTATTGACCGTGGAAAATATAGGGTCGAGACGATGCCAGGAGGAAAAATGCGCACCAGAGTTAAAACAAGACTGATCATCGTATTTATTGTCCTCATCGGTGCCCTGGTGTCGGTGACACCTTCCCTCACCGGGTCGCTCCCAGGGTGGTGGACGAAGTTATTGCCTTCCAAGGCCGTTCAGCTGGGTCTGGATCTCATGGGCGGTATGGAGCTTCTCCTCGAGGTTCAGACCGACGAGGCCGTCAACAACAGCCTGACGAGGATGGCCAGCGATCTGAAGACCACCTTCAAAAGTAAGAAAATCCGGCTGAAAAGGGCCGAGACCACCGGGTTCAACCGCCTGGTTGTGGAGGTGGGAAGGGATAAGTACCGGGACGAGGCAATGACCATCTTACGGGGGGAATTCCCCGATGCCCTCGTTACCGAGGAAAGCGAAACCAAGGTCATCGTGAGCTACCCTGAGAGCGAGATCCTCAGGCTCAGAGAGAATGCCGTGGTACAGGCCATCGAGACCATCAGGAGCCGGGTTGACGAGTTTGGTGTGACGGAACCGACGATCCTGCGTCAGGGGGAAAACAGGATTCTCATACAACTGCCTGGTGTTAAGGATCCCCAGAGGGCCATAACCCTTGTCAAGCGGACCGCTGTTCTCAAATTCATGCTCGTAGACGAGGGTGCTTCCACCGACGCTGTTCCCCCAGGAGATGTGGTCCTGTACAGCCAGGATTATGATTCGGCGACCAGACAGACCCAGCGGACCCCCTACGTTGTGGAGGACAGGATCCTCCTGACAGGTGATACCATAAAGGACGCCAGGGTCCGCTACGACTCCCAGTATGGGCAGCCTTACGTTTCCCTGACCTTTGACAGCGTGGGGGCGCGTATTTTCGAGCAGATTACCGGGGACCACGTCAAAGAGAGGTTGGCCATTGTTCTCGATGACAGCATTTATTCCGCCCCCGTTATCCAGGAGCGGATCAGCGGCGGTCAGGCCTCCATAAGTGGGACCTTTACCCCGGATGAGGCCACCGATCTTGCTATCGTCCTCAGGGCAGGGAGTCTGCCTGCTCCAGTCAAGATCCTGCAGAAATGGACCGTTAGCCCCTCTCTGGGATCGGATTCCATACGCAAGGGACTCACGTCTATTGTCTTCGGTTTTTCCCTGGTCATCGTCTTCATGGTCTTTTATTTCCGCCTCTCGGGATTGGTTGCCAATATAGCGTTGATTATGAACCTGATCATCATCATGGCTGTTCTGGCTCTCTTCCAGGCCACTCTCACCCTGCCAGGTATAGCGGGTATCGTCCTTACCATTGGCATGGCTGTTGATGCCAACGTTCTCATTTTCGAGAGGATCAAGGAAGAACTCAGGACAGGAAAGACGGTCCGGGCAGCCATTGACGGCGGATATGGGAAAGCGCTTCTCACCATTGTCGATGCCAACGTGACTACCCTCATTGCGGCACTGGTCCTTTTTCAGTTCGGTACCGGCCAGGTGAAAGGGTTCGCTGTAACTCTCAGTATCGGAGTTATCACCAGCATGTTCACGGCCATCTTCGTTAGCCGAGCTATCTTTGAAGCCTGGCTTGATAACCGCACCCTCGATGAACTCAGTATCTGAGAGCGGGAGGCAAATAGAATAATGGATTTTATAAAACCTGGTATTAATGTTGATTTTGTAAACAGGAGTCGTATTGCTCTTATCTGTTCCCTGGTGGTCGCTCTTATCGGCATCGGGTCCCTGGTGATAAAAGGCGGCCCCCTTTACGGTATTGATTTTGCGGGCGGCACCCTGGTTCAGGTAAAGTTCAATCAGGCCCCCGAGGTAGGGGAGATTCGTGATGCCCTCGGTGGTGAGGGACTGGGTTCTTCCGTGATCCAGTCTTTGGGTGAGGACAAGGTGTCGATTCGTCTCATGAGCGAGGAAGGTCAGGCTGAAACCGTTTCCGAGGACGTTTTTGCCATTATTCAGAAGCGGTTCGGCCAGGACCAGGTATCCCTGGAACTTGTGGAGATGGTTGGCCCCCAGGTGGGTGCGGACATGCGCCGGAAGGGGATGTTGTCTATTCTCTATGCCATGGTGGGGATACTGATCTATATCACCCTGAGGTTCCAGTTCCGGTTCGCAATGGGTGCTATTGCTGCCCTCGTCCACGATATCACCATCACGGTGGGTGTTTTCTCCCTGCTTGATAAGGAGTTTACCCTTTCGGTCATCGCCGCTCTTTTGACCATTATAGGTTATTCCCTCAACGACACCATCGTCGTTTACGACAGGATACGCGAAAATATCAGGCGGACACCCAAGGATAAGCTGGCGTCTGTAGTAAACACCAGCATCAACCAGACCCTCAGCCGCACAATTCTGACCTCCGGGACCACCCTGTTGGTTGTCGCATGCCTTTTCGTGCTGGGCGGTGAGGTGATCCATGATTTCTCATTCGCTCTGCTCGTAGGAGTCTTGGTGGGGACCTATTCGTCCATCTACATTGCGAGTCCCGTTCTCCTGTTGGGTGGAAAGGGAGACGCTGTGGCCAGGGCCTCTGTAAGACAGGGGTAGCGTTCTTGAAAACCTCGCAAAAAGTCTCATCGAGACGTTTTACGAGGCGGGGGATGGCTTCCCCTCCCCCGCCAGGCGGAGTGAATCCGCCTGGTTCCACCCCCACCCTAGCTGTACGCCTGGCGTACAGCCTGCATGATGGATTTTGCGGCTCAATCCACCATGGTTGATCTCATTGTCTGGCTTTTTTTCGGGAGCGTCATGATTGTTGCGCTCCCGCTTCAGTTAGTGGGGCTGCCTGGTACGTGGCTGCTTGCGGTTGATGCGTTCCTCTTCCGGTGGCTCATGGGACCGGACCTGATCGACTATCACACAGTCATTATCCTTGGTCTTATGGCATTGTTTGCCGAGGTCCTCGAGTTCCTGACGGCTGTACATGGGGTTCGCCTGGGACCGCCCGTAAGGGGCGCAGTTGCCGCTAGCATCGTGGGCGCCTTTGTGGGAGGTCTTGCCGGGGCGCCGATAATGTTCGGTCTCGGGGCGATTCCCGGAATGGCAATAGGTGCCTGGCTGGCGGTTTTTACTGTTGGTCTTGCCGGCGGTGCTTCACTGGGCGGGGCGTCCAGGGCCGCCATGGGGGCCCTGACAGGCAGGATCAAGGGGACAGCCTTCAAGATGTTTGTGGCTGTGGCCATGGTTGCGGTGATCATCATGTCGCTGGTATTCTGAAAATATGAATTACAAAGGAAAAAAATGGGTCGTACGGCCCCAGGATCCTGAAACAGCCCTCCAGATCGCTGAAGCGCTGGATACGACCTCCCTGGTGGGGCAGGTGCTCCTGAACCGTGGTTTTGGTGATATCGAGGACGCGGCTCAGTTCCTTAACTGTCAACTGGCCGATCTCATCGACCCCTACGTGCTCCACGGTATGAAGGATGCTGTCGACAGGATCATCCTCTCCCTGGAAAAGAAAGAAAAGACCCTGGTCTACGGGGATTATGATGTTGATGGCGTAACGGCCACCTCCCTCATCCTCCTCTTTTTAAGGGATCTCGGGTTCTCCACTCATTACTATATCCCCAAGAGGGTCGAGGAGGGATACGGGGTCAATAAAGAGAGTCTCCGGAAGTTTTCCGAAGAAGGAGTAGGACTCATAATAACCGTGGACTGCGGCATCTCCTCTGTGGAGGAAATTGCCTATGCCAATTCTCTAGGTATGAGCGTTATTGTCACGGATCATCATGAACCCCCGATAAAACTTCCGGATGCAGTTGCCCTTATTAACCCCCTTCTTGCCGGATGTCCCTTTCCCTATAAAGCTCTTTCGGGTGTGGGACTGGCTTTTTACCTTATTGCGGGTTTGAGAAAAGAGCTCCGGGAAAAAGGTTTTTTCAAGGAAGGGGAGGAGCCTTCCCTGGTGCACTACCTGGACCTGGTGGCTGTGGGAACTATCGCGGACATTGTCCCCCTTACCGGGATCAACAGGATCCTGGTCAGGGCTGGTCTCGAGCAGATCAACGTAAATCCAAGACTGGGTATAAAGACCCTCCTGGATGTCTGTGGAATACAGCCGGGGCATGTGGACTCCTCTTCTGTAGCCTACAGGCTGGCTCCCAAGATCAACGCCGCTGGTCGGCTCTCCGATGCCATGAGGGGCGTGCTGCTTCTGACTACCGAAAGTCGTGAGGATGCCGAACGGGAGGCCGGGTTCCTTGATGTGGAGAACGAGGAGCGGCAGCGGATAGAGGGGAAGATCTACGCCGAGGCAGTGGAGATGATCCAGTCAAACGGGATCGAGAAAGATTTCCGCAGCATCGTTTTAAGCTCGGCCGACTGGCATCCCGGAGTCGTAGGGATAGTGGCATCCCGGCTCATGGAACGGTACTACCGTCCCACCATCCTACTCTGCCTTGATAACGGAGTGTACAAAGGCTCGGCCAGAGGTATTCCCAATTTTCACCTGTATCAGGGCCTGGCCAGGTGCCGTGATCTCCTCCTTGAGTTCGGCGGCCACAAGTACGCTGCCGGGATCAAGGTCGTTCCCGAGAACCTGGAGAAGTTCACGGAGAGGTTCGAATCGGTGGTGAGGGAAGTGGTACCGGAAGACGGATTCACCCAGGTGATGAAGCTGGACGCCGAGACCAGTCTGGAAGCACTCGGGATGGAGGAGGTTAGCAAGTTTCAGGGGCTGGCCCCCTTCGGGGCAGGGAATCCGGAGCCGGTAATACTCATCAAGGACGTCGAGATCCTGAACCCGAAAGTGGTGGGCCGTGATCACCTCAGCTTTCTTGCCAGGCAAAACGGCGTGACAATGGGCGCCATAGCCTTTCGTCAGGCTCATGAACTGGAGCATCTCAAGGAAAAGATGGAACTGGCCGCTGTCCCGGAGGTACAGGTATGGCGGGGCGTCAGCCAGGTGAAGCTGCGGGTGAAAGGGATGCGCGCAGCTGAAGATAAATGACGTGCGTGCGTAGGGCGTACGCGAGTATGTGCAAATGAATCCTGGCAAATACGCTCCACGCAGGTACGCATGCACGAGATCATTTGGGGGTACCCTTTGTCCGAGTTCAGATTCGATCCCGTGAAAAGAACCTGGGTGATCCTGTCGGCGGAGCGGGGGCACCGACCATCCCATTACCAGTCTTCATCCCAAGCTGTCCCTGAGCCGGAAAACTGTCCCTTCTGTCCTGGAAACGAGGCGATGACGCCGCCCGAGGTGTTCAGTCATCGCTCCCCTGACACAGTCCCTGATAGTCCGGGGTGGCAGGTGCGAGTGGTTCCCAACAAGTTTCCTGCTCTTGAAATCCAGCTGCCCTGGGAACCATACACGGAAGGGATCCACAGCCAGATCCCTGGTTTTGGCCTTTATGAGGTCGTCATCGAGACCCCGGTGAAGAACCGGCAGATGGTTGACATGGATGACGGGGAGATCATGGAGATCCTGGCCGTCTTTCGGGAGCGAATGCGCATTCACTTTAAAGACGGAAGGTTTAAAACAGTCATCCTGTTTAAGAACCACGGTAAGGACGCCGGGGCCAGTCTCGCTCATTCCCACACTCAGCTTATAGCCCTTCCTGTCATACCCAACAATGTTGATTCGCAACTTGAGAGCTTTGAGAAACATCTGGCTTTAACGGGCCGCTGCCTCATGTGCGATATCCTGGAAAGAGAAGGCAAGGACCAGGCCCGGGTCGTTGAGGAGACGGGCGGATATCTTGTTCTGGCTCCTTTCGCCGCATCTTCTCCTTTTCAACTGAACATTGTTCCCGAAGACCACGGCCACGATTTTTCAACGAGTAGCGACGACAGCCTGGGCAACCTTGCCCCGGTCCTCGGAGGAACGCTGAGACGCCTGCGCTCGGTCCTGGGTGAACATCCCTGGAACATGGTCCTGCACAACGCCCCGATGGCTGTGGAAGGGAAAACAGATGTTACGGCCTACCACTGGTTCCTGGAGATCACGCCGCGCCTGACGATCGTCGCGGGGTTCGAGATGGGCAGTGGGTTTAGTATAAATACCGTAGCTCCCGAAGAGTGTGCGGAGCTGCTCCGTGAAGCCAACAGGAGCCAGGAGCCAGAATCCAGGAGCCAGTAGCCAGGAGCCAGGAGCCAGGAGAAAGACAAGAGCCAGAGCTGAGTTACCGCGGAGTGTGCGGAAATACTCAGGATGCAGAATGTAGAATGTGGAATGTAGAATGTAGAACGTAGAACGTAGAATAAACGGATCACGGATCTCTGATAACGGATTATAAACGCAGGAGTAGATCAAGAGCTGTTTAAACGCAGTCGCTCTGCGGTAAAACCAGCCGCTTTCACAGTAAACAAAAAGGCGGCCTCACGGGCCGCCCTCTTTCTACTTGTTACCTGTTACTTTCTACTGATCTTATCCTTTATCTCTTAGCACTTTTCCCTGCCTTGACCAATATCCCCTTCAACGCCACCACAGCCTCTCCGGAGATCCCCAGATCCCCCATTTCCCTTTCCAGCTGCTCTGTCGTCCCGTTGCCGCCGATGTACCCGTTCACCCGCGTTACCGCGGTGGAGTCGGTAAATGCGTCTTCGCTGAGGAAGCGGCCTTTGTACTGATCCATGAGGGCATGGGTGTTTCTCAGGTAATACTTCTGGTGGTAGTCCTCAGCACGGGTGAAGCTTTCATAGGGAAGCAGCTCGGTGGATATTTTTTTCCCGTACTTTTTGGCAGCCTCATCCATCGCCCCTCTGGCTGTGCGTTCCTGCTCCTCACCATGGTAGAAGATCGCCGAAGCATACTGCCTGATGGGGGAGGGCCAGGTGAAGTTATGGTTTGAGAAAAACACCTCAAGCAGATTGGCATAGGAGATCTTTTCAGGGTCAAAATCTATCTGTATGGTCTCCATATGGTCACCGATCCGTCGGTAGGCAGGGTTCGATGAGGTGCCGCCAGCATAGCCTACCCGGGTTCTGATAACTCCGTCGAGACTCCCGTACCGGGAGTCAGGGCCCCAGAATCAGCCCATGGCAAAGGTGCCTGTTTTTATGTTTCCGGTTGCTTTTTTATCCATGGGTGGCAGTTGACCATTGCCTGGTTCTGCGGTTTTTCCCTCCAACTCCACCGTGAAAGGAAGGGCGCAGGCTGCTCCATCCGGTGCATCAGAGGTTTTTGCGGATATCCCTAACGGTATTTTTGATAATGCCATGGCTGCCACGGGTATAACTAACATCGAACTCAGCGCTAAAATAACGGTAAGGAATGTCGGTATCTGGAATGTTTCAATGTTCATGTGGTACCTCCCTGGTTATCTGATAAACCGTTAATGTACCATTACATTTTGATGATACAATTAAAAATAGAGTCGCAAAAAGTCCAATCCGGGACTTTTCGCTCCACGGAAAGGGAAAAGCGTCGTTTTCCCTTTCCTTACAAATCAATATTAATTAAGAGAGTTTTCCGTGACATCCAAGTCGAGTCACGATTCACGGGCTATCAGCTGACAGTTAATAGCTGATAGCCACCACCTTGACCCGCATCGTAACCTGTTCTAGTATGTGCAAATATAAAGTGTCGAGTTGCACTTAACCCTTTTTCAGCCTCGGCCGGTCCCTCCAGTCCAGTCGGAGGCGTGCTCAAAGGTGGGACAAGCTTTGAAGGGCCACGTCAATGACAGGCTGCAGATGTGGTCTCGGAAAATAGAAAAACTTAAGGGGGACACCGTTTGAAGCAGATAAAGTTCGGTACATCCGGATGGCGCGGTATTATTGCGGATGATTTCACCTTCGAGAGATCCCGTCTGGTGGTGGCTGCCATCGCTCATTTTCTCCTCGAATCCGGTGCTGGAAAAAACGGCGTCCTGGTGGGGCACGATACGCGATTCCTTGCGGAGGAGTTCGCAGCCGATGCAGCTGGTCTGCTCAGCGACTTTGGAATAGATGTGCTGTTGTGCTCCGGCCCGGTCCCCACCCCGGCTGTCTCCTCCATTATTCTCAAGAGGGGGCTGGGGGGAGCGATCAACTTTACAGCCAGCCACAACCCGGGCACCTACCAGGGGATCAAGTTCAGTCCGTCCTGGGGCGGTCCCGCCATGCCTGAGTCCACCCGGATTATTGAGAATACCGTGGAAAAATATCAGCGGGATGGTCTTCCACCAGCCTCGGTTCAAAGAGGAAACATCGAGACCATCGATCCTGCGCCGGAATACCTTGAGCAGCTCAGATCTAAAGTGGACATGAGGGTCATAGCGGGATCGGGGCTCAAGATAGCTTTTGATGCCCTGTACGGCGCTGGCGGAAACTACCTTGACAGGGTGCTCGAAGAAGCAGGATGCAAGGTGACGACCATCCATGGGAACAGGGATCCCCTTTTCGGCGGTTTTCCTCCCGAACCGTCCGAGGAACGGCTATCTGAGCTTGCGCAGATCGTAACCGCAGGTGCGGATCTGGGGCTTTCCACTGACGGGGACGCTGATCGTTTCGGGGTTCTCGGCGGAAGCGGTGAGTTCTACTTGCCCAACGCCATACTTTCCATGTTGGCTGATTATCTCCTTAGAATAAAGAAGACCCAGGGCGATCTTGCCCGGAGCGTGGCGACAACAGGACAACTCGACGATATTGCTTCCGCCTTTGGCCGGAAATGCCACGAGACCCCTGTGGGGTTCAAATATATCGGCCAGATGATATCCGAGGGAAGGTTGGCTCTGGGTGGTGAGGAGAGCGCCGGTATGTCCATCCGTGGGCACGTACCGGAAAAGGATGGGATACTCGCTTGTCTGCTGGTAGCCGAACTCATGGCATCGACGAATAAACCCCTTTCTGACATCTATAGGGATCTGCAGGATACCTACGGGACCCGATTTTCTGCACGGATCAACCTGAAACTGACGGATGAATTGATATCCCGGTTGCGAGAGATTCTCTCCTCTCCACCCCTTGAGGTAAACGGTTTTACCGCTACAGATCTGGTCACGGTGGATGGTACCAAGTGGGTATACGAAGGCGGCGACTGGACTCTCCTGCGCCTTTCAGGCACGGAACCGGTGGCCAGGCTTTATATAGAATCCAGGGATCAGGACCGGTTGAAGGGTCTTGAAAAAGCGTTCTCAAACTGGATAAATGGAGATGATGGAGTTGTAGTCAGTAATAAATCGGGGCAATTACGGTGATGATATTTCCTGTGAGGCGCAAACTATGGCTGGTCCTGGCTCTGGCAATTTGCCTGTTCCTGCTATACACCGCTGTGGGCGAACGGGGCCTCGTGGGACTGAAACGGATGGTGAATCAGAGGAATGACCTGAGATCCAGGGTTGCTGCCCTTGAGAAGAGTAACGTAGAGCTGGCGGAGCAGGTCAGCCGGCTCAGGGATGACCCGGCGACCATCGAAGGCCTGGCTCGCACCGAACTGGGTATGGTGCGGGATGGCGAAACTGTTTACATCCTTTCTCACCGTCCTGAGGATCCGCCAAAATGAGGATCGAGATCGGCGGCCCGGGTAAAAAACGCATCTTCCTGATCACCGCGGGCCTGTTGACATTATCCCTTGTGCTTCCAGTTGCTGTTTCGCACCGCATTCAGCGTTTCTACCTGATCGCCCAGGCATGCCTTTCCGGCGGCGCCCTTATCCTGGCTGTTTCCTTGGCTTTGAAACGCAAACAGGGGATCAGACATCTCACCACCGATCTTTCCACCAATGTCATGTTGTGTGTCATCGCCGGAGTTGGGGTTCAGACTCTATATACCGGACTGCCATTGATACCGCTGGTGTTTTTCGTGGGATTCCCTTACACCGTGTTCGCCCGCCATCGGATTTTATTCTGGATCCCAGCCGCTGTTCTTTCCGTTGCCGCTGCCGGCAGGTACCTGTTCCTCAAGGATTCGGAGCTGATTTTATGGACGGCCCTATTTCTCCTTTACAGCGCTGCCTTAGGCGACAGGATGTACAGAGACGGCAGGCGTATTGAGCATCTGGGATCCATGGTGAAACGGATCAACAGTGACGCCCGAGAGATGATGGGACGTATAGGGGAAGAGGGCTTTTCAGAATCCATGGATCGGATAAGAGGCAAGGAAGCCGCTATAGCTATTGCCATAGATGAGGATGATTTTCTCCAGAGACTCCTCAGATGGGGGTGCCGGGTTTTCAACGCCCGCACAGGTATTCTCCTGATCCCTGACGAGGGCGAACCTGAATTTTTCAGGATGAGAGCCGCGGTGCACAGGGGTGTGGTGATTCTTGAAGGCCTCGTTCCGGCAAACAAGGGGTTTATCCATATCACCAGGGAGCGGGAAGGCATCCTGTGTGTTTCCGATGCCAGTTCAGCCCGAAAATCCCTCAGCTTTTACCCGGATGGCACCAAAGTAGGTTCTTTTCTCGTTAAGATCGTAAAGGACCCGAAGTGGGGAAAGGATGCCGACGATGGAACCGGGTCGGAAAAGATCCGCTGCGTACTTTACTTTGACAGTGAAACGGTCAATACCATGTCCCTGGATGATAGAACCTCTAAACGGCTGGATGAGTTCGGCAGCCTGGTGCTAAAGGCCATGGACACGGCGGGCCACCTTCAGAAGTTGACCACGGAGATGTTCTCCAGGGACGCCATATCCCGGTATGCCCGGGGATTGACACAGTCATTACAGCCGGAGATTATCGCTAGAATGGCCCTGGATGCCGTGATGGATGCCGTTCCAAAGTGTGACGGCGCCGTTGTCATGCTCTTCGACGAGGGGTTGTCGGTGGTGGATTCAAAAGGGGATCTTGTAAAAAAGGTGGGGAGCGAAAGAATTCTCAGGAATGAACCCAGCCACACGGGTCTGCTCCTCAGGCGCTTTGCTGAACTGGAGTCTGGTGAGGGCATTGGAGACGCTCGCGGTGCTGAGATCGTCATTAACGGTCTGCAGGCCAGGAGATCCCCCTTTTTCCGCAAAGGGGAGCAGCTGGGAAACATTATCTCATTTGCCGCCATCCCATGCTTCGTGGGTGAGGGCGATACGACCCTCAAGGCTGCCATTTCCGTGGTTTCCAGTCAGGAAAATGCCTTCGGGAAGGAAGAGCTCGAAGAGCTGCGCACCATCGCCGGGATGATGGCCCCAGCCCTGGACAACGCCATCCAACACAAACAGGTTGACGAACTATCAAGAACGGATGGCCTCACAGGTCTGCTGAACCACAGGACTTTCCAGATAGTGCTGGACGGGAAGCTGAACCACCTGAGCAGGGGAAACTTCAGGAGTGTGGCTGCTATCATGGTGGATGCAGACCGGTTCAAGGAGGTCAACGACACTTACGGGCACCCTGTCGGCGATGAGGTCCTGGTGGAGTTGGCCAGGCGGTTGAAAATGGGGATCAGGAAAAATGATGCGGTGGCGCGTTATGGTGGTGAGGAGTTTGCTGTCATCCTCGATAATGCCGGTGAAAAAGAAACAAGGGATATAGCTGAAAAGATGCGCCATTCGATACGGTCCAGACCGTTTGCGACCACGGCAGGGAAGATCGAGGTTTCCGCCAGCTTCGGGTTCAGCGTATTTACCGGGACCGATGGATACGCCAGGAAAGAGCTTCTCGGTCAAGCTGATCAGGCCCTGTACCAGGCCAAAGCAGGCGGTCGTGACCGGGTCGTGAGCTATGTGGATATTGAGACGGAAGCCACTGAAATTGAGCCGGTTGCGGAGGATGCCTTAACCGCGATCATGGAGGGTAGAAGATGATAAAGGTGGCTGGGATCCAACTGGCCAGCAGAGAAGATAGTGAGGCTACTCTGGGCAAGATGGTCGAGCTGGCTGATCTGGCGGTGGAAAGGGGAGTGGAGCTTTTGGCCTTTCCGGAACTGTGCGCCACGAAATGGTTCCCCAGCAGAATGAGGCAGGGGAATTTCGAGCTTGCTGAAACAGTTCATGGGCCAGGTACAGACCGTATGTGCGAATTCGCGGCTGCAAACGGGGTTGTGATCGTCTATCCCGTGTTTGAGAAGGCCGGTAAAGGGGAGTATTACAACAGCGCCGTGGTCATCGATGCAGACGGCACTATGGTTGGTGTTTATCGCAAGGTGCACATTCCCAACGTCATGGGGTGGCACGAGAGGTTCTATTTTCTTCCAGGGAACAAAGGGTTCCCGGTATTTGAGACCCGAATCGGGACCATCGGGGTTCAGATCAGCTGGGATGTCTTTTTCCCCGAGGGAGCCCGTATCCTTGCCCTGAAGGGCGCGGACCTGATCATTGTCCCCACCTCCAACGCCCACGCCAGCCAGGAGAGGTGGGAGAAAATGATAGCGGGGAACGCCCTTGCCAACAGCACCTTCTTCCTGAGGGTCAACAGAGTGGGTCGGGAGGAGAAACAGTCCTTTTACGGCAAGAGCTTCTGCATGGACCCTCACGGTGAACTGGTTCATCGGCCAGCCGGTTCGAGGGACTCTGTCCACATTACGGCTATCGACCTCGATGAGGTGACCAGGACCAGGGAAGAGTGGGCTTTTTTCAGGGACCGCAGGGAGAGCCAGTATGGTGAGTTGGGAGGACGCCTTCCCACGGCAGACAAACTGGGATTGCCCTCTGGACTCTATTCAGGAGGGAAAAATGGCAGCTGAGCCCAGGAACACGGGTAAAGGGTACGGTGTTAATTTTCTTTTCACGGTAGTGGTGCTGGTATTGCTCGCGCTTTTCCCGGCCTGCCAGTCCATGAACCCGCTGCCGAGTTTCGGTGTCGATGATCCAACACCGGAGGAGTCCAGGATAAGGGAACTCATGAAGTGGCATTCGGGCCGAGTTGAGGTTTACCGGGAATTCCGCACCGTGTTCACAGCGCGTGCTGTGTACCTATCCGACGAGATCCGGAAACTGGCTGCGGATTGGGAGGCCAGGTCGAAACTCATGAATCCAGAGGAACGAGAAGCGTTTGAAAAAAAGTTCCTGGAAGATGATGCACCAATCATCAAAATCCTGGTTGGGTTTTATACTCCTGAAGAGGATCAAAATGATCTCTCCCGGGAAAGCTCCACCTGGATCCCCTATCTGAATAATCCGGATGGGTCTGTTACGAGGGGCACCTGTCTTGATGTGGATGAAGATAATGCGAGGATCTTTATGAGGTTCCTGAAGTGGGACCTTTCCTGGTCAAAGCTCTATGTACTCTGTTTCCCTTACTCACCCGATCTTCAAAGCCCCGAGGACGGCTGGCTCAGCATGATGATCTCAGGACCTTCAGGGGCAGGGGAGATACGTCTGCAGATTACCCCACCTGTCGATCAGCCATGATAATCCTCGCGGCAGATACATCAACCTCACAGGGAAGTGTGGCCCTGCGGGAACCAAAGGGAGCAGTGCTGCGGGAGGATCTGGACAGCACCAGGCCCCACAGTGAGACACTGCTGCCGGGGGTGGAAAGGGTCCTTTTCCGCGCCGGCTTTACACGGAAGGATGTTCAGGCTATAGCAGTTGGCATCGGACCGGGCGCTTTCACTGGCCTGAGGGTCGGCCTTGCCACCTTCAAGGCCTGGGCTGCGGCATCCGGGTTGCCCCTCATACCCGTGGTTTCAATGGATGCTGTCGCCTGGCCCCTCCTCAGGGAAGGAACCCCGACTGTGGTGCTTACCGATGCACGCAAAGGGGAGGTTTACGCAGCGTACTACCCATCCCTTGAAGAGGGAGCTCTCCCCCGCCGGCAGGGAGAAATGATGTTACTCCCATATAACGAAGTCTCCAGTTGGGTGTCATCGTTAAATGATCCAGACGTTCACCTGGTTGGCACAGGACTGTCTCTCCTGGAGGAAAAGGGTCTATTAAATGATATTGAGGATGTGGAAGCCGGTTCCGGAGCGCCGGATGCTGCCTGGGTCCTTGCTCTTGGGGAAGTTCTCTTTTCCCTCGGGCGTACTGTGGAACCTTCAGGTTTGATCCCCTGTTACGTGCGGCCTCCTGACGCCAGAAAACCTTCACCGGGAAAAGTTGTCACTGGCTTTCCCAATACCGATGACTGTGCTGGCAGTTAATGAACAGCGGATCGGGTACTTCGAAGATCAACCCCCTTGTCATCAGACCCATGACCCTATTGGACCTGGATTCGGTGGTCAGGATAGAGGACCTGTCCTTCCCGCACCCCTGGACCCGTGATCAGTTCACGGCCGAACTTGAGCGTGAACTTGTTTCACGATGCCATGTGGCTGTGATGGAGGATGATGGGATCGGACCGGCTGTGGGTTTTATCATGGCCTGGTTGGTTGAGGACGAACTTCACATCACGAACCTGGCAGTTGAGCCCGAAGTGCGCAGAGGTGGTGTCGCAGCAGCCCTCCTGGAACAATCCATCCTGGAGGCGATTGAACTGGGAGCAATGTGGTGTCAACTGGATGTGAGGGCCACCAACGCTGCTGCCAGGGGTCTTTATAGTCGATTCGGTTTCAAACCCCTTGGAACCCGAAAGAGGTATTACCAAAACGGAGAGGACGCAGTGGTGATGGGGAAGGAATTGGAGACCTAGACCTGGACCTGGCGCCAGGTAGCGACACCCTGAAATCTCGATTGATTTGATTATCTTGATTCTGGGCGAGTTTGCCCGGGGCATCGGTCTTGCCGACCAGGTGGACGCCATCCGCCTCTGCCGGGCAGCGGTGCCGGTTATCGTTTGTCCGCGTTCGTGATGCCGCTTTCCGGGTCGACCGGTGCCCGTCAATGGCAAAAACGGCCCCGCAAACGCCCCGACCGGAGGCCGATCAAAACCACCCTCGGATTTCGGGTACTTTGTCGCACTTTACAAAGTCGTGTCCTTTGATTATTATTTGCTCTGCTTGCGGGCATAACTCAGCTGGTAGAGTGTCAGCTTCCCAAGCTGAAAGTCGCGGGTTCGAATCCCGTTGCCCGCTCCATTCATTTAAAAGCCGCCGATCCGGCGGCTTTTTTTCAAGAAATGGGCATGGGAGTAAGGGAGTAAAGGAGTAAAGGGTGAATAAATAATGCACAAATGGTGCTTATAAATCTACCCATTACACATTACACCCATACCCCCTTACCCCCTTACCAGCACACCTGTGTCAGCGTCCCCTTGCGGGTCCTGACAGCAGGTGTTAAAGATGTCCGATGAAGAATTTTGTTGACCTTCACTCCCACATTCTCCCAGGCCTTGACGATGGCCCCGATGACCTTCAAGGGTCACTTAAAATGCTTGAGGCTCTCGAAAAATTAGGTTTCGGGCATGTATTTGCTACGCCCCATCACCGACTCTATTCATGGGACGGGATCGAACCTGAAACTGTGAAAAATGCTGTGAGGGATTTGACGGCGGCGGCCGCTGAAAAGACGATCGGTATAAACATTCTCCCCGGTATGGAGTTTGATCTTGACGAAACCCTCCCAGGCAGGGTCTACGCCTTGCCTGGAGGGGCCGGTCACATTCTCGTGGATATAGGGTTCGGAGGTGTGCCGCGAAACCTTGTCGATCTCCTTGGGGAAGTGATGAATGTCGGGGTGACGGTACTTCTTGTGCATCCGGAACGAAATAGTGAACTGTGCCGGCTCCGACAGGAACTTTCCGATCTCATCACATCCGGGGTGCGGCTTTTGGGTAATATAGGGAGCTTTTCGGGTATGTACGGGCGCAACGTTCAACGTGATGCCAGGGGTCTGCTCAGGGAAGGATATTACTGGGCAGTGGCCTCGGATATGCACTCCCATGAGCAATTGTCATGGATAAGGGACGGTATTGTTGAGCTTGTACTGCACGCAGGTAAAGAAACGGCTGAGGAGCTGATGGCGACTCGACCAATGCAAATGGTTCTGGCCATGGAGGGTAATCGTTGAAGGGAACTTTGACTTACATCGTGAAAAGGGCGATGGACCTGGCTGTCAGTGAAGGAAAAATCAAGGGAGACCTGCCAGCTCCGATTATCGAAATGACCCGAGAGCGCAAATTCGGTGATTACGCCACCAATATTGCCATGGTTATTGCCTCAAAACAGGGAAGCAACCCCAGAGAGTTAGCGGGAGAACTGATCCAGACGATCCGGGATGCCGATACCGAAGGGGATGTGTTGGATGTTTCCGTTGCCGGGCCGGGGTTCATCAACATCACAATGAGTCCAGGGTTCTGGTCCCGGACCCTCAAGATGGTACTGGAAAAAGGTGAGGATTTTGCCTGTTCTGATATGGGGGCCGGAAAACAGGTGCAGGTGGAGTTCGTCAGTGCCAACCCTACAGGACCTTTACATGTGGGGCATGGAAGGGGCGCGGCTCTGGGTGACGCCCTTGCCAACATTCTTCAGTGCGCCGGTTACAAAGTTCAGCGGGAATACTATATCAACGATGCCGGGAACCAGATTCAGACACTCGGTATTTCAGTCTATGCCAGATATCTTGAACTTCTCGGTCGCGAAACCGTCTTTCCCGAAGAGGGTTACAAGGGCGACTACATAAGGGAAATAGCTGAGCGGCTTGTAAAGGAATACGGAGAGCTGTACCTGAACATGTCTGAAGATAAGGCTGTCGAAGAGATAGCTGTAAAATCCGCCCCTCTCATCCTGGATGATATCCGGCAGGATCTCGAGGAGTTCGGGGTGGTTTTTGACCGCTGGTTCTCGGAAACGGACCTTCTGGAACGAGGTGATGTTCAGAAAACCCTTAAGGACATGGAGAAGAGGGGAACCACGTTCATGCACGAAGGCGCTCTGTGGTTTCGCTCCACAGATAAGGGAGATGACAAGGATCGGGTGCTGATCAAGAGTGACGGTTCCTTGACCTATTTTGCTTCCGACGTAGCCTATCACAGGGACAAATATGAGAGAGGCTTTGGTACTGTTATCAATATCTGGGGAGCGGATCATCACGGTTATGTTGCCCGGATGAAAGCCTCCATCCAGGGTCTCGGCCGAGATCCCGATGATCTGCAGATAGTTCTGGTCCAGCTGGTAAGCCTCGTCAGAAAAGGTAAGCCGGTGGCCATGAGCACCAGGGCCGGAGAGTTTGTCACCCTGAGAGAGGTTCGCAATGAAGTTGGGCGTGATGCTGCCCGTTTCATCTTCCTTACCCGTAAGTCTGACAGTAAACTTGATTTTGACCTGGATCTCGCAAAGGAAAAAAGTAACGATAACCCTGTGTATTATGTCCAGTATGCTCATGCCAGGATCTGCAGCATACTGAGAAACGCCCAGGAGCAGGGGGTGTCTTTCCCCGAGCCCGGGGGCGTTGATCTGACCCTTCTGGATCTCCCGGAAGAAAAAGAACTTATCCGCCATGTGGCTGCGCTCCCGGATGTGGTCGAGGGTGCTGCCATATCTATGGAACCGCACCGTATCACCACATATCTGCGTGACATTGCGACAACATTACACAGCTACTATTACCATCACCGCGTTCTCACGGACGATGTTCTTGTCACCGAGGCACGCCTGGCCATGGTCCTCGGGGTGAGGACCGCAATTGCAAAGGCTCTTGCTCTGCTCGGGGTTTCTGCTCCAGAGAGGATGTGAGAGTGGCAAAACGTTCCAATCAGCCCAGGGAGCTGGTTCGACTCAGCCCCCTCCAGTTCAGTCTCAGCATAAGCATTGTGGTGATCCTGCTCGGAGCCGCCGCCCTGGCAGGTTATTTTTACGGTATGAGACAGAGCATCCGGTCCACTGGTGAAACAGGCATCAGCTCCACCGGTGACCTCCCTGGGAAGGCGGAGTTCAAATCAGACGCTGCCGATTCCCAGACCTCTGTCACATTCTATTCAGCTCTAAAAGAGCCCAGGGGAAAAGTACCAGTCGTTCGTACGCCGCTTGTGAAATCAGGCAAGACCCCGGATGAGTCAACCCCTGCTGCGCCTGCAGTGTCAGTTCCCCCCCTGGAGGATCCCACTATCCCCGGAAAGGGGTCTGTAACCCTTCAGGTAGCCTCTTACAAAGATCAGGTAAACGCCCGAAAGCTGCTCCACGATCTATCCTCGGAAGGGTATGCCGGTACTATTGTTCGAATTGACCTTGATGATAGAGGAGTCTGGTTCCGTGTCCGGATAGGACCTTACGCAGAGGAGAAGTCTGAAAGCATTCTGAAGAAACTGCGGGATGAGCGGAAACTGAAGGGGTATGTAGTTAAATGAGTGTAGTGTGTAGAGTGTAAAGTGTAGAGGGAAAGTCCTCTATTTTATACTCGCACTCATATTTTAGTTCACTTCGAATCTTTATATCTCCAGAATTACCACCTGTCACATTAAACTCGCCATAAGCTGTGTCCTCTGATTAAAATAGCCATAACTCTACACCCTACACTCTACACTTAAAGCAGGACTCTCCCTGAGGTCCTGCTTTAACATACTTGACAGAAGTCGTTGAAATAACTTATTTTATTCATCAAAATAAGGAGAGTTTATGCTTAGGGCGCTTGATGATCTTGAAAGGGCTGTCAGCCAGCTGGTGAAAAACGCCAGGGGCAATGCACCTGGCGTTGACCCTTTAAAGACCATGGAAGCGTCTGTCGGACAGACTATCAAAGGTGGGGCTATCAACCGACCTGATCAGATAAATGAAGAAGCAGCGGAGCTTATCCGGCGCGCAATAAAGAGGCTTAAATCCCTATAGGAAGTTTCGGGATAACAGAATAGGAGCAACCTTAATTGCAGGGAGGAACATGTCTGGCAGGGTAGACGTCGAAATATTCGGGAAGGTCTACACCGTACGCGGTGACAAAGATCCGGATTATGTTTGTCGCGTAGCGGAGTTCGTTGACCGTAAAATGCGTGAGATCGCACAGGTTACTGATACGGTCTCAACATCACGCATTGCGATCCTGGCTTCACTTAATATCGCGGATGAGCTTATGACCATGCTTGAGGAATCCGAGGAGCTCAAGGCACGCATGAAGAAGCTGACTCACGTGATCGAGGAGACGCTGGATCAGGAGGCGTCCTGAAGAGGGAAGTTAACAGTCTACAGTTGACAGTACACAGTTAACTATATCCGGACACCAAAAACATGGAGTCACAAAAACACTGCATACAGTGTTTCCGGCTTTTAAGGTTTTTTTCATAGGGCCGGGTCCGATTTTTCTGTGAACCGTGAACTGTTTACTGTGAACTAAGCCTCTTGCTGAGGCAGTCTCTTCCTGCTAGACTGTTCAGTAACCCCTGCTCTGTTCGTGGAGGCCTGTTACTTTTGAGCCAACACTCGAAATACGGGACTCTTGCTGAGGGCGTGGTGAGCATGTTCGCGTCAAGCGAAAAGCCTGAAGCGTCACGCGGGAGGCCCACCTGGTTGTGCAGGTTCAATTGCTGAACTTGACCACGGCATTGGCGGGGGTTCTTAATCTTGCTGAAACCGTCTTTCATCCAGCAAGCAGGATGAATGTTTAGCGTTCATCCTGGGGTGGGGGTGGTACCAAGCGGATTCACTCCGCTTGGCGGGGGAGGGAAGCCATCCCCCGCCTCGTAAAAGGATGCTGAGAGACTTTTTACGAGGTCATTAACATAAGAAGCAATCTGGACCGGCCCATGAGGTCTGCTAAAGTTCAGTTCTATATATAACTTGAAGTTTTCAACTGAGGATCTCCGTAAATGGTACGATGGGTTGTAGTGTTAGCCCTGCCAGATACAAAGGAACACAGTTACAACCACCTCAAGTTTCTCATCTCCCGGGCCTTAAACAGTGCCGGGGTGTTCATGAGGTCATGAGGGTTCCTTCAAGTTAGGGACTGATCCTTTCGCGGACCTCGCCGGTAAGACCGCATAAAGCGGTCGCTCACTGGTGAGGTTTTTTTGTCCTATTCGATTTCAGAAGAAAAACAGCTTATCAGGGAAAGAGTCCGCGCCCTCAGGCAGAGCCTGACCCCTGAAAAGGTCCGGGAGGCCGGCGAGACTATATCCCATTTTATCCGTTCCCGCGTTTTGGCGTCGGAAATCGGGACGGTCTGTGTTTATGCCAATACCGGAAAGGAGATTTCCACGGAAGCTTTAATGCAGGGTCTCCTGGCTGATGGTGTCACGGTTGCAGTCCCCGATTGGGAGGCCTGGAAACAAGGTTCGGGTCTCAGGGTTGTAACCATTGAAAGCACAGATGAACTTGTCCGGAAGGATAGAGTCGTACCTCAGCCGATGGTTTCAGATGACAGGACCTTTCCTATTGAGGAGTTGGAGCTATTTCTGGTGCCTGGAATAGCCTTCGACAGTGAAGGTAACCGTCTCGGAATGGGCGGAGGATATTTTGATCGTTTACTTTTGCACGCATCTTCCACAGCCACCTTTACCGGCCTGGCCTACGATTTCCAGGTTGTCACCCATGTGCCATCGGAGACCCATGACATTCCGGTCCACGAGGTTGTGACGCCCGGTTCGATTCAGGTTCGGGGGGTTGACCATAAACAGGAGGGCAAGGGCTATGGTTCTTGACAGTAACATTATCATCTGGCTCGCCATATTTATAGCGGGTATTGCAATCGGTTTCGTCGTCCGCATCGTTCTTCAGGCAGTTTCCGACAAAGGCAAACACCGAGAGGCGCTCAATGCCGTCAACACTGCCCAGAGACAGGCGGACCACCTTCTCAAAGAAGCAGAAATAAAGGCCAAGGAGTTCCTCTTTCAGGCCCGGTCCAAGTTCGATGAGGAGACCAAACGAGATCGCGAGGAGCTGCAAAAACTTGAAAAAAGGGTGCAACAGAGGGATGAGAACCTTGACCGCAAGTTTGAGCTTTTAGACAAAAAGGAGCAGGATCTCACCAACAGGGAAAAATCTGTTGCGGGACAGCAAAGAGCAATCTCCGAGAAGGAAAAGGAACTTCAGACAACAATTGAACAACAACGTGTCAAGCTCGAGGAGATTTCCGAGATGACCGCCCATGAGGCCAAGGAAGAACTTAAATTCATGATGCTGGAAGAGGCGAGGATCGATTCAGCCAAGATGATCAAGCGTCTTGAAGAAGAGGCAAGGGAAACCGCTGACAAAAAGGCTAAAGAGATCATCAGCTTTTCCATCCAGCGCTACGCAGGTGATTACATCGCGGAGAAGGCGGTTACGGTAGTCAATCTGCCCAGCGATGAGATGAAAGGCAGGATCATCGGGAGGGAAGGGAGGAATATCCGTTCCTTTGAAAGTGCTACCGGCGTAGATCTCATCGTTGACGATACGCCTGAAGCAGTGGTTCTGTCTGTGTTCGACCCCATTCGCCGGGAGATAGCGAGGATCGCCCTTGAGCGGTTGATTTCGGATGGGAGGATACACCCCGCGCGTATCGAGGAGGTCGTCAAGAAGGTTTCCAGGGAGATGGAAACGGCGATCAAGGAAGAAGGGGAAAAGGCCGCCTTTGATATTGGCGTCCACGGCATTCACCCGGAACTCATAAGGCTTATGGGAAAACTCAAGTACCGGACCAGTTACGCCCAGAACGTCCTTCACCACTCTATCGAGGTCGCATTCCTTTGCGGCAGCATAGCGGGAGAATTGGGGTTGAACGTCAAGGATGCCAAGAGGGTTGGTTTTTTGCATGACGTCGGCAAAGCAGTGGACCATGAGGTAGAAGGATCTCACGCCCTCATCGGTGCTGAACTTGCCAAGAAATACGGCGAGTCCCAGAAGTTGGTTAACGCCATCGCTTCCCATCACGATGAGGTAAAGGCTGGTTCCATCGAAGCTGTGCTGGTCCAGGCAGCCGATGCTCTGTCAGCGGCACGCCCGGGGGCCAGGCGCGAGATGCTCGAAACCTACATAAAGCGTCTCGAAGATCTCGAGCGTATTGCCAACGGTTTCAAAGGTGTTGAAAAAAGTTATGCTATACAGGCAGGTCGTGAGATTCGGATAATGGTAGAGTCCGAGGAGATCAATGATGACCAGGCAGTCGTGGTAGCCAAACAGATCGCCCAGAGCATTGAGAAGGAATTGGCCTACCCGGGCCAGATAAAGGTGACCGTTATTCGCGAGACACGGGCTGTGGATTATGCAAAATAATAATTCAGAATTCGGAATTCAGGAGCGATGAGTAATCGATCCGCTGATACAGTCAGGATCCTGTTTATCGGCGATGTGGTGGGAAAGCCGGGGCGTGTGGCGGTCCGCGACCTCCTCGACGGACTTGTGGATAAATACAATGTCGATCTGGTGGTCGCCAACGCTGAAAACGTTGCCGGTGGGTTTGGTATTACAGCCGATACCACGGAAGATCTCTTTGCCGCCGGGGTCCATGTTCTCACCACGGGCAACCATATCTGGGACAAGAAGGAAGCCCGCGAGCTTCTTGCTGACACCGTCAAGATTCTAAGGCCTGCGAACTATCCTGAAGGTGCGCCAGGTGTCGGCCTGACAACAGTAAAAACACCGGGGGGGGTTCCGATCACCGTTGTGAACCTTTCGGGACGTGTATTTATGGATAACCTGGATTGCCCATTCAGAAAGGCTGACGAAATTCTTTCTGGTCTGAATCCGAAGCTGCGATGTGTATTGGTTGATATTCACGCAGAGGCCACCTCTGAAAAACGTGCCCTTGGTCTTTACCTCGACGGGCGGGTGAGCGCTGTTCTGGGGACCCACACCCACATTCAGACAGCCGACGAGCGTATCATGACTGACGGCACCGCTTACATCAGTGATCTGGGGATGACAGGCAACGAGGATGGCTCGGTGATCGGGATCGATTTCAAGGCGGCGCGTTACCGGTTTCTAAGCCAGATGCCTACAAGGTTCCATCTTGCCGGAGGAGTCCCTACCCTGTGCGGTGCCCTGATCGAGATCGATACCGATACAGGGAAAGCTGTTTCCATCGAACGGATCACCCGTTCTCTCGGCAGGTCGGTTTCACCTTAATTCCCATAGGGAATTAAATTATGGGTTTCCCATTGAGGATTGAGAATTAACGTCTTTTAATCCGAAATTAGGAATGCTCAATTCGGAATTGACCTTCTGACAGGAGTCTCCTTGGACCGCACCACCCCCCTCACCGTTACCGATCTCACCCGCCAGATCAAGGGTACCCTTGAAAACGTTTTTCCACCCCTGTGGGTAGAAGGGGAACTCACCGATTTCAGTGCCGCCTCCAGCGGTCACTGCTATTTCACTGTCAAAGATGAAAATTCCCAGATAAGGGCTGTGATGTTCCGTCGTGAAGCGGGTCGCCTTCCCTTCCTGCCGGAGGATGGAATGAGCGTTCTCCTTCTTGGACGCCTGACAGTCTACGAAGCACGAGGAAATTATCAGCTCATTGTAGATGACATGGAGCCCAGAGGCCTGGGTGCCATCATGCAGGCTCTTGAACAGCTTCGGGTGCGCCTGGAGGCCGAGGGGTTGTTCGATGCCGACAGGAAAAAGGACCTGCCGGCCTTTCCCGCCTGCATAGGGGTGGTCACCTCCCCGACAGGGGCCGCCATCAGGGATATCACCAAGGTCCTTCGGGATCGGGATGCCCCTGTCAGGGTCCTTCTTTCCCCCGCCCTCGTGCAGGGAAGGGACGCCCCGGATTCCATAGTAACAGCCCTCGAGGCCCTTGTTGAAAACGGGGAGGCCGAGGTTATCATCATCGGCAGGGGAGGGGGTTCCTTTGAGGACCTGCTGGCCTTTTCGGAGGAAACTGTAGTTCGTGCTGTGGCCCAATGCCCTGTTCCCATCGTATCGGCTGTTGGCCACGAGATCGACATCTCCCTGTGTGACCTGGCGGCGGACCTTCGGGCACCGACCCCTTCGGCTGCCGCCGAGATGGTGTCAGAGAGCAAGGAAGGGCTGATGGCAGGCCTCCAGTATGTGGCGTCAAGGCTCGCGGCGGCCATGCGTATCGCCACTGGCGATGCAAAGTCTCTGGTCGCTGCCGTCGGTTCCCGTTTGACCCACCCCCGCCATCTGCTGGAGCAGGGCAAGATGCGCCTGGACGACCTCTCCTTCAGACTGGTCAGCCACACCCGGGCACGGTTGACCGGATTCCGCTCCCACCTGAAAAACCTTTCGGGACTGCTTCACTCCCTGGGACCCCAGGCAGTGCTGGATAGGGGATACGCGGTGGTTCAGAAAGAAGATGGGAGTGTGGTGAAGAACCCTAAGCAGGTTTGGGAGGGGGAGGCGCTGAATTTACGAGTAGCTGCCGGGAAGATAAGGGTGAAAGTGGGGGGGGGAAAGGGGAAGGAAACCCGGTAATGCGAATCAATGTCATGCCGGGCAGACTTTCGTGGTTGGACCGCGACAACGGGGACCGTACCCTCGCGTTTTGACCATAATGCCGGTTGGGTTCCGGATAGAGGGAAGGATATCCTTAGTTGTCCCTCTGTTTCCAGTAAACCTGGAAGAGTTGGACCTGTTTTCCTTTTCCATAGTAATTACCGAACACATCCCACGACGCCAGCCGTTCAACTCTCCCACCCTCCAGTTTCACTGCGTCCATAACAACCTCATCGTCCGTGTGCAGTAAAAGGTATCGGGGTCGGTATCTTCCCAGTTTCCGATCCAAAGGTAGAGTACCCAGTACGGTGTTAACCGAGCGAACTCCGATTTCAAGCGCTACGGAGTTCGCAATGTGTCCAAAAACTACGACGCCCGGTACTTTTCCTTCCCGGACCTCGATTATTTCGCCCACTTCCTGAGCCATTCCCCTGAAAGAAAAGTCCGAATGAGACAAATAGGACGCTATTTTTACGCTTCCGGTCATGGCGAGTGACAGCAAAAGCAACAAGGGAATGGATGCCAGAATGTTGGAATGCGGCAGCCGCATCCTGCGCAGCATTGCTCCCAGTTCCAGACTGGCTGTCGCACCAAGGGCGGAAAGGGGGACCAGGAGCGGTAAAAAGTAACGTGGGGGAAGGTGTCGTGAAATGGAGAGAAAACCCAGATATAAGATGATGTAAACCACCATGCCCCGGATTACGGGATCCGCACGATACCTCTTGGAAATCCTCAGAGCTAGGCTGAAAGTCAACAGGCAGAAAACGGCGAAGCCGATCCCAAGGGCTTTGATCCTTTCAATTAGTTGAAGAATGGATCCCAACCAATCGACAACTCCTTTGTGAATACGTTCATCCAAATTAAGCCGCTTGAAATAGGCGTAATCCTCAGGGAAAAAAGTCTTCGCAGCCAGGAAGTAACCCCCCACGATAAACATCAGAACAATGGCGAAGATAGCCAGGAGAAAAATTCGTTCCCGCCGATTTTTAGCCTGTATGGCGACCAGGTAGGCCAGCAATGGAATACCGAATATCATGGTGGTTTTTGTCAGGACTCCCGCCGCAATTAAAATCGAGGCGAGTACCACTCGGAACAACCGCCAATTTTTGCCTGGTCCTGCTGCTGCAAAAAATCCGGAAACTACAAAAAACATCGCCTCCATATCAATGATAGCCAGCCGACTATAGGCAAATCCCGGGAAGTTTGTAGCCAGGAGAAGCGCTGTCAGAACAGCCGCGTGGGTCCCGAACCTGAAAAACACCAGCTGAGACGTCAACAGTACCGTCAGGATAAAAAGGACCGCCGGAGTGACCCGCACTGAGGTGAGTCCAATGCCGAAAAAGGAAAAGGCCCAGCGGTGCAGGATCTGGCCAAGAGGCATGTTTACAGCTGGATTGAAGTCTCCGGGAAGATACCAATTCCCAAACTGATAATCGTTAACTGCGGCGTTGGAATACCATCCTTCGTCGGTGTACAGTACTCCAGAGCGAGTGATACCCGATGGAAAATCGGCGTCAAGATGATAGAATCGCAACAACAGCAGTATCGCCACGATCAGTACCAGGGCCTTATAAAGCCATCCGTATTGGATCGAAAATGAATCTTTCTGATTCATTTTCCCTGTCTCAGTCAATAGTTGCGGTTGCCATGTTGAGCCCCTATCCCTCTCCCGGTGGCAGCGTCGGTCCGTTTTCCTTCAAACCTCGGTTTTTTCCTGAGCCCGTTGAAATGAATAGCACAGATAGGGAGGTGGTGTCCATGAACCACAACATTTATCCGGGACTCTGATCTGATCAATCTGTTTTCCCCCCGGAGGACTGATGAAATGAAATTAATGTTCCTGACACAATATAAGGTTTCCCCTGGTTCTCAAGGGCATTGAAAGTAAAAAAGCCCGGAGTTTTCACTCCGGGCTTCATTTTGGATCTTGGATTTTGGATCTTGGATTTAATCCAATTACATACCAGGAACACCCATACCAGGCATTCCGCCGCCGCCCATTCCCATTCCACCATCTTCTTCAGCCTTGTTCACGACGCTGGCTTCCGTGGTGAGCAGGAGGCCTGCGATGGAGGCCGCATTCTGAAGGGCAGAGCGGGTCACCTTGGTGGGGTCAATGATACCTGCCTCAATAAGGTCCGTGTACTCTTCCTTGGCGGCATCAAAGCCGTAGCTGATTTTCTTGTTTTTCTTCACGTTGTCGACAATGATGGACGGCTCGAGGCCGGCGTTGGCAATGATCTGGCGAAGAGGCTCCTCAAGGGACTTGCGGACGATGTTGACACCGATCTGCTGGTCCTCTTCGCTCATTTTTAAATTGTCCAGAACGCCCAGGCAGCGCAGGTAGGCGACACCGCCTCCGGGGACAATACCTTCTTCAACCGCAGCGCGAGTGGCGTGCAGGGCGTCCTCGACGCGGGCTTTTTTCTCTTTCATCTCGGTTTCGGTCGCGGCACCGACCTTGATAACGGCCACGCCGCCTACGAGCTTGGCAAGCCTCTCCTGCAGCTTCTCGCGGTCGTACTCGGAGCTGGTCTCATCGATCTGGATTCTCAGCTGGCCTACACGGCCTTCGATGGTCTTCTTGGCTCCGGCACCGTCAATGATGGTGCTGTTATCTTTGTCCAGTGTGATGCGTTTTGCCTGACCGAGATCTTCGAGGGTAATGGCTTCCAGTTTGATCCCTACGTCCTCGGAGATAACACGGCCGCCGGTGAGAACAGCAATGTCTTCCAGCATGGCCTTGCGCCTGTCGCCGAAACCGGGGGCCTTGACAGCTGCTGCTGACAGGGTTCCGCGGATCTTGTTGACCACGAGAGTGGCGAGGGCCTCGCCCTCGATGTCCTCAGCTATGATGAGAAGTGGCCTGCTGGACCGTGCAACCTGCTCCAGGATCGGGATGAGGTCTTTCATGGCACTGATCTTCTTTTCGAAAATGAGGATATAAGGGTTCTCAAGTTCAGTCACCATGCGCTCCGGGTCCGTCACGAAATAGGGGGACAGGTAGCCGCGGTCGAACTGCATACCGTCAACGACATCCAGGGACGTCTCCATGGCCTTGGCCTCCTCCACCGTGATAACGCCCTCTTTGCCGACCTTGCTCATGGCCTCGGCGATGATCTCGCCGATGGAAGAATCGTTGTTGGCGGAGATGGTACCCACCTGGGAGATCTCTTTCTGCTCCTTGGTGGGCTTGCTGATCTTGTGGAGCTGGTTCACTACTTCGATAACGGCAGCGTCAATGCCCCTTTTCACATCCATAGGGTTGGCGCCGGCGGTGACGTTCTTGATCCCCTCCCGGAACATGGCCTGGGCCAGAACGGTGGCGGTGGTGGTTCCATCGCCAGCCACATCGGAGGTTTTGCTGGCAACTTCCTTGACCATCTGGGCGCCCAGGTCCTGAAACTTATCTTCAAGCTCGATCTCTTTGGCCACTGTTACGCCGTCCTTGGTGACGGTGGGTGCGCCGAAGGCCTTCTCGATAATGACGTTGCGCCCCTTGGGGCCGAGGGTGACCTTGACCGTGTCGGCCAGGGCGTTTACTCCGACAAGCAGCTGCTTGCGGGCATCTTCACTGAACATGATAACCTTACTCATTGGATACTTCCTCCTTGGGAACTAAAAAGATTGTTTTGCTACTTCACTTAATTACTACTTCTCAATGACACCGAGGACATCGTCTTCCCTCATGATGAGATAGTCATCTTCATCTATCTTGACGTCTGTACCGGCATACTTGCCGAAGAGAATTTTGTCCCCGGCTTTCAGATCCAGTTTACGCTGAGAACCATCCTCCAGGACGCGGCCTTTTCCGACAGCCACAACCTTACCTTCCTGGGGCTTTTCTTTGGCTGTATCCGGGATGATGATCCCACCCTTTGTTTTGGCTGTTTCCTCCAGCCTTTTAACGAGAATGCGATCCTGCAATGGTCTGATCTTCATCTTCTTATCCTCCTCCTTGAATTAAAAAAGTTTCGAGATTAACATCGGACCCGGTTGATTGATCGGGGTGATCCGCTGATATCCCCTTCTTTGGGCTTTTTGGCACTCTCACCTCCAGAGTGCTGACTATGAGGGAATATAACCTTCGCTAATTAAAAATCAAGTGTTTAAAGTGTTTTTTTTGTATATTGTCCATCTACTCTTGTAAACATGGTTGCGGTTTCATAGAATATAAGAGTTTAGGGTTTCAAGTTTCAATTTTCGAGTTGTTGTTAAATGGGACCCGACAACGGGAAGGATCTTTTGGATCTACGGATCACCCTTTGCAAGGAGCCTCGTCGCTCATCATGAGAATCACCATTAAGAAATACCTGCTCACCGGGATTCTGGTACTGAGCCCCCTGTTCCTTACAGGGTGGGTATTACTCACCCTCATGAGGTGGACCGACAGGGCACTCCGGCTCATTCCGCCGGTGTATCGACCGGAGAATCTCCTGGGTTTCAATATCCCGGGGCTAGGCCTGATCCTTACAGTCTCCATCATATTTGTAATCGGCGCCTTGGTTGCCAACGTTGCGGGACGTAAATTCCTCAACACGGGTGAGAAGATACTGGAGAAGATCCCGTTGCTCCGCTGGTTCTATTTTTCCTCCAAACAGATCCTGGAAGCTATTTTCATAAGCGGGCAGGACAGCTTTCGCAGGGCCATCCTCGTGGAGTATCCGCGAAAGGGTATCTACAGCATTGGCTTCATCACCGGGGAAGCCATCGGGCAGTTTGAAAAACATATACCGGCCCGCTCCTACACGGTCTTTATACCCACCACGCCCAACCCGACCTCCGGATTTCTCCTCGTAGTGCCGGAGGAAGAAGCGATCACCCTGGACTGGACAGTGGATGAGGCGTTCAGGGTCATCATCTCCGCGGGCGTGATAATGCCGGGTGAAGAAGAAAAGATCCCGGCATTGAAGGAAGCCCTGGAAAAAAGCATCATCAGGTTGGAAGAGGAAGATCCCAAGGAAGGCGCCTCATGAGCCGGATGGCGCGCTTTATCTTTCTAGTCTGGGTATGTTTCGGGATAATGGTCCCGCAGGTTCACGCCCAGTCAGAAGAGGAGCCGGATCGGCAGCTCAGGATCCTGGAGCCGTCGGACGAGGTTCAGCACCTCGATCCTGCTTTCGAGATGATCATGGATAAGATCGATGGGGACCTCAGGCACATCCTCTCTTCCCCGGTACGGTTGACTCCCAGGGGAACAGCGATTACGGGGTTGACCCTGTTAGGCACCCTGATCCTGGTGAACAATGACGAGGAGTTTTTGCAGAACATCGCGGATACCCGCAGTGAGAGTTCAGACGATGTGTTCGATAGATTCAGGACCCTCGGGCGGAACATACCCGAGATTACTACCGGGCTTTATCTCCTGGGTTATTTCCTTGACAGCAGAAACCTGAAATCCAATTCTCTGGAAAGCCTTGAGGCTGTCGCAATGACAGCCCTGTTCACGGCTGGTTCCGGATACGTGATCGGGCACAAGGGACCCGAAGACAGCGGCGACTCGTTCGATTTTGAACCGTTCAGCAAGTACCGCTCCATGCCTGATATGAACTCCTCACTTATTTTTTCCGTTGCCAGTGTTTTCTCTTACGAAAAACCGTTCCTGGAGGCTCTGCTCTACTACGGGATCGCCGCCGGCACTGCCTACAGCCGACTCTACTACCAGGATGCCTGGCCTTCCGACGTATTCCTGGGCTCTGTTCTCGGAGCAGCCATCGGCAGGACGGTGGTGGCCCGCTCAAGGAAGGGAAGGGGGTCGAACTTCACTCTTGTTCCGGTGCTGGAGCATAATGGGGAAGCGGCCCTGGGGCTGAAGGTGGAATTCAAGCTGTAGAACCAATCGGAATGTAGAATGCAGAATGCAGAACGCAGAAGGAAACCGGGATCGCTTCGCATGGGTATCAGCTCGCGATGACAATTTGGGCCGGATACCGTTTAACGGTTTGACCCTGTATGGAAGGATGAACAAATTTCCCCTGATTTCAACCCTTCTCTGTATCCACTGTGTCTTGGTGTTGAAAAAACATTTTCTTAACAGGAAATGTCCTCAGGAAATGTCCTTCCCCCCATCCTTACAACCTCCTGGGCATCCTCAGCGGTAAATTGTTTTTTTACCTTTGATCTGCTCCCGGCTCCCGGCTCCTGAGTACTGGCTCCTGTATTTCTTTTAAGCCCCCAACTCTCTCGTCTGCTGGGTCAGTTTGTGTGCCAGCCTTATCGGCTCCGGCAGGCGGTAGCCCTTCAAACACATCTGTACCCCCTTGACCGCCTCTTCGGGATCCAGCATGTGGCCCGGGGAGATGTACAGAGGTTTGCTGCCTTTCCTGCTTCTCAAGGCGTACCCTACGATACCCCCATCGTAGGTCATGGGTGTCATGTCTCCACGCTCCGGACCTGGTTTTTCGCAAGTACCCACAAGGAGGCTCTTGGCGCACCCGATGGTTGGGACACCCGTTATAAGTCCCAGGTGGCAGGCCAGGCCGAAGCCTCTGGGGTGGGCAGTGCCGTGGCCGTCCACGATAATAAGGTCGGGCCTCGGTGCCTTTTTCAGCATGGGGATAAGAGGCGGGATCTCCCTGAAGGAAAGTAGTCCGGGTATATAAGGAAAAGAGACGTTCCCAAAGCCACAGCAGGAGTCCAGAGGCACAAGTTTCGGAAGCTCCAACAGGATAGCGCAGGCCGTAAATGTCTGCTCTGCGCGGCTGTAAGAAACGTCGACACCCAGTACAGTTCTGACATGGGGGAGGGTGCCGCCCTGGACCTGGCCTACAAGTTCCCTCTGGATGGCGACTGCCTCAACGGGGGAAAGGTTCCAGGAGTTAATGCTTCTCAGTCTCATTTGTTAAGGCTCCTTTCTGCGTGAGATATATACTAGCACAGGTTCCCCCTCTTTTCGCCCGGAACTCCGGATCCAAAATATAAAGTACTCCGGGTAAGGTGCTCCGGGAGGTTCCGAACTCAGAATCGGCGGTTGAAGGTGCCTCTCCGATCCCCCCATCTACGGGGTAAAGGGCAGGCAGATAAAGGGACGAAGCCGATTTTAAACTTGACAAAATAGCTGTAAAAAAATAATCTTTGGCAACATTTAAACACCCTAAAAGGGGGCAATAATGAGACTTTCCACCAAGAGCCGTTACGGTGTCAGAGCTCTTTTCGACATCGCTTACCACTCCGTAGGTCTTCCTACCCAGATCAAGGATATTTCCAGGCGTCAACAGATCAGCCCCAGATATCTCGAGCAGATCTTCCAGAAGTTGAAAAAAGCTCAGATACTTGGAAGCAAGCGGGGTCCCAACGGCGGCTACTATCTTATCAAAGAACCCGGTGATATTACCCTCGGCGATATTGTCCGTGCTACCGAGGGACCCTTCGAACTGGTGTTTTGCGTTGGCAATGCACCACGTAAAAGCTGTCCCCGAAAGGATAATTGTGTTGCCAGTGAAATGTGGCTGGACATAAGCGTGCAGATAGGCAAATTTTTCGATTCTATTGCCATTAGCGATCTCTGTGAAAAAGCCCGGAAAACTGGTGTTCAGAGAGAGTATGACCATCCCTACACCTATCACATCTGATATTTCGATCCTGATTCATGTCAGAAATTATGTAATCAGCCGCACGTGGCGGCGATAGTATCCATGCCGAATATCAACTCAATAAAATGATGACTGAAATTGCTGTCCCCGTCAGTAGGCTGCGGTCCATTATCCTCGAGATGGGCAGGGTGCTCGTTGCCTATTCTGGGGGGGTGGACAGCACCTATCTGCTCAATTTTTGTCTGCGGAGCCTGGGTCCTGAAGCTGTTTCTGCCGTTTTTGTTCAGCATCCCCTCCTGAGAGAAGGGGAGGCTTCAGAGGCGATAGCTCTGGCTCGCGGGATGGGTGTTAAAACGACACACCGTCTCGATCTGGACCCTCGCCACATCCAGGAAGTCTCGGGCAACGCTCCCTCAAGATGCTACCATTGTAAAAAGTATATTTTTTCCCACCTGCGGGAACTGGCAGATAATAACGGAATTCCCTGGCTCCTCGATGGTACCAACGCGGACGATGGTGAGGGCTACAGGCCGGGTATACAGGCTCTCGAAGAGTTGGGTGTAAGGAGCCCTTTGAAAGAAGCGGGACTTACCAAGAAGCTGATTCGGGACTTGAGCAGGTCGGATGGCCTTGAAACATGGGATAAGCCTTCCGCCCCCTGTCTCGCAACCCGCTTCCCCTACGATCAACCCATCACGGACAGGGACATTGAAATGGTAAAAGAAGGGGAATCTATCCTGCGAGGAGAAGGTCTCGCGGATCTCAGGCTCCGGGTACACGGCGACATCGCCAGGATCGAGGTCCCGGAAATGATGGTTGGTCATCTGACGGAAACTGTAAGGCGCCAAAGACTTGTTGCGGCCTTGAAGACTCTGGGTTATCGTTATGTGACCCTTGACCTGGAGGGGCTGCGATCGGGTAGTATGGACGGATGATCCGGGGTTTCGGCCTCGGCAGGATCCTCTGAAAGTCGTGCTTGTAACAAAAAGGAGAACTGACCATGAGAAAGATGCTTCGTTATCCCGCTGTTCGTTTGATCTGTTGGTATCTGGCCTTCACGCTCTCCGGACTCTTTATTTTGCCCGCCGCTGCACAGGCAGCCTTTATCTCCCCCTCGGAAGAAACCCTGGCTGGTATGGATGTCGATACTCTGGCCACCGTGAGAGAAGTGCTGGAAACAGGCATTCTCACCGAAAAGCTCGCATCCCTTGGCCTGTCTTCCGACGAGATCCGGACGCGACTGGATGGGCTTACACCTGAAGAGAGGCAGGCTGTCATGGAAGATCTCGACCAGATCCAGGCAGGCGGTAACGGAGTCGTAACGCTCCTGGTTGTCATTCTTCTTGTGATTGTTATTCTTAAACTCATGGATAAGGAGATCACCATCAAGTGAGATCGGGCAGGTGGGTATGGTTCGCTGCAGTATTCGCCTGGGTACCGCTTATTTTCTCGTGTACCATCCGGTTGACTGAGCCGCACCGCCTCCCCGAGGCCGTACGGATACATCGCGTAGGCCCGTATCTGCAGGAACCTGAACAGTGCGGGCCTTTTGCTCTTGCTGCTCTCCTTGAAAATATCGGGATAAAGGCCGATCTTGACCAGCTCGTTCAGAAGCTATACAGCCCCGGAGCCGGGGGGACCCTGACTATGGATCTTTTTCTTGAGGCAAGGCGAAGAGGTCTTGAAACCCGGCAGCTGGAGGGATCTGAAGAAATACTGGTAAAGGAACTCCGGGATCACGGCCCGGCTATCGTTCTGTTCAAATATCACGGTCTCAGTGGATCTGCCGGCCATTTTATCCTTGTCACAGGATACTCTTCCGACCCATACGGATTTTTTCTTCTTTGGGGGGACGGAAAACTATCATGGATGAAGCTGGACCGGTTCGATAAGTTCTGGTCCGAGTCGGGGTTCTGGATGCTCACTGTCCACAGGGAAGGATGATCTTGACCTCCTTCAGGTTTTTCATGTGTGCCTTTCTGGCGATAACGGTTGTCTCGTGCGCAGGGGTATCTGTCCGTGAATCCCTTGTTATGCCCTATGAGGACAGGATCCAGCTTGCCTCTATCTACATTCAGGGAGGACAACAGGATCAGGCCATTCCCCTCCTGGAGGATGCGATTACCCAGGAGGAAGGACGGCCCGAGGCCTGTGCCATGCTGGGTGAGCTTTTCTGGTTGAAAGGTGACCTGAAGAAATCATCGATTTATTTCGAGAAGGCCCTGGAAACAGGAGGGGAAGATCCCATGATCCTCAATAACCTGGCCTGGATCGAATTCGAGAAGGATAATCCAGACAGAGCGCTGGCTCTTGTGGACAGGGCCATCGCTATGGATCCTGCCCCTTTGTACCCTTACCTTGAGACAAGGACCAGAACCCTTATGAAACTTCACCGTTACGACGAGGCTGCCGTGGATGCGCGTGCCGCTTTTTCCCTCACGCCAGAATATGACACACGGATGAAAGAGCAGTTGGGGGAGCTGATAAGTGAGATAGAAAGGCTCAAGGATGGATTGGAAGATAATACATATTGATTGTTGAGGAATTGTACTATGTTTAGGAATCCATCGGTGAACAATAAACTGTGAACCGTGAACAGGAGAGGCAGTGATCAGCTAATAGCAAACCGTGAATGGAATACTGCCTTACCCTTCACTCTTCACTTTTCACTATTCACTTATGCTTCAGTAGCTAAATACTTTATCCTGAATCCTCAATACGGGATCCCCTAATGGAAAAAGAACTCAGAACCTACATTGAAAGCCTGACATCGGTGGGGCTTGATCGATTCATCGGATCGAGGGGGCACAGGAAGGCATTTGGAATGATAAAGGGCCTTCTCAGAACCTGGGGCCTCCATGTCCATGTCCAGCCTTTTACGGTCAATATAACTGTACCTGTGAAGTGGTTGCTGCAGATCGATTTCGGTAAGGGATATGAGAAGGTCCAGTGCCTGCCCGGAATCGGATCTCCATCCGTAAAAAGTCTCGTGGCCGACATTCTGCCTGTGGGTCATGCCAGGGATGAGGATTACGCCTCCCTGGACGGTACCGATGGGCGCACTCACCTTGCCCAGCTCTGGAAGAACCACGAAACGGTAAAGATCTCCGAAGCTGCCATGCGCGGGGCGTCTTCACTCATATGGTATAACGACTACATTGATGAACTATATTCTGGTGCCTGTGATTACTCCCTGTCTCCCATTCCGGGGGTATCGATCCGCAAGTCTGATGCCCAGAGGGTTCTGGAGGCTGGGGGGGGAAGGACCCGCCTTTCCATCCGTTCACGGAACCGGAACATTCGCTGCCGCAACATTGAGGCAGGTCGGGAAGTATCTGACAGTCATTACATACTTCTCGCCTCCCATTACGACAGCAGGCCCCATACGCCGGGTGCCAGCGACGATGCTTCGGGTGTTGCGTCCATGCTGGCGTACATTCAAAACGGTTATGATGCAGATGCAGGACTTCCGGTTCGCTATCTCTTTGCCGATTGTGAAGAGGAAGGGTGTATCGGGGCCGAGACTTATGCAGACCAGCTCTACCGGACTAATCAGCTGCGGGAGGTGGCGGCTATGGTTAACCTGGACGCGGTGGGATGGCCCAACCTCTGCCTCATCGCAAGGGATAGAGGTGCGGTGATGGACGAAGAGCTGACTCGCCTGGCTGCCGGAGTCCTGGACGAGATGGGCCACAAAGTGGAAAAGGTTCGTTCCAAAAGCGGAAAAAGCAACCACACCCCCTTTGCCTCCAGAGGCGTTCGAACAGTGTGGTATTCTGATTATCCGAACTACATTAGACATTCGGCCATGGACAACGCGTTCAATATAGATTATCCAACCATGGCCCTGGTTACCGAGTCTCTGCGCCGGCTTTTCGGCCGAATAGAGTAGGTTGAATAATCTTTTTACGAGGTTATCAATTTTGAGTGGTTTTTTTACCCCCCATCTTCAAAGGTTCATGCTCAGGATACTTTTCGGGGCCGGTGCTTTCCTGTGGATCGAGTTAGGGAAGCCTTCTCCCGATCCCACCAATCTCCACTTTCTGATTATTGGCTTCCTGCTCTACGCTACTACCATTTTCGTTTGGGAGCAGAATTGGCAGAGCCTTCCCAGGGAGAGCCCGGTCTTCGTGATCGGGGATATGCTTTTTGTGGGCTTACTCATTGCTCTTTCCGGAGGTGCCCAGAGCGAGATGCATCTCCTCCTGTTTTTTATGGTGGCCTTGAGGGCGCCTTATCACTCCTGGACACAAACTTTCATGATCGCCGGCGTTGCGACCCTGGTAGACATCGCTGCTGTTGGGCAGACTTTCAGGGAAGCGCACTGGTTCGACTTTGTGGTCCGTATCCTTCTTCTCTGGTTCCTTGCCATCACACTCAGGGTCATCGGGCTTCGCTCCGTTACCGAAAAACAGCGTTCCGAGAGACTGTCGCGTGAACTGTCCTCCACCCATGATGAGGTCAGAAGGTATACGGCTGCCCTGGAAAAAGCCAATGCCGAGAAGGAGATGCGTCTGGCGGAGATCAACCTCCTCCACCGTTTCCTCATAGAGGTCCGCGGAATTGATGAATACGATCCTGTGTATGAAAAGGTTTTCGACAGCGTCCACTCTGTTTGCGAACCGGCATGGCTTTTCCTTCTGCACAGGCGCTCCCCTGACCGGTCGGAGCTAATAACCAAAACCTTCGGAGAACCACCGAAACATGTTACCAATTGGGTCCTGGAGCAGGGAATTGATCCCGGCTGTGAAAGTGACGGGGCCAGGACCTCCAAGCGGCTACCACAACAAGGCGATGTAGAGTCCAGACATTTCGTCCGGTGTCACGAGAATCAATCCTCGGTTACCCTGGTACTGGCCTTTCCGGTAAAGGAGGCTGTTCTTCTGGAGGAGCAGGTGGAGATCCTCTCGGCACTCATGGATTCGGTTGAGATGGAACTGGAACTCCTTCGGTTGCGCCGGGATCTTGGCAGGAGCAACCTGGGTCTGTCTGAGAGTAACCGGCACCTGATGCGGCTTCACGAACTCCAGCATGAACTAAGTAAAACATTCCTCGCAAGTGGGGATATCTCCGGGGTCATACAGGGCGCTCACGAGATCATGGCCAAGGATATGTTCGAACTTGATCGGCTGAACCTGTTCCTCCCGGATGAAGAGCGGGGAATGCTCCAGTGTTTTACCTCTGTGGGTATTGAGGATTATCCACAGGAGGATATCCAGGTTCCCATAGATGAGAGGGGAGGAGCCATATCCATGGCTTTCAGGGAGGGCAGAACTATTTTTTTCGACGGCAGGGGATCGGTTCCCAAGGAACTTCGATTGGCTTCCCCCTACAGCAAGATTGCGGCTATCCGTTCCACGATCTTCGTTGTTGTGCCGCTTATCAACCATCTGGGACAGGTGATCGGTGTTATCGGTGCGGACAGGAAGCACACTCATCGTCCAATACCCCCCGAGACAGTGACCATGCTGGAGTTCTTTGCCCGGCATGTTGCCATGGTTCTATCCATCAGTGGATCCCTTCATGGCAGGGACGCTTGACAGAAATTCCTGTTGGCATCACTCTGAAAAGAGTGGCTAACAGGAATTCCCGATATATGGAAAAGGCAGAATCCAGAATCCAGAACAAGATCAAAAGCAAATTGAACGCAGAGTTCGCGAAGGGCGCAGAGGAAGACGTTTTTAATTTTGAATTCTGAATATGGATTGAAAAACCCATGACTATCACTTTTGAACCCAACGAAACTTTCGACCGCATCTTCCTCCTCAAGGGGATCGACGAGAGGCGGACCAAAGCGGGCAAACCCTACCTCACAGTGATACTCGGGACCTCCGAGGGAACCTGGGACGGCCGCGTCTGGGATATGGAGATGAGCTCCCTTCCCGGGTTTCTGGAAGGGGACCCGGTCCAGGTGAAAGGATCGGCCCAGCGCTATCAGGAGAAGATCCAGCTTATCGTTGAAGAGATCTCCAAAGTGGCCCAACCGGTTGATCCGAGGAGTATTTATCCTTCCACCAGCGCCTCCGAGAAACAGCTGCGGGAGGACTTCAATCACTTTGTTGAAGGAATAGAAGAACCGGCGCTCAAGACACTAATGGAGGCCATGCTTCAGGACAGGAAAATCTCGGACGCGTTCTTTACCTGTCCAGCCGCCATTTCCATGCATCACGCACGTATCGGAGGGCTGGCCGAGCACAGTTTAAACGTCTGCAGGCTGGCCCACGCGGCTGTTGCCGTGGCACCCTGGCTCCACCGGGGTCTCCTCACGGCAGGAGCGCTCCTTCACGACATAGGAAAGGTCCTGGAGTACGAGGTTGCGGGAGATTTTCGCTACACCCTCGAGGGAAAGTTCCAGGGGCACATCGTTAAGGGGCACTCCGTGGTGGAAAAGTGGATCAGCCGAATCCCGGATTTCCCGGAGCGCCTTGCTTTGGATGTTCTTCACATACTCCTTTCCCACCACGGCCAACTGGAGTTCGGCTCCCCAAAAACACCGGTTACCGCCGAGGCCCTGGTAGTCCACTTTGCCGACGACCTGGACGCTAAGCTGGACATGGTGAAGTCGGCTGGAGAGGAACCGGGTACAGAAGAGGCTTTTGTGAGAGGACTGAGACGATCGTTTCTTTACAGAAACGATCGTCCGGACACGGAGACCCGGAGACCCGGAGACACGGAGAACGGTGGGGAAGAGCAAGAACAGGGCGCAGGGCGCAGGGCGCAGGGCGAAGAAGACCAGGACACGGGGACTCGGGGACGCGGAGACACGGGGAAGTCAGATGGGCAGGAGGAGCTGTTTTGAGCGCGGCAATCGCGATAGCCCAAGGTTCCAAGCCCAAGGTCCAAAGAGTTACTTGTGCCTGTTTGGCACTAAACAGCCTTACTTTGGTCTTTGGACTTTGGTCTTTGGACTGCCGGTGGTCCTGGAGCATGGACTCATGCTAGGTCGTGTTTACACCATCGTTCCCGCGGGGGGGTCGGCCATCCGTATGGGCCTGGGTTACAGCAAGGCATACGTGGACGTCGCAGGCAAACCTCTCATCGCGATGACCATCGAGTCTCTGTTGGCAAGTCCTTTTATCGATCGGCTGACAGTGGCTGTGCGGCCCAACGAGGTGGCGTTAGCTGGCGGCGAGATAGTGGAAAAGCTGGGTCTTGCTGACAAGGTTAAAGTCATCGCCGGGGGTGAAAAACGACAACAGACAGCTGACATTCTTGTGGCCGCCGCGCCTCCGGAGAGAGACCTTGTCCTTATCCACGACGGGGCGCGGCCCCTGGTCAGCGCAAAACTGATCCACGAGGTTCTGGAAGCCGCAGCAAAGTGGGGCGCCGCTATTGCGGCCATCCCCATCACGGATACGCTCAAGGAGTCCATTGACGGTGGTGAAACCGTTTCAGGAACGGTGGACCGGACGAGGCTCTACCGCGCCCAGACCCCCCAGGCTTTTCATCGGGATCTTATCGTTTCTGCCCACCGCAGGGCCCGCAAGGAGAGGTGGGAGGTCACCGACGATGCCTCCCTTATCGAGCAGATGGGACACGAAGTGCGCATAGTCCCCGGTGAGGAGAGAAATATTAAAATTACCACCTTGGATGATCTTGAACTTGTCAGGGGGATCATCCAGATTCAAGGCTCGACGCCTTGACTATGGAGTGTAGAGTGCAGTGTGTAGAGTGTAGAGAAAACGGTAAGGGAGTGCGGTAGTTATGGAAATAGTCGGTTTTTCGGCAGGTGAGATGAGTGGTTTTGCTTTTGCCCCGATACCCCGTTACCCCGATACGCCGATACCAGTCTATTCCCACACCGTGGGAACTGATGGGAGAGAACTATGATTGACCAACTACGTGTGGGAATAGGCTATGACTCGCACCGCCTGGTCGAGGGCCGAAAACTCATCCTCGGCGGAGTGGACATCCCTGCGGAGAGAGGTCTTCTTGGATACTCCGACGCGGACGTTTTGCTTCATGCCCTCATGGATGCCCTGCTTGGGGCAGCGGCGTTAGGGGACATCGGCCAGCACTTTCCCAATACGGATGAAGCCTACAAAGACGCCGACAGTCTCGAACTGCTCAAGGAGGTCCTTATCATTTTGGGATCAGACGGCTATGAACCAGTGAACGCGGACATTACCGTGATAGCCGAACAGCCGAAGATCGCCCCCCACATCGGTCAGATGATCGTGAACATCGAGGCCGCAGGGATGCCGGAAGGGTCGGTCAACATTAAGGCTACTACTGGTGAGGGGATGGGGTTTGTTGGACGCGGGGAGGGGATGGCGGCGCATGCAGTTGCTATGATAAAGAGGGTTTAATGCGGCCGTCCATAGCACGCCACCTGTCCCGCCGATGGCGGGATTATCGGGGTTCGGCGGTCTCGATCCCGCCACAGGCGGGACCTCCGGTTACCTCACCCCTCTGGCCTTGCATCTGACGCACTCTGAACGGCCTTAAGGGAGCGGGACCATCGAATGCGACTAAGTCGAGGAAGTTTCACTGTGATGTGTCGGAGTGTCGGTGGAAGGACAAAATCTTGTATTCCACAGCCAGGTATCCAGAGGCACTAACAAAAATATGGAAAGAAAGAGCCAGATTATTATGAATTTGTTAGTGAAAAATTTTTTCATACTTCTTTTTGTTATATTTCTTTTCGTCGCATTGGGGCAGTGGAATCATTCAAGATTTCAGCAAAAGGCCTATGACCAGGGGAAAGAACTGATTCTGCTCGATTTAACCGTAAAGGGTGAAAAAACAGGAGAATTCCTCGAACCTCCCGATCTTTCCATCGATCCCATTAATTTTGTCATTCTAACTGAGGGTGGCACTGAATATCGTTATGAAGTAAGCCTTCTGAACCCGTTGTTGGTACAGTTATCGGCATTGAACCTGATCATCTCTCCAAAGGTACAGATCGTAGAAGTCGATAAATCGCAGCCGTGAATGGTAAATTCTGACTGCCTTTTCTGATATTTGGCACCTGGATTTTCGTGTTATTATTTTTTCTGCTGGCTCCTGGATTCTGGCTCCTGACTCCTGAGGTAGAACAATGACCCTGCGCGTTTACAATACCCTTTCCGGTAAAAAGGAAGAGTTCAAACCAATCAGCCCACCCAAGGTGGGCATGTACGCTTGCGGCGTCACCGTCTACGACTACTGCCATATAGGGCATGCGCGGGCGTCTGTGGCCTTCGACGTCATTGCACGTTACTTGCGGTTTGCAGGCTACGATGTCACTTACGTGCGCAACTACACCGACATTGACGACAAGATCATCAACCGCAGCAACGAACAGGGCGTTCACTGGAAGGAACTGGCCGAGACCTTCATCAAAGCTCACGATACCGACATGGGTGCTCTGGGGGTGCAGAGGGCCGACGTGGAGCCCAGGGCCACTGATTATATGGCCCAGATAATAGCCATCGTGAAGGTTCTTGTGGACAAAGGGTTTGCTTATGAGGTGGAAGGTGATGTCTACTTCGAAGTTGAAAAGTTCCATGGGTATGGAAAACTTTCAAAACGGAATCTGGATGATCTGCAGGCCGGGGCTCGCATCGACGTGGACGAGAGGAAGGTCAACCCCCTGGATTTCGCGCTGTGGAAGAGTTCCAAGCCGGGTGAACCCGAATGGGACAGCCCCTGGGGCAAAGGGCGGCCGGGATGGCACATTGAATGTTCGGCTATGTCTGCGGAGATCCTCGGCCAACCTCTGGACATCCACGGCGGGGGCAAAGACCTCATCTTTCCCCACCATGAAAACGAGATCGCCCAGTCCGAGGCGGCGGGAGGTAGAGAGTTCGTCCGCTATTGGATGCACAACGGCTTCGTAAATATCGACAGCGAGAAGATGTCCAAGTCCCTGGGTAACTTTTTCACCATCCGGGAGGTGCTGGAAAAGTTTGATCCTGATGTTGTACGGTTTTTTCTTCTTTCAACCCATTATCGAAGTCCCTTGGACTTCTCGGATGATGCTCTTGATAAAGCTCGAATAGGATTAAATAAGTTTGCCAACCTGTTTGTGCGAATGGCGCGCATCGGTCAAGAAAACCGCGAAACAAATGACGATGAAAAGGAAGTTCTGGATTCCTTTGCGAATGATATTGAACCCTCATTTGTCAAGTCGATGAATGACGATTTCAACACAGCGGGGGCAATTGGTCATCTGTTTAAAGCGATTCCTCTGGTTAACGCAATGCTGAACAAAGCTGATGAAGAATCGCAAGTGGGCGTATCTAAAGAAGCGTTCGAAACAATTGATGCCTTTTTTAGAAAAGTAGGTTCAATACTGGGATTGTTTGAGGATGGTATTGATTGGGGGCATAAGTTTCTTGGTATTCAAGATGTCACGGTTCAATTAGGTGTGCCACACGCTAAAGGGACAGTTCTTTCAGTAGAAACTTCTTTTTCAGGGACAGCGAGCATGAAGACTGAAGGTTATGTCATCCCAAGAGAAGTTAATGAACTTATTGCAGAACGGGAAAAGGCGCGTGAAGAAAAAAATTATGCACTATCTGATGAATTAAGAGACAAAATTGCTGAATTGGGATTCACAGTACAGGACACTCCGCAAGGTGCGATAGCAGTGCTCATAAAAAAATAGCTATTCGTGCGATTTTGACTTTGAGGTGAGGGAGAGTGGGTCAGATGCAAGGCCGTCACGCCGTTGGCGTGATCGAGGATTGCCGACGACCGAGAACGCAGCAGATGGTCTGCTATCGCTCACCGCATTATCCAACTCAACCTCCCAGGCCATGGCCCTGGAGCGAGTCGAGGCGAGAAACAACAAGGATTGGTCCAAGGCGGACGAGTTGAGAGACGCGATAGCTGAACTGGGGTATACTGTACAGGATACACCTCAGGGTCCGGTTCTCATTCCAGTAAAAGATATCTGAGGAGTATCTTGATGGGTATGGGTGTATGGGAGTACGGGAGTAAGGGGAAACTGCGAACTTCTTACCCATTACCCCCGAACCCCCATACTCTTTACCAGATACTGGACATTAAATATGAATGAATTCAATGAAGTCCAGTATCTCTCCGGCATCCAGCCCGTACTGGAGGCTTTGCGGCACCGCCGCCGCCCCCTCTACCGCCTCTTCGTCTCCAGACAGAAAGATTCTGAGGAACTGGTCCGGCGAGCGGAAGATGCCGGTATTAAGGTCCAGACAGCAACTACAGAGAAGGTCGGACAACTGGCGGGGACCACAAAGCACCAGGGTGTCGTCCTGGAGTGCGGTGCTCTACCCATATTCCCCCTTGAAGAACTTTTGAAATACGAACCGACGGACGGAAGGGATTTGCTCGTTCTCCTCGCAGGAGTGGAGGATCCGAGGAACCTTGGTGCCGTGGCAAGGACCTGTTCCTTTCTGGGTGTAAGAGCACTTGTGCTGCCATCCAGGGGCACGGCTCCCTTAAGCACAACGGCCTCTCGTTCTTCAGCGGGAGCACTGGAAAGCCTGCCTGTAGCAGTTGTGAAATCCGCGCCCGTTGGCTGCGATCTGTTATCCGAGGCTGGATACGAGGTTGTGGGAGTGGAGCTGCGAGGTGAAGCGCTCTCGGCGATCAGTGATGTTTTTGGAAAAATCGCCCTGGTTCTGGGAAGCGAGGACAGGGCCCTCCCGCCAAGGGTCCGGGCGGCCTGCTCGAAGATCGTCACTATCGAAGGAGAGGGTCCAACGGGATCTCTGAACCTGTCGGTGGCAGCGGGGATAGCGATTTACCACGTGATCAGGCATTGGAAAAGATACTGATCACGTTATGAGGACCCAGTATCTGGTATCCGGGAGCCAGGAGGTCTGGAAAACGTTTTGGATGGTAGTTTTTTTAGTTTTTTTACTGGCTACTGGATTCTGGTACCGGGCGGATGTTCCGGTCAATTTCCCTCTTGACAAACAATCGCTGAGCCTCTAAATAAGCGTGTTATCCTTTATGCGCAGAACCTGGTTGAAACTGCCTCGAATTTTGATGGACTTTTAAAAGTCCATCAAGCAGGATGTGCGCGATGCAAGCATCCTGGGGTAGTCAAGCTGACGGCGTGACCGCCTCGTAAAATGAGTCGAAGTAACCTTTTACGAGGTTAATAAAATAGATTGCTGGCGTAGCTCAATTGGTAGAGCAGCGCATTTGTAATGCGCAGGTTGCGGGTTCAAGTCCCTTCGCCAGCTCCACTGTGGGTCAAGACAGGGATAGGACTGAAAAAATGTATCCGGGGAGTTGCCCGAGTGGCTAAAGGGGGCGGGCTGTAAACCCGCTGGCGATGCCTACGGTGGTTCAAATCCATCACTCCCCACCATGCGATTTTACGGGTCATATGCCCGTCTTTAATATACAGAAGTGACCAGATTCTTGATAAAGTGTCCCTTCCAGGACCGTTCAAGGGCGGGTTAAATCCGTTTTGAATCCGGGAGCCGGGACGTGATGGATCGGGCGGGAATAGCTCAGATGGCTAGAGCGTCAGCCTTCCAAGCTGAGGGTCGCGGGTTCGAATCCCGTTTCCCGCTCCAATTGACAACGAGCCCACGTAGCTCAGTGGTGGAGCACTTCCTTGGTAAGGAAGAGGCCGCCGGTTCAATCCCGGCCGTGGGCTCCATAATAGACGAAATGCAGGGGCCTCCCGGGTCAGGATAAACGGATTCGGGAGCGCGAAGGCGCCCGATTCAGCTCTAAGGAGGAGACAATGTCCAAGGCGAAGTTTGAGAGGACGAAGCCGCACGTAAACGTGGGCACGATCGGTCACGTTGATCACGGCAAAACGACGCTTACAGCAGCAATTACGAAGTGTCTGGCAAACGCTGGTGGAGCGACATTCGTTCCGTTTGACGAGATCGACAAGGCGCCCGAGGAGCGTGAGCGAGGCATTACGATCGCGACGGCCCACGTGGAGTACGAGACGGCAAACCGTCACTACGCCCATGTTGACTGTCCTGGTCACGCTGACTATGTGAAGAACATGATCACAGGAGCGGCGCAGATGGACGGCGCGATCCTTGTGGTGAGTGCAGCAGACGGTCCGATGCCCCAGACACGTGAGCACATCCTGCTTGCCCGTCAGGTAGGTGTTCCGTACATCGTTGTGTACATGAACAAGACAGACATGGTTGACGATCCTGAGCTTCTGGAGTTGGTTGAGCTTGAGGTTCGCGAGCTGTTGTCGATGTACGAGTTCCCTGGTGACGACATTCCGATCATTATGGGAAGCGCGCTCAAGGCGTTGGAGCACGGCTGTGGTGATGCTGCATGTGCTGATTGCGGTTCGATATATGCGCTTATGGATGCTGTAGACAGCTACATCCCTGAGCCGGAGCGAGTGATCGACAAGCCGTTTTTGATGCCGGTTGAGGACGTATTTTCGATCTCGGGTCGCGGAACGGTGGCGACGGGTCGTGTTGACCGTGGGATCATCAAGGTTGGCAGTGACGTGGAGATCGTTGGTATTCGTGATACGCAGAAGACCGTTGTGACGGGTGTAGAGATGTTCCGCAAGCTTCTTGACCAGGGTCAGGCAGGCGACAACGTAGGTCTTTTGCTTCGTGGCATCAAGCGTGACGAGATCGAGCGTGGTCAGGTGGTGTGTATTCCTGGCAGCATAAAGCCTCACACGAAGTTCAAGGGCGAGGTGTACATTCTGGCGAAGGAGGAAGGCGGTCGTCACACGCCGTTTTTCGACGGATATCGCCCCCAGTTTTATTTCCGTACGACGGACGTGACGGGTATAGCGACCCTACCTTCGGACGTGAAAATGGTGATGCCCGGTGACAATGTATCCATCGAGGTTGAGCTGATCACCCCCATCGCCATGGAGAAGGAACTTCGCTTCGCCATCCGCGAGGGCGGCCGCACCGTGGGCGCCGGGGTTGTCAGCGAGATCATCGAGTAGAATCGGGTCCGATCTGACCGTTTGAGACCCGGAGCGGGGAAAGTGCGAGATGCGTGTGATTATTACGCTTGAATGCACCGAGTGCAAACAGCGCAACTATTCAACGACCAAAAACAAGAAGAATACCACCGAGAGGTTGGAGATAAAAAAATTCTGCCGTTTCTGTGGTGGCCACAGGCCCCACAAGGAAACGAAGTAGATTTGCTCTGTCGCTTAAAGGGGAAGGCCAGTAGCTCTAACGGTTAGAGCACCGGTCTCCAAAACCGGGTGATGGGGGTTCGAATCCCTCCTGGCCTGCCATTGACCCTTCTGGCGAGGGAAGGGCTTATAATGCTGTTATTGATTGGGGATACCTGCCCATGCTGAAAAGAACACGCATTTTTTTCACCGATGTCCGAGTTGAGCTGAAAAAAGTTTCGTGGCCCTCACGACAGGACACCATGTCTTCTACGGGTGTTGTGCTGGTTGTCGTTTTCATTATTTCATTCTATCTCGGGATAATTGATATCCTCCTGAGTAGAATGGTCACATCGCTCTTCGGATAGCTGGCCATGACTGAGCAAAACATTATGAACTGGTTTGTCGTTCACACCCATACAGGCTTTGAAGCCCGGGTGCGGGATTCTATCTTCCAGAAGTTCCGGGAAAAAGGGCGGGAGGAAGAGATTGGTGATGTCATGATCCCTTCCGAGGAGGTCGTAGAACTAAAAAAAGGCAAGAAAAAGATCTCCTCCAGAAAATTTTTCCCGGGCTACATCATGGTGCAGATGGTTCTCAACGATGAGAACTGGCATCTGGTCAGCGGCCTCCCCAAGGTCACGGGATTCGTCGGTGGGGCCAACCCGGCACCGCTGTCGCCCAATGAGGTTAATAAGATCCAACAGCAGGTGGTGGAGGGAGCCGAACGGCCCACACCCAAGGTGGTCTTCTCCGTTGCCGAAAGTGTGAGAGTCGTAGATGGACCTTTCACGAACTTCAACGGTATCGTTAAAGAGGTCAATGAGGAGAAGGGCAAACTCAAGGTACTGGTCACCATTTTCGGTCGAGCCACTTCGGTGGAGCTTGAGTTCCTGCAGGTGGAGAAGAATTAGCGGACAGACCGGGTGTTTGTCCCTACCCTAGAATCCCGCCCGTGTGGGATCAACGGGTGATCATGTAATAGTTTTGCACGAAGGAAGGAAACGCAGATGGCAAAGAAGGTTATAGGTCTTATAAAGCTTCAAATTCCGGCCGGGCAGGCCAACCCGTCACCTCCTGTTGGGCCTGCTCTGGGTCAGCATGGTGTCAACATAATGGAGTTCTGCAAGGCGTTCAATGCCCAGACTCAGGATCAGAGCGGAATGATCATCCCTGTGGTTATAACGGTTTACGCCGATCGTTCCTTCAGTTTTATAACCAAGACGCCTCCCGCGGCCGTCCTGCTTAGAATGGCGGCGGGGATCGAAAAAGGCTCTGGAGAGCCTAATAAACTCAAGGTGGGAAAGGTCACAAAAGCCCAGGTCGAGGAGATCGCCCGTACCAAGATGCCGGACCTTAATGCTTACAGCATCGAGGAGGCCATGAAAATGGTCACAGGTACGGCCCGGAGTATGGGTATTGTCGTCGAAAGCTAGTGCCTTAAACGTCAAATATCTAGTGTCCGGATTCTAGTTTCTAGTGGAGTGTTAATTATGAAAGCAGGTAAGAGATACTCGGCAGCAGCCGAGAAGGTGGATCCCTTAAAGGCCTACGATTTTGAGACGGCCATTGGGATTCTCAAGGAAGCATCTACCGCCAAGTTCGACGAGACGGTTGAGTGTGCTGTCCGATTGGGTGTTGATCCCCGCAAGAGCGACCAGATGGTTCGAGGAGCCACCCTTCTTCCTAACGGTCTCGGTAAGGTCGAGAGAGTCATCGCCTTCGCCAAGGGCGAAAAGGATAAGGAAGCCAGGGACGCCGGGGCCGACCACGTCGGTGGCGACGAACTGGCCGAAAAGATCCAGGGCGGATGGCTCGAGTTCGACAGGGTCGTGGCAACACCGGACATGATGGGGACCGTTGGGAAGCTGGGCAAGATTCTCGGACCCCGTGGAATGATGCCGAACCCCAAACTGGGAACCGTGACCTTTGAGCTGACCAAGGCCATCGAAGAGATCAAGGCAGGAAAAGCGGTGTTCAAGACCGAGAAGAACGGCATTGTCCATTCCGCCATCGGGAAGGCCAGCTTTACTACTGAGCAGCTTTCAGAGAACCTGACTGCTTTTCTGGACTCACTGCTCAAACTTAAACCGACTGCCAGCAAGGGACGCTATTTCAGGTCCATTACGCTCTCGTCCACTATGGGGCCGGGAGTTAAAGTCGATCCTGTTTGGGCCGTTAATGCCCTTAGATAGTTTGGATGGCCTGAAATAACAGTCCATTCATTCGTAGAAACTTACCAGGATTATCGAAGTTCAGCATCGATGCTCGGGTGGCTCCCTCTCAGGAGTGAGCGGTCGGATCGGGTAGAGCGTTTTGCTCTGCCCATTGCCCGTTGACGACATTGTTCAATACTGGCCACACCGGAAGATCAGTGACAGCCGGGTCAGCCGTCGCTCAAAAGAAGAATCTGAGCTATGGCCGATTAAATGCTCTGTGTGAGCGCCCTGCCGAGATGCGGTGTGAGTCTAATGCCTTTCAAGGGACAACCCTGGAAGACTGCGGACCACTTCTAGTCTCATCCTGTCATATGTCTGGCCGGCGTACTGAACGTCACGTCAGAAAACACAAAGAAAGGAGGAGACGAATTGGGACGAGCTGATAGAGATAAACAGGTCCAGGAGCTTCACGAACTGTTCTCCGCGTTCGAAATGGCTGTGCTCGCAGACTATCGCGGGCTTACTGTGGAAGAACTATCCAATCTGAGAACGAAGCTCCGTGATGTTGAGGCTCGCTTTAGGGTGGTCAAGAACACATTGTCCATCCGTGCGGCCGATGGGACCCCTCTCGAAGCCGTGAAGGAATATTTCACGGGTCCTGTTGCGATCCTTTATACAGCAGGAGATCCGGTCGGGCCTGCCAAGGCTCTGATGGATTTCATCAAGAGCAACGACAAGCTTGAGGTCAAGGTAGGCGTTTTGTCCGGCGAGGCAATAAGTGCAGCAGAGATCAAACTGCTGGCGGCTATGCCGAGCAAGGATGTCATGATCGCCATGGCTCTGGCCTCCATGAGTGCCCCGGCAACCAACTTTGTCCGGACGTTGTCCGAAATACCTTCCAGTTTCGTCAGAGTTCTAGGTTCCATACAACGCCAGAAGGAAGCCGCCTAGGCCCCTTCAGAATTTTTGAATGAATTAAAATTCGTATCAGGAGGAAAATACGATGGCAGATATCAAGAAGGAAGATGTAGTACAGTTTATTGAGAACATGACCGTTCTCGAGATGGCTGATTTTGTCAAAGAGCTTGAAGAGAAGTTCGGTGTATCGGCAGCCGCTCCGGTGGCCATGGTCGCTGGTCCAGCTGCTGCTGCCGGCGTTGCGGAGGAGGAGAAGACTGAGTTTGATGTGGTTCTCTCCGATATCGGTTCCGAGAAAATCAAGGTTATCAAGGTTGTACGCGCTCTTACCGGTCTTGGCCTCAAGGAGGCTAAGGACCTGGTTGACAGTGCGCCCGGCAATGTCAAGGAAGGCATTTCCAGGGACGAGGCCGAAGATGCCAAAAAACAGCTTGAAGAGGTTGGCGCCAAGATTGAGATCAAGTAATCCGGCGTTTAGTTTGTTGTAAAGGGAGGAGAGCCTTCTGAAGGCCTCCTCCAATACTTGCTTTTACCAGTCTAATAGACTTTTTGCCGCATTCACGTGAGGTGAGACGATGGCACAAGCCCCAAGATCCCACATACCGCTGCGCAGAGATTTTTCCCGATTACCTTCCATCATCGGTATGCCCAATCTGATCGAGGTCCAGAAAGAGTCCTACGAGAAGTTCCTGCAGATGAAAATTGAACCCGGGCAGCGGGAAGAGACTGGTCTCCATGCTGTCTTCAAGGGTATTTTCCCTATTGAGGATTACTCCAGGACAACTCTTCTCGATTACGTCAAGTATGACATCCTGGAATCCAAGTTTGATGTTCAGGAATGTCAGGACAGGGGCATGACCTATGCTGCCCCGCTCAACGTCACGATACGTCTGATTCACCTTGAGGTTGACGAGGAGACGAAGACCAAAAAGGTGCGTGAAGTCAAGGAACAGGACGTTTATCTGGGAGAGATCCCTCTGATGACGACCAACGGGACTTTCATCATCAACGGGACCGAGCGGGTCATCGTCAGTCAGCTTCACCGGAGTCCGGGTGTCTTCTACGAACTTGACAAAAGCAAATCCATGATCGGAGGACGCCCCCTGTATTCGGCCCGTGTCATCCCTTATCGTGGATCATGGCTGGATTTCGAATATGACGCAAAGAGCCTCATTAATGTGCGCATAGACAGGCGACGCAAGATTCCGGCGACAATCCTGCTCAAGGCCCTCGGTTACAACCCCGAGCAAATTATCCGGCTGTTCTACCTTATTGATCGGGTCCGGTTGGACGGCGGCAAAGGCTTCAAGACCTACCAGCTAAAAACCATCGAAATGCAGAACGTTTCCCTGGATATTGCCGATCCTGCAACGGGAGATGTCCTCGTGCGGGAGGGCCGAAAAGTCTTCGCCTCCTCCGCCAGAAAAATCGAAGCCGCGGGGATCACAGAATTTGAGATCGACCTCCACTCTGATCTTATAGGGCGATACCTGGCCACCCCTGTCGTTAACACCGCCTCAGGTGAGATCATCGGGGATTGCAACGAGGAGATCACGGAGGAGATGCTTGAGCAGATCACGGCCGCCGGTGTAGAGGAACTGGAAATCATCTTCATCGACAACAACCGCTATGAGAGTTCCCTCAGGGACACCCTGGCGACGGACAAGGTTCTCAATGAAGAGGACGCTCTCCTGGAGATCTACAGGAAATTACGCCCCGGAGATCCCCCGACTCTGGAAACGGCCAAAGCTCACTTTGACAGACTGTTCTTCTCGGATGATCGTTATGATCTTTCCCGCGTTGGACGCTTGAAGATCAATATCAAGCTTGCCGAGGAGCTCAAGGAGATCTTCGGTGGCGAGGTACCACCTCTGGAGGCCCGCGTTCTCATGAGAGAGGACATTGTGGCCATCATGAAATACCTGGTGAAGCTTAGAAGCGGCACCCAGGAGGCCCTTGCAGACGATATCGACCATCTGGGGAACCGTCGTGTGAGAAGCGTCGGCGAACTTCTCGAGAATCAGTTCAGGATAGGGCTGGTCCGTATGGAGCGAGCCATCAAGGAGCGCATGAGCATCCAGGAAATGGAAACGGTCATGCCCCACGATCTCATCAACGCCAAGCCGGTCTCAGCTGTGGTGAAAGAGTTTTTCGGTTCCAGCCAGCTTTCCCAGTTCATGGACCAGACCAACCCTCTTTCCGAAGTTACACACAAGAGGCGCCTTTCGGCTCTCGGCCCGGGCGGTCTTACCAGGGAGAGGGCCGGCTTTGAAGTCAGGGACGTGCACCCAACTCACTACGGCAGGATTTGCCCTATTGAGACCCCGGAAGGTCCAAATATCGGCCTTATCTCTTCCCTGAGCACCTACGCCCAGATCAACGAGTTCGGGTTTATCGAGACGCCGTATCGCCAGGTTGATAATGCCCATGTCACCAGCGATATCATCTACCTTTCGGCGCTGGAGGAGGACAAGTATTCCATCGCTCAGGCGAATGCTCCACTAGATGCTAAAAACAGATTAGAGGACGATTTCGTAGCCGCAAGAAAGGGTGGAGAACCCACCATGGTCCCCAGGGAAGAGATTCATCTCATGGATGTTTCCCCCAGACAGCTGGTGTCCGTAGCGGCCTCCCTGATCCCCTTCCTCGAGAACGATGATGCCAACCGTGCTCTCATGGGATCCAATATGCAGCGTCAGGCTGTGCCGCTCCTCACCACGACCTCTCCACTGGTGGGCACCGGCATGGAGGCTGTGTCGGCAAGAGATTCCGGAGCTGTAGATATCGCCAAGCGAAGCGGCTGGGTGGAAAGCGTTGATGCCGGACGCATCGTTATCCAGGTCGATGAGGACGAGGAAGAAAAAGAGGGTGTGGAGGGGTCATCCAATGTGGACATCTTCCACTTGACCAAGTTCATGCGTTCAAACCAGAACACCTGCATCAACCAGGTGCCCATTGTAAAACCCGGTCAGCACGTTCAGGCCGGAGAGGTCATCGCCGACGGCCCCGCCACCCAAAATGGGGAACTGGCCCTCGGCAAAAACATCCTCGTGGCGTTCATGCCATGGAACGGATACAACTTTGAAGACTCCATCCTCGTGAGCGAGAGGCTCGTCCAGGAGGACGTGTTCACTTCCATACACATCGAGGAGTTTGAGGTGATGGCCCGGGACACTAAACTGGGCAAGGAAGAGATCACAAGAGATATCCCCAACGTGGGAGAAGAGGCGCTCAAGGACCTGGATGAATCGGGGATCGTACGTATCGGTGCCGAAGTGAATCCCGGGGATATCCTGGTTGGGAAAGTTACTCCGAAAGGGGAGACCCAGCTTACACCCGAGGAGAAACTTCTCCGGGCTATCTTCGGAGAAAAGGCCGGAGATGTTCGCGATACCTCTCTCCGGGTTCCTCCGGGCGTCGAAGGCGTTGTCATCGACGTGAAAGTTTTCTCCAGGAGGGGCATGGAAAAGGACACACGTGCCCAGACAATCGAAGATGATCAGGTCGCCCGTTACATCAAGGACAGGGACGACGAGATCAGGATCGTACGCAACAGCATGTACGAGAAAATTCGTTCTACCATCCTGGGAAGGAAACTTGCCGCGGACCTGAAAGGCCCGGATGGCAGTTTCCTCGGGAAAAAAGAGGGCAAGGTAACGACCAGGATCCTGGACGATTTTCCCAAGGTCAAATGGTTCGATATCCCTCTTTCCGATTCGAAGGCCTTAGAGCGCATGATGATCCTGCGCCGGCGATCAGAGAACCAGGAAGAGATGATCCGGCGGCTCTTTGACGGCAAGATCGAGAAACTGCGGAAGGGTGATGAACTTCCTCCAGGCGTCATCAAGATGGTGAAGGTTTATCTGGCTATCAAACGTCAGCTTTCCGTTGGCGACAAAATGGCCGGTAGACACGGGAACAAGGGTGTTTTGTCCAAGATCGTTCCCGTGGAGGACATGCCCTATATGGAGGACGGTACCCCCGTCGATATGGTATTAAATCCCCTGGGTGTGCCCAGCCGCATGAACGTAGGGCAGATTCTCGAGACAATGCTGGGATGGGCTGCCAAAGGTGTTGGTGAAAAGGTCGCAAAGATGCTGGACAGCGGCGCCACCATTGCGAAACTCAGGACCATCCTCAGGGAGGTCTACGGAGCGGACAAAAACACTGAAGCCGGCAAGAGACTCAAATTGGCTCTCGACGAAATGGATGACGATGATATACGGACCCTGGCCATGGAACTCAATGACGGCCTTCTCGTTGCCTCTCCCGTTTTCGACGGGGCCAATGAGGAAGAAGTTCGAGATCTACTGGCCATTGCCGACCTTCCCTTAAGGGGGCAGACCAGACTTTTCGACGGCAAGAGCGGCGATCCTTTTCACCGTACTGTGACAGTCGGATATATCTACATGATGAAGCTTCACCACCTGGTCGACGACAAGATCCACGCCCGTTCCATCGGACCCTATTCCCTGGTGACACAGCAGCCCCTGGGCGGTAAGGCCCAGTTTGGCGGACAGCGTTTTGGTGAGATGGAGGTCTGGGCCCTGGAAGGCTACGGGGCTGCCCACACTCTCCAGGAGATGCTCACCGTCAAATCGGATGATGTTGCTGGCAGGACAAAGATGTACGAAGCCATCGTTAAGGGTCACAATTCCATGGAGGCGGGTCTGCCTGAATCCTTCAACGTTTTGATCAAAGAGCTTCAAAGCTTTTGCCTGGATGTGGAACTCCTCGAGGAGGAGAAGAAAGCCTGATCGGTTTCCGATCAGGCAATACGTAAGTACCAAATGCTGAATTCTTAGGGTTGACAGCTTATAGACTGATAGCTGACAGCTTATAACTGGAGGTAATAATGGCTTTGACCGACTTTTACAGTGAGTACTTCGACCGGCCGAAGTATCCCACAAACTTCAACGCCATCAGACTCAAGCTGGCGTCACCGGAGAAGATCCGGGCCTGGTCCTATGGCGAAGTCAAGAAGCCCGAGACGATCAATTATCGGACCTTCAAACCGGAGCGGGACGGCCTCTTTTGCGCAAAGATATTCGGTCCCACCAAGGATTACGAATGCAACTGCGGAAAGTACAAGAGGATGAAACACCGCGGCATCGTTTGTGAGAAGTGTGGTGTCGAGGTGATCCAGTCCAAAGTCCGCAGGGAGAGGCTGGGGCATATCGAGCTCGCATCCCCCGTAGCTCACATCTGGTTTATGAAGGGGATTCCTAGCCGAATCGGTCTCATGCTTGACATGTCCCTCAGGGAGTTGGAGAGGGTCCTGTATTTTGAAGAGTATATTGTGCTCGATCCCGGCCCCGAAGAAACCGGTCTGAAGGAGAACGAACTGCTCTCGGAGGATCGCTACCGGGAACTGCGGGAGCAGTTTGGTGACAGTTTCATCGCCGGTATGGGAGCTGAATCGGTCAAAGAGCTTTTGCTGAGATTGGACCTTGACCTCCTTGCCGTGGACCTCAGGGCCGAGATGCTCGACACAAACTCCGAGGCCCGACGCAAGAAGGTGGTCAAAAGACTCAAAACGGTGGAGTCGTTCAGAGGATCCGGGAACAAGCCTGAGTGGATGATCCTCGATGTTATTCCCGTGCTTCCTCCGGAGCTGCGTCCCCTGGTACCACTGGACGGAGGCCGTTTCGCAACCTCGGACCTCAACGACCTGTACCGAAGAGTCATCAACAGAAATAATCGCCTCAAGAGGCTTATGGAACTCCGGGCTCCCGAGATCATTGTACGTAACGAAAAAAGGATGCTCCAGGAAGCTGTGGATGCCCTGTTTGACAACGGCAGGCGAGGGCGTCCCATCGTAGGTTCCAACAAACGGCCCCTCAAATCTCTCTCGGACAGCCTGAAGGGTAAGCAGGGGCGGTTCAGGCAGAATCTGCTGGGCAAGCGCGTTGACTATTCCGGAAGGAGTGTCATCGTCATTGGTCCCGAACTCAAACTTCATCAATGCGGCATTCCCAAGAAGATGGCGTTGGAACTATTCAAGCCGTTCATTTACCACAAGCTCGAGCTGTATGAGCATGTTACGACGATAAAAAGCGCCAAAAAAATGGTTGAGAAGGAGAGACCTGAGGTCTGGGATGTCCTGGACGAAGTGATCCAGGATCATCCTATAATGCTCAACCGGGCGCCTACGCTGCACCGACTCGGTATCCAGGCTTTCGAGCCGGTCCTTATCGAGGGTAAGGCCATTCAGCTTCACCCCCTTGTCTGTGCTGCATTCAACGCAGACTTCGACGGTGACCAGATGGCGGTCCACGTGCCTCTTTCCCTTGAGGCCCAGATGGAGGCCAGGACACTCATGCTGGCTACCAACAACGTTCTGTCCCCGGCTGACGGCCGGCCCATAGTGGTTCCGACCCAGGATATTGTACTGGGGGTCTACTGGATGACCAAAGCAAGGCCAAAATCCAAGGGCGAGGGGATGATTTTTTCCAGTTTTGATTCAGTGCGGATGGCCTATGACAGGGATGTCGTCGACCTTCAGGCAAATATCAAAGTGCGTCGCGATGGTAAAATGACCGACACTACAGTGGGTCGGGTCCTGCTCTACGATATTGTTCCGGAAGAAATTCCATTTTCAATGGTCAACCGGCTTTTTCGAAAGAAGGAATTGGGAGAAATTGTCACCAACTCCTTTATGTGGGCGGGTAACGAAAAAACTATCCATCTGCTGGATAACCTCAAGGCCCTCGGGTTCACCTATGCCACCAAGTCCGGTCTTTCTATCTGCATTGAAGATATGCACATTCCACCCAGGAAGGCTGAACTTCTGGATCGCGCTGAATTGGAAGTCACTGAGGTTCAAACGCAATACACCGAAGGTCTCATAACCGATGGCGAGCGTTACAACAAAGTCGTTGATATTTGGGCCCAGGTAACCGAAGAGGTGGCCAATGAGGTTATAAGCGCTCTCGAAGAGGAGGGTGTGGGAGGACAAGGTACCTTCAACTCCATCTACATGATGGCCGATTCCGGGGCAAGGGGTTCCGCTCAGCAGATCCGGCAGTTGGCCGGGATGCGTGGTCTCATGGCCAAACCATCGGGTGAGATCATCGAAACTCCTATCCGTGCCAACTTCAGGGAGGGCCTGAAGGTCCTCGAATACTTCATCTCAACCCACGGTGCCCGTAAGGGACTCGCTGACACGGCCCTTAAAACTGCCAACTCCGGGTACCTCACGCGAAGGCTCGTTGATGTGGCCCAGGAATGCATCGTCTCTATGGATGACTGTGAAACACTCGACGGGATCATCGTCACATCCCTCGTCGAGGGCGGTGAAGTGATCCAGCCCCTCGAGGAGCGGATCCTCGGCAGAATGGCCCTGGATGATATCAGGGACCCTGAAACCAATGAGGTGATCGTCCAGGCCTCCGAAGAGATTGACGAGAAAGCGGTTGAGGAGATCGAAAAGCGTGGTCTCGGGTTCGAGGGCGTGCCTATCAGGTCAGCTCTTACCTGCCGGGCCAGGCGCGGTGTTTGCGCCAAGTGTTACGGACGTGACCTGGCACGCGGACAGCTCGTGGTAATGGGTGAGGCAGTCGGTATCATTGCCGCGCAGTCCATCGGAGAACCGGGAACGCAGCTTACCATGAGAACATTCCATATCGGCGGAACCGCCAGCCGGCATGTGGAGCAGACCTCACTTGAAGCTCCTATCGACGGGGAACTTCGCTTTATCAACCTTAATATCCTTGAAAACAGGATGGGCGACCAGGTTGCGATGAACCGTAATGGTGAGGTTGCCATCGTCGATGAAAACGGTCGAGAAAAGAAGAAATACCCGGTCATTTATGGGGCCAGGTTCAAGGTTGGGGACGGAGGTAAGGTGACAAAAGGGATGCTTCTTGCTGAATGGGATCCCTTCAGCACTCCAATTCTCACAGAGGTGGGCGGCAAGATCAAATTCGGTGACATCCGTGAGGGCGTGACCATGAAGGAACAGGTTGACGAGGTCACCGGTATTGCTTCCAAGGTGATCACCGAATACCAGGGTACCGATTACAAGCCCAGGGTTTCTGTCAAGGACGCGGAAGGTAAAACTCTCAAGGTGCCTGGTTCCAAATCTACTGCACGGTACTTCATGCCTTCCAACGCCATTGTCATGGTCAACGAAAACGATGATATTCAGCCCGGTGATATTATTGCCAAGATACCCATCGAGACTACCAAAACAAAAGATATCACGGGCGGTCTGCCCAGAGTTGCAGAGTTGTTTGAGGCCCGGGTACCCAAGGAACAGGCCACTATCAGTGAGATCGACGGTGTGGTCTTTTTCGGGCGAGATGTGAAGGGTAAAAGGCGGATCGAAGTGCGCCCGGATGTGGGGGAACCACGTGAATACCTTATCCCCAGAGGAAAACATATAAGCGTTCATGAGGGTGACCGTGTTCGTGCTGGTGAACCGCTCATGGACGGCTCACCCAATCCTCACGATATCCTTCACGTCCTGGGTGAGAAGGAACTCCAGAAATACCTCGTAAATGAGGTTCAGGAGGTTTACCTTCTGCAGGGTGTCAAGATCAACGACAAACATATCGAGGTGATCATCCGCCAGATGCTCAGCAAGGTCCGGATTGAAGAGGTGGGTGACACACGCTTCATGGTGGGTGAGCAGCTTGACCGCCCGGATTTTGCAACGGAGAACGAGCGCGTTATGAATGATGGCGGTAGAGCGGCCACAGGAAAACCGATCCTGCAGGGGATCACCAAGGCTGCGCTGAATACGGAGAGCTACTTTTCGGCGGCCTCTTTCCAGGAGACAACCAGGGTGCTCACAGAGGCCAGTATCTCCGGAAAGATCGATCACCTTCGCGGGCTCAAGGAAAACATCATCGTGGGCCGCCTTATCCCGGCTGGTACCGGTCTTAAACGTTATCAGGATGCGGGAGCAATGCCATCCGAGATCACAGATGAGGTAAAGCAGGTCATTAAGGAGAAAGAGGGAGCGTAGGGCACCACGATATTTTATTAAAAACAGCGGGTTCCCGAAAGGTGGCCCGCTGTTTTATTATTGTTTAAGTGTTAACTGTTAAAGGCCTTGACAAACATATCTATCGCCGATAAAGTCATCGAGTTTTCCCTAGAGCGGATATCTACCTTGTGTGAGGATAGATCCGTAAATAATTACCGGTTCATTTCAAAGAGTTACAAGTTTTACGAACCGGAGGATAGGGAGCTGGAACGGTCCTGATGAGGTGGGACCGTGCCGCTAAAGGCTTCTTTTGCCCTTAAGGGGCATTTCGTGCGGGGCTGACCCTGAAACCTTGGGTCGAAACGAGGAGTAGAAAATGCCGACATTGAACCAGTTGGTGAGAAAAAGCCGGAAGAAGATAGTTAAAAAATCAAAAACACCGGCCATGCAGGGGTGCCCACAAAAACGGGGCGTCTGCACGCGGGTTTATACGACGACCCCCAAGAAACCGAACTCAGCGCTCCGGAAAGTTGCACGCGTGAGGCTGACGAACGGTATCGAAGTTACCTCCTATATCCCCGGTGTGGGACACAACCTGCAGGAGCACTCGGTCGTTCTTATTCGCGGTGGCAGGGTCAAGGATTTGCCCGGAGTCCGCTACCACATTGTTCGCGGGACGTTGGATACAGCTGGTGTGGCCGACAGGCGACAGAGTCGGTCGAAATACGGGGCCAAAAGGCCCAAGTAAAACCGGAGGAGAGAAATGGCTCGCAGACGGAGCGCACAAAAAAGGGAGATTCTCCCTGATCCGAAATATCATGACAAGCTGGTCACCAAGTTCATTAATAACATGATGCAAGATGGCAAGAAGAGTCTTTCAGAGAGAATCTTCTACAGCTCTATGGACCTCATGCAGGCCAAAGAGAGCGAAGATGCTATTGCACTTTTCAAAAAGGCGGTCGAGAACACCAAGCCGATGCTGGAGGTAAAATCCAGGCGGGTCGGCGGGGCGACGTATCAGGTCCCCGTGGAAGTGAGAGCAGACAGGAAGCAGGCTCTCAGTATCCGGTGGCTGCTGGCAAGTGCAAAAGGGCGGACCGAAAGGACCATGCAGGAAAGACTGGCAAATGAGCTTATCGACGCTGCCAACAAAAGGGGCGCCGCTATCAAGAAGAAGGAAGATGTCCACCGTATGGCTGAGGCGAACAAGGCCTTTGCCCATTACAGGTGGTAGAGGAGGCGGCAGACGCGTAGCGTCGCTGAACTATTGTGGCAAGGCAGTATCAACTAAAAAATCACAGGAATATTGGCATCATGGCGCACATTGATGCCGGCAAAACCACCACCACCGAGAGAATCCTCTTCTATACGGGAGTATCCCACAAGATGGGTGAGGTCCATGACGGCGCAGCCGTTATGGATTGGATGGAGCAGGAGCAGGAGCGCGGCATTACAATTACCTCTGCCGCTACCACTACATACTGGAAAGACACCCGCATCAATATTATCGACACCCCTGGACACGTTGATTTCACCGTTGAGGTGGAAAGATCACTGCGTGTCCTGGATGGGGCTGTTGCGGTCTTCTGTTCGGTAGGGGGCGTGGAACCACAATCGGAAACGGTGTGGCGCCAGGCCGATAAATACCGCGTTCCCAGGATCGCTTTTATCAACAAGATGGATCGCGTCGGGGCCGATTTTGCAAGGGTTGTCGCGATGATGAAGAGCCGTCTCGGGGCCGTTGCCGTCCCTATTCAGTTGCCTGTAGGCGCGGAGGACAACTTTCGTGGCGTCATCGATCTGGTAAAAGAGGTCATGTACACCTTTGATGATACAGCCCTCGGGGCCACCATAGAGGAAAATCCAATTCCGGAGGAGATGGCCGATGAGGTCGCTGCCGCCCGGGAAGTACTGATTGAATCTTTGGCTGATGTGGACGAAAGCCTCATGGAAAGTTACGTGGAAGCCCTCCCTATCGACATTGACCACATGAAATCTGTCATCCGCAAAGCCACCCTTGAAATGGCCATAGTGCCTGTCCTGTGTGGGAGCGCATTTAAGAACAAAGGTGTTCAGCCCCTTCTCGATGCCGTAGTGGATTACCTCCCGTCACCGCTGGATGCCCCTGAGATAATCGGACGTCTCGTTGATAGTGATGGTGAAGTTTCGGTAACGGCTGACGACGATGCCCCGTTTTCCGCGCTGGCCTTCAAGATCATGACCGACCCCTTTGTGGGTCACCTGACCTTCATCAGGATCTATGCGGGACATCTGGCTGCCGGCAGTTATGTACTTAACGCCACCTCGGGCAGGAAAGAACGCATCGGAAGGCTCCTCAAAATGCACGCCAACAAGCGTGAGGACATCAAGGATGTGTACTCAGGGGACATCGTCGCCTGTGTGGGACTGTCAAAATCAATGACAGGTGATACCCTCTGTTCTCCTGACAGGCCCATCCTTTTGGAGGAAATGGACTTTCCTGAGCCGGTGATCTCCATTGCGATCGAGCCCAAGACAAAAGTGGACCAGGAGAAGCTTGGTACTGCTCTGCAGAAACTGTCGCAGGAAGATCCCACCTTCAAAGTCACAACCGATGTAGATACCGGTCAGACTCTTATCGCCGGTATGGGCGAACTTCATCTTGAGATCATCGTCGACAGGCTCATGCGTGAATTCAAGGTGGGTGCCACTGTGGGCCGACCTCAGGTGGCCTACAGGGAGACGATCACGGCCTCCGTCAAGGTTGAGGCGCGCTTTATTAAGCAGTCCGGCGGTCGGGGCCAGTACGGCCACGTATGGCTGGAGATGGAACCCGGCGAAGTCGGGAGCGGAATCGTGTTCGAGAACAAGATTGTGGGAGGAGTTGTCCCCAGGGAGTATGTCCCCGCTGTCCAGAAAGGCGTCATGGAAGCCTCGCAGCAGGGCATTCTTGGCGGGTATCCCGTACTTGATGTGAAAGTTGCCCTTTACGATGGTTCCTTCCACGAGGTGGACTCCTCAGAAATGGCCTTTAAAGTGGCAGGTTCCATGGCTTTTAAGGACGGAGCCAGGAGAGCGGGAGCTGTCCTGTTGGAACCCATGATGGATGTGGAAGTCGTTGTCCCGGAAGATTATATGGGAGACGTCATGGGGGATCTCAGCAGCCGCAGGGGCAAGGTTTCCAACATGGATGACAGGGCAGGAGCCAAGGTTATTGATGCCAAGGTACCCCTTGCGGCAATGTTTGGTTATGCCACGGAGCTCAGGTCCATGACCCAGGGCCGGGCTACGTATACGATGCATTTCGCGCACTATGAGAAGGTGCCTCAAAATATATCCGAGGAAGTACTCGCCCACTCGGGCGTTGCTTGAAGGATCCTTTAAGGGGTTGATTACTCAAGGAGGAGACAATGTCCAAGGCGAAGTTTGAGAGGACGAAGCCGCACGTAAACGTGGGCACGATCGGTCACGTTGATCACGGCAAAACGACGCTTACAGCAGCAATTACGAAGTGTCTGGCAAACGCTGGTGGAGCGACATTCGTTCCGTTTGACGAGATCGACAAGGCGCCCGAGGAGCGTGAGCGAGGCATTACGATCGCGACGGCCCACGTGGAGTACGAGACGGCAAACCGTCACTACGCCCATGTTGACTGTCCTGGTCACGCTGACTATGTGAAGAACATGATCACAGGAGCGGCGCAGATGGACGGCGCGATCCTTGTGGTGAGTGCAGCAGACGGTCCGATGCCCCAGACACGTGAGCACATCCTGCTTGCCCGTCAGGTAGGTGTTCCGTACATCGTTGTGTACATGAACAAGACAGACATGGTTGACGATCCTGAGCTTCTGGAGTTGGTTGAGCTTGAGGTTCGCGAGCTGTTGTCGATGTACGAGTTCCCTGGTGACGACATTCCGATCATTATGGGAAGCGCGCTCAAGGCGTTGGAGCACGGCTGTGGTGATGCTGCATGTGCTGATTGCGGTTCGATATATGCGCTTATGGATGCTGTAGACAGCTACATCCCTGAGCCGGAGCGAGTGATCGACAAGCCGTTTTTGATGCCGGTTGAGGACGTATTTTCGATCTCGGGTCGCGGAACGGTGGCGACGGGTCGTGTTGACCGTGGGATCATCAAGGTTGGCAGTGACGTGGAGATCGTTGGTATTCGTGATACGCAGAAGACCGTTGTGACGGGTGTAGAGATGTTCCGCAAGCTTCTTGACCAGGGTCAGGCAGGCGACAACGTAGGTCTTTTGCTTCGTGGCATCAAGCGTGACGAGATCGAGCGTGGTCAGGTGGTGTGTATTCCTGGCAGCATAAAGCCTCACACGAAGTTCAAGGGCGAGGTGTACATTCTGGCGAAGGAGGAAGGCGGTCGTCACACGCCGTTTTTCGACGGATATCGCCCCCAGTTTTATTTCCGTACGACGGACGTGACGGGTATAGCGACCCTACCTTCGGACGTGAAAATGGTGATGCCCGGTGACAATGTATCCATCGAGGTTGAGCTGATCACCCCCATCGCCATGGAGAAGGAACTTCGCTTCGCCATCCGCGAGGGCGGCCGCACCGTGGGCGCCGGGGTTGTCAGCGAGATAATCGAGTAGAGCCGAGGCACCGAAAAATACAAGTAATTCCGTCCGGATAATGGAGGAGCGGCAAGGTGATGGATCAGCAGAAAATCAGAATTAAGCTCAAGGCCTATGACTACAGGATCTTGGATACTTCGGTCACCGAGATTGTAGAGACCGCCAGGCGCACAGGCGCCAGGGTCTGTGGTCCCATCCCTCTGCCCACCAGGCGGAGTATTTACACGGTCCTAAAGGGACCGCACATAGACAAGAAGTCCAGGGAGCAGTTTGAAATCCGCATTCATAAACGCATGCTGGATATCGTTGAACCCACTCCCCAGACAGTGGATGCCCTTATGAAGCTGGATCTTTCCGCAGGCGTGGACGTGGAGATCAAACTCTCGTAGGGGGGGTAAAGGACATGCCTCAGATGGACATTCTCAATATAAAAAATGAAGTTGTGGGCAAGGTAGACCTTGCTCCATGGTGGAATGAGCAAGGGAACTCTTCCCTCATCCATCAAGCTGTCGTCACGGCCAGGGCTGGTGCCAGAAGAGGTACTCACTCGTCCAAGGGCCGGACTGATGTCCGCGGCGGTGGTGCCAAGCCTTTCCGACAGAAGGGAACCGGACGCGCCCGGCAGGGGACAATTCGTGCTCCCAATATGAGGGGCGGCGGAGTAGTCTTCGGTCCTCATCCGCGAGATTACTCAAAGTCAATGAACAAAAAAATGTCCAGAAAAGCTCTGCAGAACGTGCTGGCTCACAAAGCAGCCTCGGAAAGCCTCCTGATCGTTGATGATTTTTTGCTTGAAGCGCCTAAAACCAGGGAGCTTGTTGCAGCGATGGATCGATTTGACATTATTAGCGCTGTCATAGTGGTCGATAGCCTTTCCGAGGAGCTTGACAGGGCATCTGGCAACCTTAAGTGGGTGAAGATCGTTACACCTGACAAGGTCAACACCTACGATGTGCTGGCTTTCGAAACTCTCATTGTTACCCGGAAGGCACTTGAGACGCTGGAAGGAGCGATGTCCCGATGAGACCCTACAGCAAAGTGATCATCAGGCCTCTTTTGACTGAAAAGAACGCTGCACTGAAAGAGCACCATAACAGGGTTGTATTCGAAGTGGCCCCTGACGCAAACAAAATAGAGATCAAGAAGGCTGTGGAAGAGGCTTTCCAGGTCTCGGTCCAGTCGGTCAACGTTCTCAATGTTCGTGGTAAGCTCAAGAGGGTTGGCCGTAAAATTGGCCGACGCCGTGACTGGAAAAAGGCTATCGTCACCCTTAAAGAAGGAAGCACCATTGAATTCTTTGAGGGAGTATAAGGTAAGGAGCGTTTAGCATGGCAATCAGGACTCTTAAACCGACATCACCGGGCCGACGTTTCATGACGGTCAATGACTTCGCTGAAGTCACGGCAGACAAACCGGAAAAGAGCCTTCTCGCACCTCTCAAGAGGACCGGCGGAAGGAACAATACCGGAAGAGTCACCGCATGGCAGCGCGGCGGTGGCCACAAGCGGCGTTACCGGATCATTGATTTCAAACGGAACAAGTTCGGGATACCCGCGAAGGTGAAGACCATTGAGTATGACCCCAACCGCAGCGCGTATATCGCCCTTTTAGCGTATGTGGACGGTGAGAAAAGGTATATCCTCGCTCCTCTCCATCTCAAGGTAGGGGATGAGATAGTCAGCGACGAAAAAACCGATATCAGGCCCGGGAACGCGATGAAGCTTCGTAACGTTCCTCTTGGAACCCACGTCCATAATGTAGAGCTCAAAGAGGGCAAGGGCGGACAGATGGTGCGGAGCGCTGGAAACTTCGCCCAGCTCATGGCCAAAGAAGGGAATTATGCGACCCTTAGGCTTCCCTCAGGCGAGATCAGGATGGTTCGTCTGGAGTGTATGGCCACGGTGGGACAGGTCAGTAACACGCAGCACGAGATCATTTCCATCGGTAAAGCCGGCCGAAACCGGTGGCTCGGTAAAAGACCTAACGTCAGAGGCGTAGCCATGAACCCTGTAGATCACCCCATGGGCGGTGGTGAGGGTAAGAGCTCTGGCGGGCGTCATCCGTGCACTCCGTGGGGACAGCCCACTAAAGGTTTTAAGACGAGGAAGAAAAACAAGAATTCTGATCGCTATATTGTCAAAAAGCGGTCCTAAACCGGGAGGATAGCGTTGGCCAGGTCCATTAAAAAAGGCCCCTTTGTGGACGATCACCTTTTAAGGAAGGTGCAAACCATGGAGGAGAGCGGTGATAAAAAGGTTGTCAAGACATGGTCCAGAAGGTCCATGATCATCCCCGAGATGGTGGGTTACACCTTCGCTGTCCACAACGGGAATAAATTCATACCGGTCTTCGTATCCGAGAATATGGTCGGGCAAAGACTTGGGGAGTTTTCTCCTACGCGGACATACAAGGGCCACGCATCCAAGGCCGACAGGCGAGGTAAGAAGTAACCTGACCCTGAAAGCCCTGAATACTAAGGACGAGATATGGAATCGACAGCAAAAGCAAGGCATGTACGGATCGCACCAAGGAAGGTGAGGCTGGTCATGGATATGGTCCGGGGCAAACCGGTGACTGAAGCTCTTCAGACCCTCGGTCTGCTACAGAAAGCGGCATCGCCTGTAGTTGCCAAGGTGATCAAGTCCGCTGTTGCCAATGCGGAGAATAATCACGACATGAGCACAGATGGCCTCATTATTGCCAAGGCCTTCGTGGATGAGGGTCCTACCCTTAAGAGGCACATGCCTCGAGCCATGGGCCGAGCTACCATGATCCGTAAGAGGACCAGTCATATTACTGTAGTCCTCTCAGAGAAGTAAGGAGGAAGGATTTGGGCCAGAAAGTTCACCCAACAGGTTTTCGTTTAGGCGTTATCAAGGACTGGGATTCACGCTGGTACGCTGAAAAAGATTACGCAAAACTGCTTCATGAGGATATTCGTATCCGCGACTACATAAAGGGGCGGCTCTTCAGTGCCGGTGTGTCGAAAATCATCATCGAGAGAACGGCTAAGCGTGCGAGGATCAATATCCATGCGGCTCGGCCTGGGATAATAATTGGAAAGAAGGGTTCCGAAGTCGAAGGTTTGCGCCGCGAGATCCAGAAGATGACCGAAAAAGACATCTTCATCAATATCGTTGAGGTCAGGAAACCGGAAATAGAGGCCCAGCTGGTCGCGGAAAATATCGCCGGACAGCTTGAAAGACGTGTTGCCTTCAGGCGTGCTCTGAAAAGGAGCGTTTCTTCAGCTCTCAGGTTCGGTGCCGAAGGGATCAAGGTCATGGTCGCCGGGCGCCTTAACGGTGCCGAGATGTCCCGCCGGGAATGGTACAGGGAAGGTCGTGTGCCGCTTCAGACACTCAGGGCCGACATCGATTACGGTTTTGCGGAGGCCAAGACGACCTACGGGATCATCGGTGTGAAGGTGTGGGTCTTCAAGGGAATGATCACAGGGAAAGAGGCGGCCGGAGACGAGAACCAGGCCTGACAAATAGTGTAGATCAGAGACCCGAAAAGGGTTTCTACCGGGAGACAGCGTCATGTTAATGCCCAAAAAGGTTAAATACAGAAAACAGATGAAGGGCCGTATGAGAGGCGCCGCGATGAGGGGCAATAAGCTCAGCTTCGGGGATTTTGGACTCCAAGCTCTTACGCCTGGATGGCTGACAGCGCGCCAGATCGAATCAGCCCGTATCGCCATCACCAGGCACGTCAAAAGGGGTGGCAAGGTATGGATTCGTGTCTTCCCCCACAAACCCATTACAAGTAAACCCGCAGAAACCAGGATGGGTAAGGGTAAGGGTTCACCGGAGGCATGGGTAGCGGTGGTGAGGCCAGGCCGCGTTTTATACGAACTTGAAGGTGTTACTGAAGCCGTTGCCAAAGAGGCCATGAGGCTTGCCTCTCACAAACTCCCTATTAAAACCAAGATTCTGGTCAGGGAGGAAATATAATGAAGCCAAGTGAACTTCGTGATCTGACACTGGAGGAGCTTCGGCAGAAGGAAAGCGACCTTAATTCGGAGCTGTTCAACCTGCGTTTTCAACTTGCGACCAACCAGCTGGAGAACCCAATGCGACTGCCGCTGACCAAAAAGGATCTGGCGCGGGTCAAAACCGTGATAGCCCAGAAAGAGCAGTCGGCCGAGAGGACTGAGTGATGTCGGAAATTAAAAGCACCCAACGGAAGATCATTAGCGGTACAGTGGTGAGCAGCCGTATGGAAAAAACAGCTGTTGTCCAGGTCCAGAGACGTTTTGCCCATCCTGTATTCAAAAAGTATGTGAGCAAGCGAGTCAAGTACAAGGTCCACGATGAAACGAACGACCTTAACGTTGGCGACATTGTCAGGATCGTCGAAACAAGGCCGCTTTCTAAAAACAAGAGGTGGCGGCTCCTTGAAGTTCTGGAGCGGGGTCCACAGGTCTGAAACCCGCATTGTTGAAGAGGATTTGAGAGATGATCAAGGTTGAAACGATACTCGACGTTGCCGATAACAGCGGTGCCAAAAAGGTCCTGTGTTTCAGGATTCTCGGCGGATCCAAGCGTAAATCGGCCAGCGTGGGCGACATAATAGTAGTTTCTGTCAAAGAGGCCGTACCCGAATCCAAAGTAAAAAAAGGAGAGGTGCACAAGGCCGTTATCGTCCGGACAAAAAAAGAAGTTCGCAGACCGGACGGTTCTTACATCCGTTTCGACAACAACGCGGCGGTTATTATCAACGAGGCACGAGAGCCGATCGGTACGCGTATTTTCGGCCCCATTTCCCGGGAGTTGAGAGTGAAGAACTTCATGAAGATCGTCTCCCTCGCACCCGAGGTCCTCTAGGAGGCTGCCATGTCTGGGATTGCTATCAAAAAGAACGATTTCGTCGTTGTTACGGCGGGGAAAGAAAAGGGTAAAAAGGGCAAGGTACTCCGTGTCCTGAGGGAAAAGGATAGGGTAATTGTGGAAAAGGTGAATTTCATCAAACGCCATCAGAAACCCTCCAGTGGCCAGAAGCAAGGTGGCATAATTGAGCGGGAAGGGCCTTTGCACCTTTCCAACGTCATGCTTTTCTGTGAAAAGTGTGGCAAAGGCGTCCGGATCCGCAGGCAGCGCTTGGAGGATGGTCATGCCGTCCGTCTATGTGCCGGTTGTGGCGAATCCTTTGACTGATCGAGAGTGATTTCCCATGAGTGACATTAAGAATAGATACAGGGAAGAAGTCGTCCCGGCCATGATGAAGACGTTCAATTACAAGAACGTCATGCAGGTGCCGAGACTGGAAAAGATCGTGCTTAACATGGGTCTGGGTGAGGCGTTGGAAAATGCACGCATCCTTGACACCTCCATGGAAGAACTGGCCACGATCACAGGCCAGAGACCTGTGCTTACGAGGGCCAGAAAATCAATCGCTAATTTTAAGCTACGGGAGGGCAACCCCATTGGGTGTTGTGTGACCCTGAGAAGAGCGCGGATGTACGATTTCATTTACCGGCTTCTCAATATCGCACTTCCAAGGGTAAGGGACTTCAAGGGAGTGTCTCTCAGGGCTTTTGACGGACGGGGCAACTATACCCTCGGTGTCCGGGAGCAGCTTATTTTCCCGGAAGTTAATTACGACGATGTCGAGAAGACCAAAGGCATGAATATTACCATCGTTACGAGCGCCAAGACCGACGAAGAGGCCAAAGAGCTCCTGGCCCTTATTGGTATGCCGTTCAGAAAGTAGGACCGGAGGAGAAATGGCTAAGAAATCTCTAGTTAACAAAGCCAAACGAAAACCCAAATACGCTGTCCGCGCATACAACAGATGTCCCATCTGTGGCCGGTCCCGGGCGTACCTGAGACGCTTCGCTATGTGTAGGATCTGTTTCAGGAACCGGGCCCTTGCTGGAGAAATTCCGGGCGTCGTTAAGGCAAGCTGGTAGGAGGATTGTTGATATGTCCATGACTGATCCCATCGCTGATATGCTTACGAGAGTCCGAAACGCTCTCATGGCCGGCAAGGAGAAAGTTGATGTACCCGCTTCCGCGCTGAAGGAAGGTATCGCACGGATACTGAAGGAGGAGGGTTACATCATAAATTACAGGGTGATCGAGGATACCAATCAAGGTGTACTCCGGATCACCCTAAAGTACGGAGATCCAGACGCTCCGGCCATTGAGAACCTGAAGCGGATCAGCAAGCCTGGGCGGCGAGTTTATGTGGGTGCCAAACAGGTTCCGAGAGTGCTCAACGGGCTCGGAATTGCTATTCTGTCAACTTCCAAAGGTATTCTTACTGACAGGGAGTCCAAGGTTCAAAACGTGGGCGGTGAGGTCCTCTGCTATATCTGGTAACAGATAAGCGTTCACCGCCTCCTGCCTCGCGGCAGGTTTGAAGACACAGTGTGGAGAGAAAACCATGTCGAGAATAGGAAAACAGCCGGTTCTCATCCCTAGCGGGGTCGAAGTCAAACTTGATGGGCGCAAGGCAACGGTCAAGGGACCCAAGGGACTTCTGAGCCGGGATCTCCCTTTGGGAGTCAAGATCGAAATCGGCAGCGACAGCCTTCAGGTGCTCCCACCCTCCCGACCCAGGGAAAAGACCGCTTTCCAGGGCCTGACTCGCAGCCTGCTCAGCAATATGGTGGTGGGTGTTTCGGAGGGGTACAAAAAAGAGTTGGATATGGTGGGTGTAGGCTACAGGGCAATGTCCAAAGATAAGGGTCTCGAGATTCATGTTGGTTTTTCTCACCCGGTGGAATTTCCTCTGCCAGAGGGTATTTCAGCTGAGGTAGATAAATCAAACCGGATCACCATAAGCGGTATCGACAAGGAAAAGGTCGGTCAGACTGCGGCTGATATTCGGGCGATCAGGCCCCCCGAACCCTACAAGGGCAAGGGGATAATGTACGTCGGGGAAAAAATCAGGCGCAAGGCCGGGAAAACAGGCGTATAAGCACTGTTTTGGAGGGTTAGTAAAGTGGGCAGGATTGAAGACAAGAAGAGGAACCGCCTGAACAGGCGGAGGCGCATACGGGGCAAGATACACGGGACCGCGGAAAGGCCGCGACTGTCGATCTTCAGGAGCACCCGTCATATATATGCCCAAATCATCAATGATGATATAGGTGCTGTAGTGGCAAGTGCATCGACCATGGAAGCACAGCTCCGAGGATCAAACAAGAGCTGCGGAAATGTCGACGCGGCCCGGGAGGTTGGAAAACTCCTGGCTGAGCGTGCTGCAACGAAGAAAATCGAGGCGGTTTCCTTTGACCGGGGCGGGTTCAAATACCACGGCCGGGTCAAGGCGCTAGCGGAAGCCGTCAGGGACGGGGGCCTGAAGTTTTAGACTCTCAGGACCCGGGACACCAGACAGGACGATAGGTGCATAAGTATGAAAAAAGCCTTTAAGCAACCGTTGAGAGACGTGACCATCGACGAGACTGAACTCATCGATAAGGTCGTATTTATCAACCGTGTAGCCAAAGTCGTTAAGGGTGGGCGTAGATTTCGCTTCAGTGCCCTTGTGGTGGTAGGTGACGGTAAGGGTCTCGTGGGTGTAGGGTACGGGAAGGCCAACGAAGTGCCCGAAGCAATCCGCAAGGGGATTGAAAACGCAAAGAAAAGCCTCTACAGGATTCCCCTGAAAGGTACCACTATCCACCACCAGGTCATGGGGAGATGGGGAGCTGCAAGGGTCCTCCTGAAGCCAGCCAGTGCGGGTACCGGAGTTATTGCCGGAGGTCCTGTGAGGGCCATGATGGAGGCCCTGGGTGTCAAAGATATTCTTACCAAGTCTCTCGGGACCAACAACCCCAACAACGTTCTTAAAGCTGTTATGGAAGGTCTCCTTTCCATCAGGAGTCCGGAAGTCATAGCGGATATTCGCGGCAAGAAGGTCAGCGAGATACTGCACGGCTAGTTCGGGAGACTGCATAATGGGAAAGATCGACGTGACATTGGTGAAAAGCACCATAGGCAGACCGGGTAAACACCACAAGGTGGTGCGTAGCCTGGGATTGAGAAAGCTAAACCAGACAGTTCGGCACGAGGACAACCCCTGTATCAGGGGGATGGTCGATAAGGTATCCCATCTCCTCCGGGTCGAGACTGTGGAGGAAGAATAGATGCTTTACAGACTAACGCCGTCAAAGGGCTCAGTCAGGAACCGTAAACGTGTTGGACGCGGCCCTGGCAGTGGTTCAGGCAAGACCTGCGGTCGCGGTCACAACGGCCAGTGGTCCCGTTCGGGTGGCGGAGTCAAAGCCGGCTTCGAGGGTGGTCAGATGCCCCTGCAGCGGCGACTCCCCAAACGCGGCTTCACTAACATATTCCGTACCGAGTACACGGTGGTCAACCTCCGTGATCTTGACCGGGTTCAGGATGTGGATGTTATCGATCCCGACCTGATGGTCAAGTTACGTCTCGCTCGCAAAGGGATGCCGGTGAAGATCCTCGCTGAGGGGGACCTTGCTCGTGCCGTTACCGTTAGGGCACATAAAATCAGCGCTGCGGCGGCCTCCAAGATCGAAAAGGCCGGCGGAAAAGTAGAGATCATCTGAGGGGGCCCAATTGCTTGCCAGCCTGCTGAACATCTTCAAGATACCTGAGCTGAAAAGACGGATTTTCTTTACTTTCGGTTTATTGGCTATTTACCGGGTCGGAGCTCATATTCCCACACCCGGTATAGACGGAAATGCCCTGGGCGAGTTCTTTAAACAGGCTGCCGGGACACTTCTGGGGTTTTTCGACATGTTTGCGGGTGGCGCCCTCGAGAGAATGGCCATCTTCGCTCTCGGGATCATGCCTTACATCTCGGCAAGCATTATCATTCAGCTGCTCACGGTGGTTATACCCCATTTGGAACGTTTGGCTAAAGAAGGGGAGGCTGGCCGCCGTACGATCATCAGGTACACCCGCTATGGAACAGTCGGTCTTGCCGCCTTTCAAAGCTTTGGAATCTCCATAGGACTTGAGCAGATGACAAGCCCGGGCGGAGCGGCCATTGTCCCGAATCCCGGTTGGGGATTCAGACTCATGACCGTTCTCACGATGACGGCCGGAACGGCCTTTATCATGTGGTTGGGTGAACAGATCACCGAAAGAGGGATCGGAAACGGGATATCACTTATCATTTTCGCCGGAATCGTTGCCAGGATGCCGCAGGCCACGTGGCAGACATTCACTCTTCTTAGAACTGGTGAAATATCGGCATTCCTGATGCTTTTCGTTCTTGTGCTTATGGTGGCGGCTGTGGGCTTCATTATCTTCATGGAGCGGGGTCAGCGAAAGATCCCAGTTCAATACGCCAAGCGGGTTGTGGGCAGAAAGATGTACGGCGGACAGAGCACCCATTTACCGTTGAAAGTCAACACCGCTGGCGTGATCCCGCCCATCTTCGCCTCTTCAATTCTGATGTTTCCGGCGACCATAGCAGGGTTCATCAAAAACCCCTTCATGGAGGCGATTGCAAACACCTTCGCCCCAGGGCGGCCGCTTTACACCGTAGTTTATGTCGGGCTTATCATCTTTTTCTGTTATTTCTACACGGCGATTCAGTTCAACCCCGTGGACGTGGCTGATAACCTGAAGAAGTATGGGGGTTATATTCCAGGTATACGCCCCGGCAGGAAGACTTCGGAGTTCATTGATCGTGTTCTTTCACGGATAACCTTCGCCGGAGCGCTCTACCTGTCGGCTGTCTGTGTATTGCCAGAGATCCTCTATCGAATTTTCAATGTACCGTTTTATTTCGGTGGGACGGGGCTCCTTATCGTCATCGGTGTGGCGTTAGACACCGTCACCCAGATAGAGACCCACCTGGTGACCAGACACTACGAAGGTTTTATGAAGAAGGGTAGAATCAAGGGGAGGCGATGATGGATTTTATTCTGCTGGGTCCTCCTGGGGCCGGTAAAGGAACTCAGGCCAAGTTGATGGTGGACAAATGGAATATTCCCCAGGTCTCCACCGGGGACATTCTTCGCGCAGCTGTTCGCGAGGGCACGACCCTGGGTGTTGAAGCCAGGGGTTTCATGGATAAAGGAGAACTGGTTCCTGATAGAGTCGTCATCGGTATCATTGCCGAGAGGCTCAAGGAAGATGACGCTGTCAACGGTTTTATTCTTGACGGTTTTCCGAGAACCATCCCACAGGCAGAGGCGCTTCAACAGATCCTTGATGGCCTTGATAGAGCCATCGACCATGTTATCAGCATTGAGGTCGAAGACGAGGAACTGGTGACTCGGTTGACAGGGCGCAGGATGTGCAAGGAATGCGGTGAAAGCTTTCATGTCGTTTTCAACCCCTCTTCCCGTGAGGGCATCTGCGATCGCTGCAGCGGTGAATTGTACCAGCGGGATGATGACAAGGAAGAGACCATACGACAGCGCCTGGCCGTCTACAGTGCGCAGACTCAGCCTCTCATTTCCCATTATGAAAAACAGGGAAAGCTGAGGCGCATACCGGGGACAGGCAGTATCGAGAATATTTTTTCCCGGGTTCTTGAGGCTGCTGGGAACTGAACCTCCTATTGGAGGTTAGTGCCGGTAACCAGAAGCGTTAGCGTATATGATCCATAGGAAGTCGGCTGCTGAAATAGCCATCATGCAGGAGGGTGGCCGTGTTGTAGCAAAGGTCCTTCAGAGAATGAAGGAGGTGGTTAGACCCGGTATAACCACCATGGATATTGAGGAAGAAGCAGACCATATGGCACGAACCCTGGAGGTTGTTCCGGCTTTCAAGGGCTACAATGGGTATCCAGCTGTTATCTGCGTGTCAGTGAATGAAGAAGTAGTACACGGCATCCCGTCCAGGAGCAGAGTCCTCAAGGATGGAGATATCGTTGGACTGGATTTTGGAGCCCTTTACAAAGGGTTTTATGCTGATGCAGCTGTCACTCTGTCGGTCGGGGAAACGCTTCCGGAGACCCTTCGACTCCTGGAGGTTACCCGGGATGCTCTTTACATAGGAATCGAAGCCGCTATTGTGGGCAACCGTATAGGAGATATCTCCCACTCCGTCCAGAGCCATGTGGAGAAAAACGGGATGTCTGTGGTCAAGGTTTTCGTCGGTCACGGAATAGGACGGAGCCTGCACGAGGAACCGCAGATACCCAACTACGGTGATTCCCAGTGCGGGGTTCGTCTCAAGAAGGGTATGACGCTTGCGATCGAACCAATGGTTAACGCCGGATCGGACGATATTCGTGTTTTGGATGACGGTTGGACGGCTGTCACCACCGACGGTAGCCTGTCAGCCCATTTCGAGCACACCATTGCGGTAACAGAAAATGGGCCGAAGATTCTGACCATCGATGAAACGTTTGGGGAGGAGAAAAGGAACTGATGGCTAAGGAAGAAGCGATTGAAGTGGAAGGGACAGTAGTCGAGCCTCTGCCTAACGCCATGTTCCGTGTGGAGCTGGAGAACGGGCATCAGGTACTCGCCCACATCTCTGGGAAAATGCGGATGCATTATATAAGGATTTTGCCTGGGGACAAGGTCACGGTTGAACTGTCTCCTTACGACCTGACCCGGGGCAGAATCACCTATAGGGCAAAGTAGTAATAGGCCCGTAAGAAAGAGGATGTCATGAAAGTTCGACCTTCTGTAAAGAAGATGTGTGACAAATGCAAGATCATCCGGCGCAAACGCGTTGTCCGGGTGCTCTGTGAGAACCCTAAGCATAAGCAGCGTCAGGGCTGATATCAGGAGGTGTTCGCGTGGCTCGTATTGCCGGAGTTGATTTACCGAGAAATAAGAGGATAGAAGTCGCACTGACCTATATCTATGGCATTGGGCAGACTACGGCAACAAAGATCGTGTCTGAAGCTGATGTCAATCCGGATACCAGGGTTGTTGATCTGGACGAAGGTCAGGTTATTCGGCTCAGGGATCTAATCGTTAAGAACCATATGGTGGAAGGAGACCTCCGCAGGGAGATTTCCTTCAATATCAAGAATAAGATGGATCTCGGCAGTTACGAGGGGCTGCGGCACAGACGGGGACTTCCTGTCAGAGGCCAAAGGACCAAAACTAATGCAAGATCCAGGAAGGGACACCGTCCGTCTATTGGCGGCCGGAAGAAGAGATAGCCCAAGCACGGGAGGAATAGATGGCTAAGCCGAAAAAAGGATCAGGCAGGAGGGTTAAGAAGAACGTTCCTGTCGGTGTGGCCCATATACAGGCTACGTTCAATAATACGATCATTACAATAACAGATCCAGCGGGAAACACGCTTGCCTGGTGTAGTGCCGGTAGCAAGGGGTTCAAGGGTTCAAGGAAAAGCACCCCGTTCGCTGCTCAGTTGGCTGCGGAAGACGTTGCCAAGAGGGCCATGGAAAACGGTGTGAGGAAGGTTGATGTCCTTGTTAAGGGACCTGGCTCCGGCCGGGAAGCGGCTCTGCGATCGCTTCAGGCTTCCGGTTTGGAAGTTACCTTGATCAAGGATGTGACCCCCATCCCTCACAATGGATGCCGTCCGCCCAAGAGGCGCCGGGTCTGATATAAGGAGGAGTAAATTGGCGAGGTATCGAGAATCAGTATGTCGGCTCTGCCGAAGGGAAGGTGCCAAGCTTTTCCTTAAGGGTGACAGGTGTTATTCAGATAAGTGCGCTGTTGAGCGCAGGCCTTATCCCCCTGGGCAGCATGGAACCAGACGGATCAAACATTCCGACTATGGCGTTCAGCTTCGAGAGAAACAGAAGGCCAGAAGGATCTATGGTGTTATGGAAGGACAGTTCCGGAACTACTTTAAAATGGCTGACCGCCAGAAAGGTGTTACCGGTGTGAACCTCATCATCCTTCTTGAGCGAAGACTGGACAACACTGTGTTCAGACTTGGTTTTGCCGGTTCAAGGGCAGATGCGCGCCAGCTTGTGCGGCATGGCCACGTTCTGGTCAACGACCGGAAGGTCAATATACCTTCTTTCCTGATGAGGCCCGGCGATCAGATCGAGATCAGTGAAAAAAGCCGAAAATCTGTCAGGGTGCAGGAATCTATGGTTTCGGCAGAGAGAAAAAGCACCCCCGCATGGCTGGAATTGGAAGCTCCCAAGTTCAGAGGATATTTCAAGAGCTATCCAATTCGGGAAGAGGTTGCTATGCCGGTTAATGAACAGCTCATAGTTGAGCTCTATTCCAAGTAAGCGATCCATCAAAAGGGGAAAATGACCATGATGGAAAAGAACTGGAAAAATCTCACACGTCCAAACAAGCTGGAATTTGTTGCCGACAGCAAGACAGACACTTTCGGCAGGTTCACAGCAGAACCGTTCGAGCGAGGTTTTGGTACAACTTTCGGAAACGCTCTTAGAAGAGTGCTGCTTTCCTCTTTACAGGGCGGTGCTGTCACTGCGTTCCGAATCGAGAACGTTTTACATGAATTCTCAACGATCCCGGGTGTTTATGAGGATGTTACTCAGATTGTTCTCAACCTGAAGGAGCTTCGTTTCCGTACCCATTCAACTGTTCCCAAAATTATCTCTGTCGACATAGAACGCGAAGGAGCTATCACTGGAGCAGATATTATTACCGACCAGGATGTGGAGATTCTTAACCCAGACCTGACAATTGCTACCCTCGAAAAGGGAGCCCATCTCAAAATGGAGATGGTAGTGACTTTCAGCAAAGGCTTCGTACCGGCCGAACGCAACAAAGATGAAGAACTTTCGGTAGATTATATTGCCGTGGACTCGATTCATTCGCCGGTTGTTAAGGTCATGTACTGGGTTGAGAACGCCAGGGTCGGCCGGATGACCGACTACGATAAACTTATCATGGAGATCACCACAGACGGCAGCATTCCACCCGAAACAGCTCTTGCCATCTCGGCCAAAATCATCAAAGAGCATATGAACCTTTTCATTAATTTTGAGGAGGACCATGTCCAGGACGAGCGGGTGGAACAGGAATCAGAGCACGAAAAGAAAAAACTTTTTGACAAGTTAAACAAACATGTTAATGAGCTGGAATTGTCAGTGCGATCGATCAATTGCCTGCAGAACGCCAACATAGACAGCATTGGTGAGTTGGTGCAAAAAACCGAATCAGAAATGCTGCGTACCAAAAATTTCGGAAGGAAGTCGCTGAACGAACTTAAAGAGATTCTCGAAGAAATGGGGCTCAGTTTTGGCATGGATATTCGCGGTTGGATCCCTTCTGAAGAGGAGCCGGAAGAGGCCCAGGAAACGGTCTGATTGATAGGGTCGCAGAAAGTCCTGCCGGGACTTTCTGCTCATCGGAAGTTAAAAGCGTGGTTTTCCTTTCCTCGCGGATCGATAACGCAGACTTCCCTTTGTCGGTCCGAAAGCCCCGCGGGGGGCGTTCGATGAGGTTTTACGGCTCCATCGCCAGTGAAAGGACTGTTAAGCTGGAAAGGCGGGTAAAGAATGCGTCATGGTAAGGCAGGAAAAAAGTTGGGTAGAACACCCTCTCACAGGAAGGCCATGTTTCGGAATATGGTAACGTCCCTTCTCCAGCATGAGCGGATTGTCACCACTGAAGTTAAAGCCAAAGAAATTGGCAGGCAGACGGAGAAGATGTTAACCCTTGGGAAAAGGGGAGATCTTCATGCCCGACGGCAGGCAGTGGCTTTTATTCGCAGTGATGAAGTGGTTAAAAAGGTTTTTTCCGAATATGCTCAACGTTACGCCGATCGTGCAGGTGGTTACACGAGAGTGCTGAAACTTGAGCCAAGGGCAGGGGACAACGCTCCAATGGCTTTGGTAGAACTCGTGGACAGGCCAATAACACAGTCCAAGGAAAAAAGTCCAAAGTCCAAAGAATCTAAAGAGACCAAGGCTAAAAAAGAGTCAAAAGCCCAAAGCTCAAAGGCAAAAACCAGTAAGGTTGGGGAAGAAAAGGTCGTAAAGGAAGGCGCAGAACCGAAGAAGAAGGCTCCAGCTAAAAAAGCCGCTGAGAAAAAGGCTGATAAGGCTGAACCGAAAAAGAAAGCAGCTGTCAAGAAAAAGGCAGATAAAGAGGAGAAGGAATAGGAGCGACTCGGTCTGCTATTTAAGATATAAAAGAGCAAGGTTAAGCGACCTTGCTCTTTTTTTATGCGCAAACCTCATCGCTCAGAGATAAGTGATAGGTGATGAACTACAAAAGCACGTGAATCACTTATCTCCAAGCACTAAGGACTTGGCACCGATTATTATGGCTTTTCTCGAAATTCGCGATCTTACCTACACCTACCCCAATACAGGTGTTCGAGCTTTGGATGGGCTCAACCTTGACGCTGACCGTGGTGAACTTATCGCGGTGATAGGGTCCAACGCAGCAGGTAAGAGCACTTTCGCGCTACTTTTAAAAGGTTTGCTCCAACCTGATTCTGGAAAGGTCAGGATCAACGGCAAGGAGCAAGTGACCAGTGGAACCAATCCGGGGGTGGGAATCCTGTTTTCCAACCCGGAGAACCAGCTTGTCACATCCATAGTAGAAGAAGATGTGGCGTTCGGTCTTGAAGTTCTTGGGGAACCCTCAGAAGAGATAGCCAAAAAGGTTGAAAAAATGCTGGAACGGCTGAAGGTCACCCACCTGAGAAAGCGCATGCCGCACCTAATGTCCGGCGGCGAGCAGCAGATGACGGCTCTGGCAGGTGTGCTTGTTCTGGACCCTGATATCCTGATACTGGATGAACCTACTACCTACCTTGACCCTTATGCCAGGGTTTCCGTTCTTGGGTTCATGCGGAAATTGGTCGATCAGGGCAAGATCATTATTTTAATCACCCACGATATGAAAGAAGCGGCAAATGCTGACAGGGTGATACTTTTTGAAAGCGGCCGTGCTGCCAGGCACGGCCCCCCGGAAGATGTTTTCTCCAAGCCTGGGCTCGGTGACCGATATGGCATTTTCCCTCCCTTTTTCCTTAGTCTGGTTCTGGAGATGCGATCAGCGGGAATTGAGGTAAAGTGGCCTTGTTCCCCTGGTTCTTTGGCTCGCACGGTCGTTAACGGTATGAATGTTCGTAAAGGATTCAGCTCAAAAGACACAGGACACCATGCGGCAATTCATAGGGGTGAACCGGTCCTGACCTTTGACGGAGTCGGTTTTAGTTATGAAAAGGATGCCCCGGGGGTAAAAGGGGTACTGAACGGTGTGAACTTTGCTGTTGATAAAGGTACTGTGGCCCTTATCTGTGGTGCTAACGGATCAGGCAAGAGCACGCTATTGCAGATGTCCAACGGTCTCGTTACGCCGGATGACGGAAAAATTATTTTGGGTGGCCGGCAGCTCAAGAACTGGGGAAAAAAACGGGGAGGAGTCACGGCCAGGGTAGGGCTCCTGTTCCAGAACCCGGAACGGCAGCTTTTTTCAGCTACGGTTGCCGATGATATCGCTTTTGGACCGCGGAACCTTGGGGTCAGCGCCCGTCAAATAGAGGGTAGAGTTCTGAAAGCAGCCAAGTGGGTGGGCCTTCCGGAAACGTTGCTTACCCGCCCAGTTTACACTTTGTCGGGAGGACAAATGAGAAGGGCGGCCGTGGCCGGTGTCCTGGCCATGGAGCCTGAAATTTTGGTTCTGGATGAACCTACTGACGGGCTGGATCCGGGTGGTGTAAGAGAATTCATTGCCAGTACCAGACGGTACTGTGATGAAACCGGAACAGCCGTCTTAATTGCCACTCATGCCGTACCCGAGCAGATCCACTGCATTGACCATTTTGGACATTTAGCCGGAGGTATGATCCAGTCCTCCGGTCCGCCCTCCGGTGTCCTGACTGGTCCGGAGAGAACTCTACCAACACAGTTCCTTCCAGACCACCTTGTTCTGAGGGAAGAACTGCTGGAGATGGGGGTAGCCCTTCCTGACACTATCCTCGATCCGGTCGTTGCCAGGAAAAAGCTTCTGGCTTTGGCGAAAGGAGAAGAATGAGGAAGCACAATGTGAGTAACGGCCCAAATCGCCGTGTTTCTTGAACTTTTTCATGAACCATGTTAACTAATATTCACATGGTCGCAAAAAGTCCGTTATCATCTTTTTGCTCCTCGGAAAGTGAAAAGCGTCGTTTTCACTTTCCTTACAGAGACTGCTTATATATCACCAAAGTCTGTGCGAGACTTTGGCTCAACGGGAAGGAAAAAGCGCGGTTTTTCCTCCCCTCACGGATCAATGACCTGTATTTCAGCCACTGATCCGGGCGCCTCTCCCAGGCGCGGCTGTTCATTATTGACTAATTACAAATTCCATATTCCGGAAACAATATAGGTTTAGAACAACTTTGAAAGGAGTGGGAGATGCAAACGAAAAAGATCACCCTGCAGGATAGTGAGATACCAAAGGCCTGGTATAATGTCCTTCCTGACATGCCCAGCATTTCGGCGCCTCCGCTTAACCCCGGCACCGGCCAGCCTATAGGTCCCGAGGATCTCGCTCCTATTTTCCCAATGGGGCTCATCGCCCAGGAAGTCTCCCAGGATAGCTGGATCAACATACCGGAAGAGGTTCTCGACATTTACAGCCTGTGGCGTCCGACTCCGCTGTTTCGGGCCTACCATCTGGAGCAGGTTCTTGGAACACCAGCGAAGATCTACTACAAATACGAAGGTGTCAGCCCGGCCGGCAGTCACAAACCCAACACCTCCATCCCGCAGGCATATTACAATAAGCAGGAAGGTGTAAAACGCCTGGCTACAGAGACCGGTGCCGGGCAGTGGGGCAGCGCCCTGTCGCTCGCATGCAAGATGTTTGGCCTCGAATGCACTATCTATATGGTCAAGGTCAGTTATCAGCAGAAACCCTATCGCCGCTCCATGATGCAGACCTGGGGAGGAGAAGTCATCCCCAGTCCTTCGGACAGGACCAACGCGGGACGGAATATGCTGATTAAAGACCCTGATTCACCGGGCAGCCTGGGTATGGCCATAAGTGAAGCGGTGGAGGATGCCGCCTCAAGGGACGATACCAAATATGCCCTCGGCAGTGTCCTTAATCATGTAATGACACATCAGTCGGTCATCGGGCTTGAGGTTAAGGAGCAGCTCAAGAAGGTGGGAGAGAAACCTGACGTTCTTATAGGCTGCTGCGGCGGCGGCAGCAACTTTGCCGGTCTTGCTTTTCCTTTCATTCCAGAGAAAGCGGCAGGTGAGAATATCAGGATGATAGCCGTAGAGCCAACTTCCTGCCCCACCCTGACCAAGGGTGTATACGCTTACGATTTTGGAGATACGGCCCAGACGACACCTCTGATGCTTATGTATACATTGGGCCACGATTTCGTTCCGCCGGGTATCCATGCGGGTGGACTGCGCTACCATGCGGATTCGCCTCTGGTAAGCCAGCTGCACAAAGAGGGGATCGTAGAAGCCGTTGCATATACCCAGAACCCCGTATTTGAGGCGGCTGTGACCTTTGCGCAGGTTGAGGGGATCATCCCCGCACCCGAATCTGCCCATGCTGTGAAAGCAGCTTTTGACGAGGCGCTCCGCTGCAAAGAAGAGGGTAAAGACGATGTCATCGTGTTCAACCTCAGCGGTCACGGTCACTTTGACATGGCGGCCTACGATTCCTATCTGGCCGGCGATCTGGTGGATTACACCTACCCCGAAGAAAAAATAGCCGAGTCTCTCAAGAACCTGCCCCAGGTAAAATAGGAATAACGGATTATGGTATCCTGGTTCCGTAGACGGTCCATCCGCCCTGAAAGATCGGACAGTAAAAAAGTTACTGTTCCTGAGGGTCTTTGGATAAAGTGCAACAACTGTGCAGAGATCGTGTACAGCAAGGAGATCGACCGGAACCTCAAGGTCTGTCCCAAATGCGAGTATCATTTCAGGATCACAGCGAGAGAACGCATCGAGCTTCTGGTTGATCCCGGAACCTTTATCGAATTCGATAGCCAGCTCCAGAGCGAAGATCCCCTTGGGTTCAAGGATTCCCTGAAATACCTTGACCGCATAAAGACGGCCCGAAAAAAGACAGGACTCAACGACGCCGTGATCTCAGGAATTTGCACTCTGGATGGTGTCCAGGTTGTATTGTCCGTCTTCGATTTTTTCTTCATGGGTGGCAGCATGGGATCCGTTGTCGGCGAGAAAATTACTCGTGCAGCTGAAAAAGCCGTGGAGGAAAAATGCGGTTTGATCGTGATCTCTTCCTCTGGTGGCGCCAGGATGCAGGAGGGCGCCCTGTCCCTTATGCAGATGGCCAAGACCAGCGCTGCTCTCGCACGACTCAGGCGGGAGCGGCTGCCCTTTATCTCGGTCCTTACTGATCCCACAACGGGGGGAGTTACGGCCAGCTTCGCTATGCTCGGTGATGTGAACCTTGCCGAACCCAAGGCCCTTATCGGGTTTGCGGGTCCTCGTGTTATCGAACAAACGATCCGGCAGGCACTACCCGAAGGGTTCCAGAGATCTGAATTCGTTCTCGAACACGGGATGATCGACCGTATTGTTAACCGTAAGGAACTGAAGAAAACCATCGTTAACCTCTTGAGGGCTTTCACCCTGAAGACGTTCACTGATCAATGACCTACGAGCTGGCCCTTTCCTATCTGGCCAGCCTGAACGAGTCCAGAATCAGACCTGGTCTTGGACGGATTAGAGAGGCCTTGAAGGCTCTCGGATCCCCCCATTTCAATTTCCCCCATGTACTGGTTGGAGGCACAAACGGTAAGGGTTCGGTGGTGTCCTTCATGGGCGCTGCCCTGAGCTGTGCCGGATATCGTGTCGGACTCTTCACCTCGCCACATCTCATCAAATTTGAAGAACGCATTGTGGTTGACAGCCATGCAGTGACTCGTGACGAGCTTCCTGGACTCCTCCAGGAAGTGAAGGATGTCGGGGTTGACATGACCTATTTCGAGTTCGCTACCGTTTTGGCCCTCCTCTATTTCGCTCGTCAGAAAGTTGATCTTGCCATTTTTGAGGTAGGTCTTGGTGGGCGCTGGGACGCAACCAACGTTACCAGCCCGGTGCTATCGGTCATCACCTCAGTGGACCTGGATCACAAGAATTGGCTCGGCAATACTCTTGAGGATGTTGCCCGGGAAAAATCGGGGATCATGAGAAAAGGAAGGTCTGTGGTAGTGGGTCCGGTGGGTCGTGCTGCGAGGGAAGTTATTCTTCAAGAAGCCGAAGCGGCCGGTGCCAGGGTGGTTCTGTTTGGCAGGGATTTCAGTGCAGATCGTGATATTAACGGTAGCAGCTTGCAATTTGAGGGTATGAAGTGGAGTATAAACAGGCTGGTTCCAGGACTGGCGGGGTTGTTTCAGCTGGATAATGCAGCTTGTGCCCTTGCTGCTCTCGAAGAGCTTTCGGTATCGGGTTTTGAAATGGTGTATGAGAAGGTTGTCCTGGGAATTGAATCCACAAAATGGCAGGGTCGGTTCCAGGAGTTTGAAGGTTCACCGCCCATTATCGTGGACGCCGCCCACAACCCGGCAGCTGTGAAAGCCCTGACCGATTCTCTGGGCCATGAAAAAGAGGTCGTCTGGCTGATCTCCGCTCTGCGCGACAAGGACTTTGGAGCAATGGCCGAAGAGATGATCCGGTTGGGGAACCGTTTTGTTCTTGTCGCCCTGGACCATCCAAGGGGAAAAACCGTTCAGGAGCTAGAGGAAGAAATGCCGGAAGGTGCCGATATAATAAAAGCTCCCACTGTGAAACAGGGCCTCGATACAGCAAGGAGCCTTGCAGGCGGCAAGGGGCGCATTGTCGTGGCGGGGTCTGTGGTCCTGGCCGGGGAAGTTCTTAAGGAACTGGAAGTAGCAGAAGAGGAGAAGAGGAGAAGAGGGGATGGGGAGAAAGACGATTAAGTGCACTTGTGCACCGTGCACCTGTGCACGTGTGCATTTATGAAAATCTGAGGCCACAAGCTTGAGATACGCATATTTCATTGTTGCATCCTTCCTGTTTGTTTCCCTTCTCGGGCCGGCTGATTCGTGGGCACAGGAGAAGAGACAGGAGATCTCCGTTACAGCCGGGAGCATGACATCCTTTCCCGATGGGACCCTCATAGCTGAAGGAAATGTTCTGGTCGAGGGAGAAGGGGTGACCGTCAGGGGCGACAACCTCAGATACGATCCTGGTTCCGATACTCTCATTCTTACAGGCAACGTTGTCATGAAGGAGGACGGGGGAGGGGCTTTCACCGGAGATGCACTGGCCCTGGACCTGGCCGATCTCACTGGAGGTATAAGCCGGGGAGAGATCATCATTGTTCCAAACGGTTTCAGAGTGCTCGGGGAAGATATCAATCGCACCGGGCCGGAGGAGTACAGTATTCGAAAGGGGGTCTTCACCAGCTGCCCTGGCGAATGTCCCGACTGGTCCATCACCGCTTCGAGAATAAAGGTTCGCAAGGAGGGGTACCTGGAAGCAAGACACGCTGCTTTCAGGATATTCGGAATACCGGTCTTTTATACCCCTTACCTTTTTTATCCTGTTAAGACAAAGAGGCAGACAGGGCTGCTGTTCCCGGAATTCGGTTTTTCCGATGAGAAAGGGCTGGAATCCATATGGCCTGTTTTTATAACTTTGGGATCCCATGCCGATGCCACAGTAAGCCCGAGAATGTTCAGTCGTGACAGCTCCGGACTAGGTCTTGAGTCCCGCTACAGACTGGATTGGGGAGGCAGAGGGCAGATAGCCGGTTTCGCCATGAGTGGTGAACGGTCTGACATGTGGTATGTCCGGGCCCATCATGCCATGGCCTTGACACCGGATCTGTGGTTAAGGGGACGGTGGTACGATACCGGAGAGGCGAATTCTGCCGCTGTGTTCGGGGGTACGTTTGAAGAGAGATACCCTGGGGCTGTTTACCGGCACGCATCCCTTGAGGGAGATCATGGCATTCTGGGCTTCAATATTCAGACCAGCAGTCTCCTGGCCGATGGGTCACTTGCCAGAAGCGATACGTTAGGGACTGTCCTGAACCGTGATCTGGGGGTTGTCCGATTAGGTCCCGCAGGAGGGGACTTATGGCGGGTCGGGATCCAAGCCGAAGATACACATTTTGATGGCGGAGAAAAACGCACACTTGTAAGTCCGACCCTGGTTCTACAAATCCCTGGCCCCTGGAAACTGGCTGGACACATCCAGGGCCGAGGTATCATAGGGACAGGAGGGGGTGAAGGGTCTACTGAGGATGAAGCCTACATTGTCATTTTAGCTGAAAAACTTGCTGCTGAATCCTCCGGCGCCTGGGGAAAGCACCTTGTAGATCTGGAGATAACCGCCTCGGCAGCTCAGGGAGCGGCCTTCGGAGAATCGGTCATCCGAGACGGAAGGGACCTGGTCGAGGAGAGAAAAGTTATTGATGCCCGTGTGCGCAGTCTTTTGACCTCATCCCGGTTAAGGTGGGATCTGACGGCCGGAAGCTGGCGGGATCACGAACTGGATCTGGCACAGTCTTACGCTATAACCCGCCTGTCTTATTCCGGGGTTTTCCTGGGAGCTTCGAGGAACCGGGACGACGTTTTTAGCCTCGTGCTGCCATCCATTCCTGTTGACAGGGACTCCCTGCGTGGCTGGCACGTTGACGCGGGGTATGAATCAAATGCTTTTGGTGTCACGGTGGGCCGAGATTCTACTGATGGGTCATCGGGAATGCTCAGCGGTAAAGGCCATTTAACCCTGGCTGGGGTTCGGGTTTCGGGTGAAACTTTCTACGATATGGATGCCGATACCTTGGCTGATGATACGGTAACCGTCCTCATCCCGGGGCGATGCTGGACATTGAGTGTGGGGCGCTCTCGCAGCCCTGACAGGACAGACTGGAAACTGAAATTGGAGCTGGGCATATAAAAATGCAGTGTAGAGTGTAAAGTGTCGTGTGTAGAGGAAACACCAAAAGGAACTGAAGGCTGATATTGAGGAAGTGCTCTGCACTCTAAACCCTGCACTCTGAACTATAATGTAAAGGATATACCTTGACATGTCTGGACCACTGTTCTACATTTTAGCGCCCTTCGGATTGGCTTTCGCCCTGTTCGCCGTTTTCCTCGTCGTCTCCATTTTTCTGAAAGACCCGGCCCGGCCGTTCAGAATGTTCGGAGCCCCTCCTCTGGAGGGGAGTGCAGAGTGTAATGGGCAGAGTGGAGGGGAAAATGCGAAAAAAGAGCAGGAGCTAGAAGAGGAACAGGAACAGGAACAGATAACCGTGAATAGTGAAAGGTGAATAGTAAATAATGCATATTGTTTATATCCATTCACTGTTCACACTTCACGATTTACCTAACTTTTGGAATACGGAATCTGAAAACTGGAATTAGAATTTTATGAATCAAGCCAACATCCGCAACTTTTCTATCATCGCCCATATCGACCATGGGAAATCCACCCTTGCAGACCGTCTCCTGGAAGCCACTGGAGCCCTTACCAAAAGGCAGATGACCGAACAGGTCCTCGATTCCATGGATATAGAGAGGGAACGGGGAATCACGATAAAGGCCCAGACTGTCAGGTTGCATTACCAGGGGGTTGACGGGCAGGAGTACGCCCTCAACCTCATTGACACCCCTGGCCACGTGGACTTTTCCTACGAGGTCTCACGGTCCCTGTCGGCCTGTGAAGGAGCGTTACTGGTAGTGGACGCTGTCCAGGGGGTAGAAGCCCAGACTATCGCCAACGCCTATCTGGCGGTGGAGCAGGACCTTGTCATCATACCGGTTATCAACAAGATCGATCTACCCAATGCCGATGCCGGGAGAGTCAAGGAAGAGCTGGTGTCATTACTGGGGATCGATCCGGATGAAGTGCTGGAGGTTAGCGCCAAGGCGGGGATCGGTATCAAGGAACTTCTAGAGGCCGTGGTTAAGCGAGTGCCCGCTCCAATAGGTGATCGCACAGGCCTTCTGCGCGCACTTGTTGTGGACTCGTGGTACGACAATTACGTAGGTGTCGTCAGCCTTGTAAGGGTGTTCGAGGGTACGCTTTATGCCCGTTCCAGAATAAAGCTCATTATCCAGGGCGGCAGTTATGATATTGGTGAGATCGGTACTTTTCGTCCCGCGTCCGTGAAGGAAAAATCACTGGGAGCGGGAGACGTGGGGTATCTGGTGCCCGGTATCAAGGACCTGAAAAAACTTCAGGTCGGTGATACTGTCACCAACGCGTCTTCACCCGCAACCGAACCGTTGCCCGGGTTCAGACCTGTTCGACCTATGGTCTATACAGGCCTTTATCCCGCGGCGAGCGAGGATTTCGCCCAACTTCGTGAAGCTCTTGAAAAACTGGTCTTGAACGACGCGGCTCTCTCCTTTGAGCCAGAGACATCCGAAGCTCTGGGTTTCGGGTTCCGATGCGGGTTTCTGGGTATGCTGCACATGGAAGTGGTACAGGAGCGCCTGGAGAGACACCATCAGCTTGACCTTGTCACCACAGCGCCCACAGTTGTCTACAAAGTTCTTAAAAAGAACGGCGAATGGATCGAAGTTCACAACCCAGCAAAATTGTCCTTTTCCGGTGATTATGATGAGATCCACGAACCTTACGTCCGAGCCACCATCCTGGTCCCCGACAAGTACCTCGGAGGGCTGCTTTCCCTTCTTACGGATCGCCGAGGAGTACAGAAGGGCCTGACCTATCTCGAGGACAGAAGGGTTATGCTGGAGTACGATCTCCCTCTGGCCGAGATCATCTTCGATTTCTATGACAGGCTCAAGTCCACCAGCCGAGGCTACGCTTCCCTGGATTACGACCCCGTGGGGTATCGGGCCGGTGATCTGGTAAAACTGGATATTAAGGTCAACGGGGAAACGGTTGATGCCCTTTCGGTCATAGCACCAAAGGAAAAGGCCTATTACAGGGGTCGTGACCTTGCTGCGAAAATGAAGGAACTCATCCCCAGGCAGATGTTCGAGGTTATTATCCAGGCGGCCATCGGTAGCCGTATCGTCGCCAGGGAAACGGTGAGGGCCCTGAGAAAGAACGTGCTGGCCAAGTGCTACGGAGGAGACGTGAGCAGGAAGCGCAAGCTCTTGGAAAAACAGAAGGAAGGCAAGAAAAGAATGAAGAGCGTGGGCCGTGTGGAGATCCCACAGGAGGCTTTTATGGCGATTTTGAAAATTGAGTGAAAGTAGCCTGTGAACTGTGAACCCTTCGACAGGCTCAGGGCAGGCGGTGAACCGTGAACCGTGAACTTTAAACCTTGACCTTTGGTTTTTTGCGTAAAATCCGTTACCCTCACCTTCGTTTGTTATCAGGGTTGGTTATTACCCTTCACCCTTCACCCTTCACGGTTCACTGATTCTCAAGGAGAAACTTTTGTCCAGCGATATGACCAGAACTGAAAAGATCAATACACCAGAACAAGTGTTGGGTAGCACCAAGAGTAAGATCAGGGAGTACGCCGAAGCTATCATACTGGCGCTTATCCTGGCCCTTTTCATCCGCACCTTTGTAATTCAGGCTTTCAAGATCCCTTCCCCAAGCATGGTACCTACCCTGCTGGTGGGTGACCATATTCTGGTCAATAAATTTCTCTTCGGGTTCAAGACGCCCTTTTCCGACCATAAGATCATGGCCCTTCGAGGGCCCAAACGGGGGGATGTCATTGTTTTCAAATACCCCAGGGACAAAAAACTGGATTTTATAAAAAGATGTGTGGGTGTGGGAGGGGAGACAGTGGAGGTCCGGGATAAACGGGTTTTCATCAACGGAGAAGCGATTGATTTTCCGCAAGCCGTTTTCCTTGATGAAGGGACGTTCTTGACCGGACGGGACACCTTTGGACCGGTGACCGTTCCCGAGGGAAAGGTTTTCGTCATGGGGGATAACCGGGATAACTCCAACGACAGCCGTTTCTGGGGGTTTGTGGATCTGGCGGATGTTAGGGGGAAGGCCATCGTTATTTACTGGTCGTGGGATAAGTCGCGAAACTGGCCGCGGTTTGGCCGAATAGGGGATGGAATTGATTAGTAAAGGGGTTCGGCGCGCAATAACGGGCAATCTGCTTCGTTCTCAGTCGCGCGTGATCCTCGAAGTACTCAGCCATGTACGTCTGCGGTCCCACGCTCCCTCGGGCCTTGCATCTCACCCCTTCTAGCGCGCCGGTTAGCGCATTCCACCCAAATGCGATCACGGCAATCACACACCTATGTAATCCTCATCCCGCCGCTGGCGGGACCACGGTTGCCTCGTCAGTCGAGCCTCGTGCCCGGCACACTCTTGACAGCCGATAGAAACGGGCTATGTTAGACGCGATTTCAGATTACAAACATCGACAGGTTGTAGACTCTGACAAATTCCAGAGTTTAGACTGATCCCGTGAGTAACCTGAAACCTGAAACTCGAAACCTGAAACCGCGACCCTGGTCGCTGCGCCTGATCTCCATCTGGTTCGCCGTCCAGGTCCTTTTCAACGTCATCACCGCCATCTATTTAGCCCTCCATCCCCTTGACGAGCCCGTATCGTGGTTTGAGCGTTTGGATCTTACGGGCAACACCGGCATCAATGCGGCTCTTGCCATCGGTCTCTGGCGCAGGACGATGTGGGCGTGGTCCACCGCGGTGTGGCTCGTTTCTCTGTACTAGGCTCTGCACAACTGGCACATGTTCGTTCCGTTCTCAAATCTCAAATCTCAAAATGACTTGGAAAACAAGATCCCCCTGGACAGGTTCGGGGTCCTGAGCTTTGTCCAAGGGCAAAATCCGAGAACCAGGAATTAGGGAGTGCACCGGTTCATTAGTCCACCAAATCGTTAGCTTATATTCTGCGTTCCACATTCTACATTCTACATTCTTGCTTTTTCTGGTAAAAAGGTTCTGGAACGGAGTTAGGATTACTCCTACCTCTACTAATACTTATACTTATACTTTTACATATACCAAGGAGTCCTCCCATGCCGTCCTTCGATGTCGTAAACCGTATTGACATGCAGGAAGTGGACAACGCAGTTAACAATGCCAAAAAAGAGATCGCCACCCGGTACGATCTTCGCCAGTCGCGGTCCGAGTTGGACCTGGACCGCAAGGAGGAGAAGGTCAAGATCCTGGCGGCCGATGAGATGAAGTTAAAGGCCATTAAGGAGATCGTTATCACCCAGCTTGTGAGAAGGAAGATCGAGGCCAAGGGGCTTCACTTTGCCGAGCACGAGCCCACGAGCCAGGGACATCTCAAATGCGAGGGGGCCTTCCAGCAGGGGATCGACAAGGAAACGGCACGGAAGATCGTCAAAATGATCAAGGATTCGAAGCTTAAGGTCCAGGCGGCTATCCAGGATGACCAGGTGAGGGTAACGGGGAAAAAGATCGACGATCTCCAGTCGGTCATTGCCATGCTCAGGGAAAAGGATATGGAGATCCCGCTGCAATATGTGAATATGAAAGACTGAGGACCTGGATCTGGTGGAAGGATGAAGGACGAAGAAACGCAAATAATTCCCCCTCCCTCCTTCCCTATTCCTCCTTCTGGTTTCCACTTTTGACTTTTTTTCATTTTGTGGTAATCATTCTCAAATGAAAAAGTTAAGAAACTACCTCATAGCTGCCGTCATCCTGTACCTCCTCATTTCGGGATGGATGATCGGAGTGCCTTACGTCAGAAATGTCATGTTCGCGGACGAGGTGGACAATATCGCCCGTGGTCTGAATTATGATGGAACCATCCCCAGAGCCACGGGCCGGGTCAAAAATGCTGCCAGCAGTAACAATATTCCCATCACCGAGAAGAATATTGTCATCGTTAAAGATCCCAAAACCAACTATACCCTGGTGGAAGTTAAATACTCCGTGTCCGTGCCAACGCCCTTTGATCTGTATACACATGTGTGGAATTTCCACGTGAGAGAGGAAAAAGGGAAGAAATAGATAAAATAAATCTCATATCTCAAATCTCAGATCTCAGAAAATACAAGCTCCTGGAACAAGAACAAACACACAGGATGTCAACAGGTCACAGTTTGAAGGTCATCATGTTTGAGGATTTATTTTGAGATATGAGATATGAGATTTGAGATCTGGGATTGGCGTTAAATCGGCCCTTCCCTCTTGACAACAACTCCCGTTCGCGAGATAAGGTGTCTGTTACCACCCTTTAATCTAATTCCGTGAGATTAGGAAGGGAACGTAGATGAACAGCATTAGAAAAAAAGTATTCATGGCCTCTCCGCGTATGCGGGGAGGCCATTTTTTTCCTGGTGAGGCTGAGAATGGGAACTGTTCCATCCACATCTATTGCCGTGAAAGGCAGGGAGAAACCATATGAGAGGCCGACGCCGCAGACAGATCATGGACCATGTAGAGATCGACAGGGCTATCAAACGGATAGCGTTTGAGATCCTGGAAAAAAACAAGGGACCTGAGGATATCCTTCTGGTGGGTATACCTACCCCCGGCCCGGCCCTGGCGCAGCGGATCTGCAGACACATAGAGAATGTGGAAGGTGCCAAGGTTCCCACTGGCAGTCTCGATATCACCTTTTACCGTGATGATATCGATGATCGCCCGAAGCCAATGCCCAAGGCTACCGATATGCCGGGGGACATATCGGGCAAGACGATCGTTCTCGTTGACGATGTTCTTTTCACAGGGCGTACGATCCGGGCCGCCATGGACGCTCTTATGGACCACGGAAGACCTGCGAGGGTCCAGCTTGCTGCCCTGGTTGACAGAGGGCACAGGGAACTCCCTATCAGAGCCGATTTTGTGGGCAGGAATATTCCCACCAGACTGCACGAAAAGGTCAGGGTTCTGCTCACCGAACAAGGTGCAAAGGTTGACGAGGTGGCGATCGAGGAAGGGGAAATGGAATGAGAATCCCAAATCTCAAATCTCAAATCGCAAAGTCGAACTTTTACGAATATCATAACCCTCTTTCTGAGATCTGAGATCTGAGATCGCATCGGAGGTACTACCATGATCGGCAATTCAAACCACCTTCTGGGGCTGGACGGTCTTACCAGGGATGATATCACCCGTGTGTTGAACGCGGCAGCCGGGATGAAAGAAATCTCAGCCAGAAAGATCAAAAAGGTACCGACCCTCAGAGGCAAGACCATCGTGAACCTTTTCTTCGAGCCCAGCACCAGAACGCGGACGTCCTTCGAGATCGCGGCCAAACGTCTTTCCGCTGACGCGGTGAATTTTTCGGCCTCGGCAAGCAGCACTTCCAAGGGGGAAACCCTGGTGGACACTGCACGGAACATCGAAGCCATGGCTCCCGATGTCGTCATCATCAGGCACAAGTTCAGCGGGTCCCCTTACATGCTGGCTGATCGCCTGGATTGTTCTATCGTTAACGCGGGTGACGGATCTCATCAGCACCCCAGCCAGGGGCTTTTGGATATCTTTACCGCAAGGGAAAGGAAGGGCGACCTTACTGGTCTTAAAGTTGTCATTGCCGGTGATATCACCCACAGTCGGGTGGCCCGGTCCGACATCTACGGGTTTACCGCCATGGGGGCTAACGTGCACGTTACGGGCCCGCCGACTATGGTTCCTGTCGGTATTGAGGCCATGGGTGCGACGGTCCAGCCGTCTTTCGATGCGGCCATTGAAGGCGCCGATATCATAATCATGCTGCGGATACAGTTGGAGAGGAAAAGCGGGATGCTGATCCCCAGTCTCAGGGAGTATGCCAGGTTCTTCGGCCTCAACGCCGAGCGCCTTGCCACTGCGAATAGGGATGTTCTCGTCATGCACCCGGGGCCGATCAACAGGGGCATCGAAATATCCTCGGAGATAGCCGATGGACCTTACAGTGTAATTATTGACCAGGTGGAAAACGGGGTGGCAGTGAGAATGGCCATCCTCTATCTCCTAAGTGGAGGAATCGATGAAATGGTTGATTAGCGGCGGACGGATCGTGGATCCTGCTTCGGGCAGGGACGAGGTAGCTGACCTCCTCCTTGAGGACGGTGTGATCAAAGGAACAGGCCAGGGGGGCAAGGCTACCCGCGGGGTTAAGAATGTGGATGCTTCCGGTCTTCTTGTCGTTCCGGGGCTCATTGACATGCATTGCCATCTGAGGGAACCAGGATTTGAATACAAGGAGACTGTGGCCTCCGGCAGTGCGGCGGCCGTAAAAGGCGGTATTACGTCGGTAATGTGTATGGCCAACACTGATCCGGTCAACGATTGCGCCTCCGTGACTGCCCATATCCTGGCCAAGGCGTCCCAGGCCGGTCTTGCAAGAGTCTACCCCATAGGAGCGATCACTAAAGGGATGCAGGGCGAATCCCTGTCCGAGATGGGGGAGCTGGCCCAGAGCGGGTGTGTGGCAGTGTCCGACGATGGCCGGCCCGTGCACAGTGGCGGCATCATGCGCAGGGCCATCGAATACTCGGCCGCTTTCGGCCTCCTTGTCATTGCTCACGCTGAGGATTTGAGCATCGCAGGTGAGGGTGTTATGCACGAGGGGTTTGTGGCCACCATGCTGGGTCTCGAGGGGATACCGGCAGCTGCCGCGTTGTCCGAAATAGCCCGGGACATAGCCCTGGTTCGGGAATTCGGAGGTCGGATCCACATTGCCCACGTAAGCACGCGAAGCGAGGTGGATCTGATCCGTAACGCCAAAGCCGAAGGCCTGTCCGTAACTGCTGAAACCTGCCCTCACTTTTTCACCCTGGATCACGAGGCTGTGAGGGGTTTCGATACAAACTCGAAGGTGAATCCGCCCCTGAGGACAGCTGATGATGTTGAAGGGATCATCGAAAGCCTCGCCGACGGGACGATGGATGTGATCGCCACCGACCATGCTCCACACCACAGGGATGAAAAGGACCGGGAGTTTGACCTGGCCGCCTTCGGTATCTCCGGTTTTGAAACGGCTTTGGCATTGACCCTCGGTCTCGTACATAAAGGCCGTCTGCCCCTGATGGAGGGCCTTGCCAAGTGGACGGTGAACCCCGCAAGGATCGCCGGACTGCCGGGGGGTACCCTTGCCGAGGGCGCTCAAGCAGATGTGACCCTTTTGGATATGGAGGCTCAGTGGATGGTAGATCCTGCCCTGTTCCTTTCCAAGGGTAAAAACACCCCCTTTGCGGGAATGAAGCTGACGGGGGAGGTGGCGAACACCTTTGTAGGGGGGAGGATGGTGTACGATCGCAATAAAGGGATAATAAAACAGGAAGGATGAAGGAAGAAGGAAAAACATTTAAATACAAAGCCTTGGAAGGATTCCAGATTATGGACGGATTGGAGGTTTCTTCCTCCTCCCTCCTTCCTCCTTCCCTATTCCATAAGCAGGAATTTCCATGCCCAGCCTTGCGCAGATCTTAAAGAACAACAAACCCCGTGCCACCCTTGCCCTTGCCGATGGGACTGTCTTTCGCGGCTGGGGTTTCGGAGCCGAGGGTGTCACTGTGGGGGAGGTGGTCTTTAACACCTGCATGACCGGTTATCAGGAGGTCCTCACCGATCCATCCTATCATCGACAGATCGTCGTTATGACACCCGTTCAGATAGGCAACACAGGGGTCAACTCGAGGGATGATGAGTCGGAGAAACCCCATGTGTCCGGTTTTGTTGTGCGGGAGAGTTCCACGGTGACAAGCAGCTGGAGAGCGGAGGAGGGTCTGGAGTCCTGGCTGGCCGGAAACGGTATCATCGGGATCGAGGGTGTCGATACCCGTGCTCTTACCAGGTACATCAGGGACCATGGCGCCCAGGCCGGGGCTATCGGCACAGGCGATGTAAATGAGGATGACCTGGTGGATACGGCACGTTCGTGGGGGACCATGGAAGGTAAGGACCTTGTGGCCGAGGTTACCCCTTCTGAAGCGTATGATTGGGAAGAGGGTCCCTACCACCCGCTCACCGGGTTTTCAGAGGTGTCCGGGACTCTGCGTGTGGTTGCTCTGGATTACGGTATAAAGAGGAATATCCTCAGGGAACTGGCGGGGGTCGGCTGCAAGGTCACGGTGGTGCCGGCAGGGACGTCATCGGAAAGGATCCTTGAACTTGAGCCTGACGGGGTTTTCCTGTCCAATGGTCCGGGTGACCCTGAACCGGTCAAATGCGCTGTGGCCTGCGTGAAGGAACTTCTGGGCAAGGTGCCTGTCTTCGGGATCTGTCTCGGCCACCAGATACTCGGTCTGGCCCTTGGCGGCACCACCTACAAGCTGAAGTTCGGACACCATGGAGGAAACCACCCCGTAAAGGACCTGGCTACCGGAAAGGTTGAGATCACCTCACAGAATCATGGATTCGTTGTTGATCCGGCCTCCCTTGTCAAAGCCGGTCAGAAGGTGGAGATCACCCATATCAACCTCAACGATGAGACTGTTGAGGGGATCAGACACCTTGAGATGCCGGCTTTTTCGGTCCAGTACCACCCGGAGGCAGCGCCCGGGCCCCATGATGCGCACTATCTGTTTCACCGATTTGTGGAATTAATGGAAAACTTCAAGAATTCAGAATCGCGGTTTCAAACCCGAAATGCATATTGACATTGGTTCCGCATAATAATTATTGCATGGAGCGGCACCTCATTGCCCAAACGCACAGACATAAAAAAGATCCTTATTGTCGGCTCCGGCCCCATCGTGATCGGGCAGGCCTGCGAATTCGACTATTCAGGGACACAGGCCTGCAAGATCCTCAAGGAGGAGGGGTACGAGATCGTCCTGGTCAACTCCAACCCGGCTACGATCATGACCGATCCGGATCTGGCCGACCGCACCTATATAGAGCCGCTGCTTCCTGAATTCGTGGAGAAGATCATCGAGAAAGAGCGCCCGGATGCGGTCCTTCCCACCCTGGGAGGCCAGACTGCTCTTAACCTGGCCATTGCCCTGGACGAAAGAGGGGTCTTCAAAAAATACAACGTGGAAATGATCGGGGCGGACCGCAAAGCCATTGAGAAAGCAGAGGATCGGGACAAGTTCAAGGCGGCCATGGAAAAGTTGGGTCTGGACCTTCCCAGGAGCGGTTTTGCCAGGTCCATGCACGATGCCCTGGGAGTTCTGGATGAGGTGGGGTTGCCGGCCATCATCCGGCCTTCCTTTACCATGGGAGGGACGGGAGGCAACGTTGCCTTTAACATGGAAGAGTTCGAACGATACATCGCCTGGGGGATCGACATGTCCCCTTCAGGGGAGATCCTGGTCGAGGAGAGTATCCTGGGTTGGAAGGAGTTCGAGCTTGAGGTCATGAGGGACCGCATGGACAACGTGGTCATCGTGTGTCCCATCGAGAACTTCGATCCCATGGGCATCCATACCGGCGATTCCATTACAGTAGCTCCGGCCATGACTCTCACCGATCGTGAGTACCAGATGATGCGGGACGCCTCACTGGCCATCATAAGAGAGATAGGGGTAGATACGGGAGGCTGCAACATCCAGTTCGGTGTTCACCCCGAAACAGGTCGTATGGTGATCATCGAGATGAACCCCCGGGTGTCCAGGTCCAGTGCCCTTGCATCCAAAGCCACCGGTTTTCCCATTGCCAAAATAGCAGCCAAGTTGGCGGTGGGATACACCCTCGATGAAATAACCAACGATATCACAATGGAAACTCCGGCATGCTTCGAGCCTACCATAGATTATGTCGTTGTGAAGTTCCCCAGGTTCGCCTTCGAAAAGTTCCCAAAGGCTGATCAGGCCCTGACGACCCAGATGAAATCGGTGGGGGAGGCCATGGCCATCGGGCGGACCTTCAAGGAAGCTCTTTTAAAATCTATTTCTTCCCTCGAGATATCCTCGGCGGGCCTGGAAGAACGTTCCGATGCCACTGAGAAGGAGATGCTGGATAAGCTCAGAGTACCCAACTGGGAACGCCTCTGGTATCTGGCTGAGGCGCTCCGCAGGGGGATATCTACCGAGAAAATTCTGGAGCTGTCGACTTTCGATCCCTGGTTCCTGGATCAGGTTTCCCAGCTGATCCGGGCGGAGGCATGGTTTGACGGCAGGTCCCTCAGTGACCTGTCCACAGAAGATCTACTCATTGCCAAGCAGGCCGGATTCTCGGATATCCGACTTGGTCAGCTGACGGGGACGAGCCAGAAGAAGGTGCGCGCCAGAAGGTTAAAGGATGGGGTAAAAGCCGCTTTTAAAACAGTAGACACCTGCGGTGCCGAGTTCGTCGCTCACACACCCTATCTGTACTCCAGCTACGACATGGAGGATGAGACTGCTCCCAGTAACAGGAAGAAGATCATCATTCTCGGGGGGGGACCCAACCGGATCGGCCAGGGCATCGAGTTCGATTGCTGCTGCGTCCACGGTGTTTTCGCTCTTAGAGAAGAGGGCTATGAGACGATCATGATCAACTGTAATCCGGAAACGGTAAGCACAGACTACGATACTTCGGATCGTCTCTATTTCGAACCCCTGACTTTAGAACATGTGCTTAACATCGTCGAAGCGGAGAAACCTGATGGTGTCATCGTTCAGTTCGGGGGGCAAACCCCGCTGAGCCTGGCCCTTGGTCTGGAGGCAGCGGGCGTCCCCATCATCGGTACCTCTCCGGACAAGATCGACCTGGCCGAGGATCGGGAGCGTTTTCAGAAACTCCTGCACAAACTGGGTCTTAAGCAGCCGGCTAACGGCATTGCCACCTCGGTTCAGGAGGCGAGAGATGCGGCCTCCGATATCGGCTACCCTGTTGTTGTGCGGCCATCTTACGTACTGGGGGGAAGAGGGATGGAGATCGTCTACGATGAGGGCCGTCTTGAGAAATACATGACACAGGCTGTGATCGCTTCACCGGAACATCCCGTTCTCATAGACAGGTTCGTTGAAGATGCCATAGAGGTTGATGTGGATGCCATCTCGGACGGTATACGGGTCGTTGTGGGTGGTGTCATGGAGCACATCGAGGAGGCGGGAGTCCATTCAGGGGATTCTGCCTGCAGCCTGCCCCCGGTTACCCTGAATGCGAAACTGATCCAGGAGATCGTGCGCCAGACGAAACTCCTGGGAGAGGCTCTCGAAGTCAAAGGCCTTATGAACATTCAGTTTGCCGTCAGAGGCGATGAAGTATTTATTCTGGAAGTGAACCCCAGGGCATCCAGGACGGTACCTTTTGTGAGCAAGGCTATCGGTTTGCCCCTTGCGGGCATGGCGGCCCGGGTTATGGTGGGCCGGACCCTGGAGGAATTGGGTTTTATAGATGAGATCGTTCCGAAGCATATCTCCGTTAAAGAAGCGGTATTTCCTTTTATCAAGTTCCCGGGTGTTGATACCCTCCTGGGACCAGAAATGAGGTCCACCGGTGAGGTGATGGGGATTGACAGCAATTTTCCCATCGCCTTTGCCAAAGCCCAACTGGCTGCAGGCATGCGGATTCCCACCGAAGGCACGGCCCTTCTCTCCATAAAGGACAAGGACAAGCCAGGAGTGGTCCAGATAGCGAAGAAACTTCACGAGATGGGTTTCTATATTAAAGCTACAGAGGGTACGAGGGATTTTCTTTCCGAAGTCGGTATTCAGACACAGTACGTGAAAAAGGTCAGGGAGGGGAGGCCCCACCTGGTAGACGCCATCGTCAACGGTGAGGTCCAGCTTGTTATTAATACTGTGGAGGGGGTTGAAGCCATCGACGATTCCTATTCCATAAGACGATCTTCCATCGAACAGAACGTGGCCTATTTCACCACCGTCCCCGGTGCCAGGGCAGCTGTTCTGGGGATCGAAGCTCTAAAGAGGAAAAATTGGGACGTAAGGGCACTGCAGGACTTTCACTCGCAGGATGTCGAATAACCACATTATCCTGCGAGCTGGTTTTCAGGGTCATGTACATTATGAGTTTTACCTGGAAGGATTCGGAACAGTGCAACCCAAATCAATCATCATCTGGTTTATTGCTCTGGTTATTATGGCCGCTGCGGGCTGCAGAGATCGTTCCCCTATCCGGGACCTTGGGAACAGCTTTACGCCGTCAGGAGAAGAACAGGTCCGGGAACTGGGTATATACTCCGGTAAGGATAGAGTCGGAGACCTTCGGCTGGGCCGTATGAATGGTAACTGGCAGGGCGAAGGCCCGGTTGTTCAACTTTCCGAAAGTGTCCACCTCCGGCTCTCATTTCGCGGTGATCGATTTTCTGTTACATCCAGCCAGTCATCATGGGTGGGTGAGGGAATGGATCTTATAGCCAGTATAGGCTCCATGGATTTCGGCGCGGGAAGCTGGGAAACCAGGGTTCTGAAGGTCCGAGAGGGTAACTATGAGCGGGAGCAGGTTGTTTCCGGAGCTCGAACCAGGGACCGTGTCAGTGTCCCTGCCGGCACCCTCATATCAGATGTCCTGCCTTTGTATCTTGAAAAGGCCCAGCTTGAAAAGAATGCAAAGTTAAAGCTTGGCGTTTTCAATATGACCCTGGGGCAGGAGTTTCCTCTCACCCTCGAGTATCGCGGCGCTAATGGAAACGGCCGGCTCTTTTCCGTGTCCTACTGGGGGATGGAGGAAAAAATATGGATCGACGACAGCGGAATGGTGAACCGGGAGAAAATGGCACTGGGAGTTGAGGCCAGGACCCCTGAGGGAAATGAGCAGTCGGGCTTTTTAGCACTGGAGACGATCCTGTCTGTGACCGCTGTACCAGGTTTGGGGATTCCCGTGGATCTGGGACACCGGGATGAGGCTGTTATCGTGCTTCAGGGGTCGTTCCGCCCGCCCCCGGAGGGAAGGTGGCAGCGTGTGAGCGCTACTGAAGGTGGTGTTGCAGTGACATTGTCAAAGCCCACTATTCCCTCCAGGGATCTGCGGCAGCCGGACATGACCCTGATGCCGGATGATGTGCTCGGCCTTGATCTGGATTCACCAAGGATCAGGGAGCTGTCAATGGAAATAACAGGTTCCCTTGAGGACCCATGGGAGAAGGCCCTGGCCATTGGGCGGTGGGTTAACAGTGAAATTGGAAAATCCATGAGAGAATGTTTTTCCGCCCTTCAGGTTCTTCAAACCGGTGAAGGGGAGTGCCAGTCTCACAGCCTTCTTACGGTGTCTCTTTGTCGTGCTGCAGGCCTGCCGGCACGATTTGCTTACGGTGTCGTCTACCTGCCCGACAGGGGGGCATACGGATTCCACACATGGGTGCAGGTGCATGTAGGCGACTGGATCCCTATTGATCCGACCCTGGGCAATTTCCCCGCTGGTGTGGACCACCTGACCCTTGCTGTGGGCGGCTACCAGGATCAGTTCCGCCTGTTCCCCTTTATCATGGGTAAAGGGGGATGGAGAATAAAATTCCGTGATTCGTGATTTGAGATTAAATACGCCGGAGGTAAAAAACACCATGTGCCATCAAGAACGCGTTCAGAGCGCCCTGACGGAAGCGATTGTCTCCCTCCACGAACCGGTTGCAGCGGGCATGCGGCAGATGGTCCTCTCCTCCTCTGTCTGGCGTGGGGATGATCCTTACCCTGGCCAGTTCATTATGTTGAGGGTTGCTGAGGATTCCGATCCTCTCCTGGCCAGGCCCTTCGGTATCTCCGGGTTCCAAAGAAAGGGAGAGGGAGCCGATGTGGAGATCATGTACCGGGTCGTGGGCAGGGGAACACGCGTTATGGAGCGTTGGAGGTCCGGCCAGTCAGCGACCTTTCTCGGTCCACTCGGAAGAGGGTTCATCCTACCTCCTGAAGGAACCTCCAGCCTTCTGGTTGCCGGGGGTGCTGGGCTGCCGCCACTTTTAGCTCTGGCCAGAAAAATGCAAGCGCTGGGCCGAGTCGGGGAGTTGTCCCTGATCTATGGGGAAGCGAGCAGTGACCGTCTTGTAGACCTGGGAAGGGACCTGTTTCCCGGTGTGGAGACGGCGACGTGCACCGAGGACGGGAGTTGTGGGACCCGGGGACTTGTGACCGGCCTTCTCGAGGCCAAAGATAACGGCGAGGGAAGTCATCTCTTCGTGTGTGGTCCCAACCCCATGATGAAGGCGGTTATGGATCTGGCGGCCCACCGTTGCCTTTCCGCCCAGTATTCCCTGGAGGCCCGCATGGCATGCGGATTTGGTGTGTGTTCCGGGTGCGCGGCCCAATTGGCCTCCGGTGACTATGTGAGAGTGTGCCGCGAGGGGCCGGTTTTTAATGGCAGCGAGCTAGCCCTACATTCTTTTGGAGAAGTGTAGGGGGGCTCTTTGCTGCCTGTTCCTTCGAAACGAAACGGGGTCTCGGCGAAACGGAGAAGCGGGAAAAAGGCATGCCTGTATCGGTGAAACGGGGTGTCGGCGTGTCGGGGAAAGGAAAATTTGAAGTTTGGTGTTTGGGGTTTGAAGTTAGGACAGATAGTTCAGAATATGGAAAACAGGCTTGAAGAAAGTCAAACAGAACCGCTTACGATTATGGCTTATCGCTGGGAGCTAAGATTATGATATCAAACAGCAAACATCAAACTTCAAACCCGGTGGACCTCAGCGTCGATCTCGGCCGTGGTCTGCACTTGCCTAACCCTGTCATGACCGCTTCGGGCACCTTCGGCTACGGTGAGGAGGCCTCAGGGTACTTCGACATCTCACGCCTTGGAGCTGTCGTGGTCAAGGGGATATCCGCCGAGCCCAGACAGGGTAATCCGCCCCCCAGGGTGGTGGAGACTCCCTCGGGAATGCTCAATTCTATCGGGCTTCAGAATGTTGGAATGGAGATCTTCATTTCAGAAAAGATGCCCTTTCTAAGAGCCACCGGAGCCAGGGTGGTCGTGAACGTTCTTGGCAGCAGTGTGGAGGAATACGCCAGGGTTTGTGAGCGCCTCGACAAGGTGGATGGGGTGTTGGCCCTGGAAGTCAACATTTCCTGTCCCAACGTCAAGGAGGGCGGTGTTCAGTTCGGGATGAAGAAGCCGTTGGCTGCCGGCCTGGTAAAGGTACTCAGGGATGTGACCGACAAGCACCTTATGGTGAAGCTATCCCCAAACTGCGGCGACATTGCCGGCATTGCCCGGGCGGTGGAGGAGGCCGGGGCCGACTCAGTGTCCCTCATCAATACCATCACCGGTATGGAGATTGATGTCAGAACAAGGCGCCCTGTTCTGGGCGGTGTGATGGGAGGGCTTTCAGGACCAGCTATCCGGCCCGTTGCGCTGAGGATGGTTCACGAGGTATTCAGGTCCGTCAAGATCCCGGTGGTGGGTCTGGGCGGGATCATGGAGGGTGAACACGCTCTGCAGTTTCTTATAGCAGGGGCTTCGGCAGTGCAGGTAGGCACCGCTACCTTTACCGACCCTCTGGCTCCCCTGCGAGTCCTCGAATCCTTAAGTGAATATCTCCAGAAAGAGCAGATATCGGCCAGGGAACTTGTTGGATCCCTTTGCCTTTGCCGTAATTGATTCCGTGAATCTTTTTAAAAACTCTGAAAGGCTCCTAGCCCGCATTATTCATGATGGTGATGAGATATGAGCTAACTGTGTGGCAAATATGGATAAATGGGAATGGCACGATAAACATCATGAATTATGCGGGGTTGTCCGGACATAGTCACGAGAGGAGTTTTTCGTTCCGGCAAGGCGACTGTTCAGTGAGCGCGGAGGCATACTGGAGTATGTCGCACAAGGGAACGACAGAGCAACGCCGCCAGAACGGAAAAGAACCTCGTGAATAGTCCGGGCTAGTGGAGTGTTGATTTTAGGTTGTAATGCTGTTAATCAAAAGCATATACCTACAGGGAGAGAGTTTTTGAGCAGCGGTCTCATGGTGGCACTTGACATGGACGAGGGTGAAGAGGCTGTCCAGCTTGCCGCTGAGATCGGCCCTCTTGTGGCTGCTCTGAAAGTAGGATCACAGCTTTTCACCCGGTACGGCCCGGAACTTGTCCACCGCATAACTGGATCCGGCGGCTGCGTTTTCCTGGATCTGAAGTACCACGATATTCCCAACACCGTTGCCAAGGCAGTAAAAGGGGCAGCGGAGATGGGTGTGTCCTGGCTCACGGTTCACGCTTCCGGTGGGGCAGAAATGATCCGGGCAGCCAAGGAGGCTGCGGGAGACGTAAAAATTCTCGCAGTTACCATTCTCACCAGCCTCGACAAACAGGTTATTAGCCAGATAGGGTGGGATGGCGAAGTCAGGGATCAGGTCGTTAACCTGGCCGCCATGGCAAGATTGGCAGGTGCCGACGGTATCGTGTGCTCTGCCCTGGAGGTCAGGTCACTGCGCAGTGTTCTGGACGACGGATGCGTCCTGGTAACCCCAGGTATAAGACCGGCCGGTGCGTCCATCGATGACCAGGCCAGGGTGGCCACGCCGGAAAGTGCGGTGGCTGATGGGGCTGACTATCTTGTTATTGGCAGGCCCATAGTGATGGCCTCGGATCGGAAGGAGGCTGTAAGGCTGATTCTGGAAGAGATGAAACTGGGGGATGCGCACAGGGAAAGGGATTGATTGATCCCTGCGATTCAAAGTATAATAGCAAGATTATTCATAGGAGGTTGTACCGATGCCCAAGAGAATACTCATAGTGGAAGACAACATCGTGATCCTCACTATGCAGAAACAGATCTTTGAAATGGAGGGTTATGAGATCATTACTGCCCAGGAGGGGATGGATGCCCTGAAGAAGCTCCACGAGGAGATCCCCGATGTCGTCCTTCTCGATGTCAATATACCCGGCATGAACGGTTTCGAGCTCTGCCGGCAGATCAAGGAGGAACCGACCCTGCAGGATATCATCGTCGTTATGATCTCGGCCGTATACTACTCCGATGAGGATGCCAAAAAAGGTATGGCAATGGGGGCCGACGCCTACTTCACCAAACCCTATGAGAACGAAGTTCTGCAGAGCAAGATCAAGGAGCTTATAGAGAACCGCGATGGCAAGCAGTGACCTGATCAATGTTTTCGGCGACTGCGGAGGACTTTTAAAGGGGCACTTCGGCCTGACCTCCGGTCGACACAGTTCCATCTACCTGCAGTGCGCCCTTGTTCTTCAGTATCCGGATATAGCACGCCGAATCGGTATCGAGCTTGCTGACCTTGCCCGGGAGACCTTTGTCGGAGCGGGGCAGGGGAATATCGATACCGTTATTTCACCAGCCATCGGCGGCATCGTCATCGGGCAGGAGGTAGCCGCCGGCCTGGGAGCGAGAGCCATATTCAGTGAAAGGGTCGATGGCCGGATGGAACTCCGCAGGGGCTTCAAAATAGGGGAGGGGGAACGCCTTCTCGCTGTAGAGGATGTGGTTACCACCGGCGGTTCCATCAGGGAAACCGTGGAACTTGCCTTACAGTGCGGTGGAGCAGTTGTGGGCACCGCCTCTCTCGTCCATCGCTATACTGATAAACCGGTAAATCCCACCAATTTCCCCCACCTTTCTCTCATTCCTGTCCACGCACCAGCCTATGATCCTTCCGACTGTCCTATGTGCCGTGAAGGCAAACCTCTTGAAAAACCGGGCAGTAGGCACCTGTCTGTTCCCAAGGCACTTTAAATAAATTTCTAAAAACCCTTGACTTACAACGAGAAATTGCCTATTTTTAAGTGTAAGCGGAGAGTAACACTTAACACTTTTGGGTGAGGTGCGGTCATGTTGAAGCTGGTCAAGCGTAAGGATATCTGTCGCATGCTGGGAATCTCCCCGTCCAAGGTGAACTTCTACACCACCCAGGAACTGTTCCCACTGGAGGGGCGGACCCGGGGGGGCTACGGTCTTTACGACTCCGATTTGATCCGGTCAAGGTTCGCCAGGATCTCGGAGCTTAAGTCCGAGAGACTCACCATTGCGGAGATCAGAGAACGTATCCTTGAAGAGGAAAAAGAGCGGGGACAGTTCCTCGAACTCAAGTTCGAGAATTGATCCTGCTCTTTTACCAGTCCATGGAGCCAGTGTGAGTCAATTGAAACCGACACTCAGGTTGTTAGTCCGCCGGAGTCCAGGTGCTCAGGATGAGGCACTTCGCAAGATCTTGCCGGAACGTATCTTTGAACTGGATATGGCCGACTGCGTCAATGAGCTGGAAATTATACTCAAGGGTGCTGAACCGGACGTCGTTCTTCTCGATCTTTCCATACCGTCTCTCGACAACAAAAAATCTTTCGATGCAGTCAGGCAGATGGCTCTGCCTCCTCCCGTCATTGTTTTCGGTCCAAAGGAAAACATCTCACTTCTTTCCAACTTTATAAAGCACGGCGCGCACTCCATGTTCTTTCTCGAGGACGATCCTGACGTGATCACTCACAATATCGGGAAAGCGGCTGAAATGCACCGCCTTGAAAAGGAGAACGATCGCCTGCGGACCGCTCTTGACCAGCGAAACAGTGCTGTAGGGATACTGGAGCGCCTGGGCGAAGCCATGTCCACTGTTTTCGATATGCGCAGGATCCTGAACCTTACCCTGAAGGTCGTGCGCAGAGCTCTGGATTGCGAGATGTGCAGCCTTTACATTTACGATGATGAAAGCAGTAGCCTGGTGGATGCCAGGGACCTTGGTTTTACAGAAGGGCGGCCTCAGATGGAGCTGTGGCAGCCCGGCAGTCGCAGCAGGGATGCTATCCTCAGAGCGGCAGCCCAGGAATGCCTGGAAAGTGGAAAGCCAGCCAGGCTTGACAGCAGTGAGGCAGTGTCCAAGCTCCTTCCCGGATACGAACAGGGGTACGATGGAGGGCAGCTTAATTGTATGATCATGGCCCCTCTTGCAGTAGGAAATCGAAAACTGGGAGCTCTCGTGGCTGCCAACCGCCTGGATGGCGCCAGCTTCAGCGAAAGGGACAAAGATGTTATCGCTTCGGTTGGACGTCAGACAGCTCTTGCCCTCGCTGGAATGAGGTCTTTCGAGCGGGAGGACAGTTTTCAGGAGAAACTGTCAGCCCAGGTTCAGGTGGCCACAGATAGTTTGAAGGAGAAGAACCTGCAGCTCAAAATGCGGCTTCAGGAAAAGGAGGAGTCGAACCGGAAGATCCGTGAAATGGCCAAGGAGATCGCGGACAAAAACAGTTCCCTCGAGGATATGGTGAAGCAGTTCAGCGTTATCCATGAGGTGAGCCAGGTCATCGGTTCAGAGCTTGAGGACGAGAAGCTCATCAGAAGGATCATCGTTGAGACGTCATCTCTTCTGCAGGCGGAAACAGTGTCGATTATGCTCAAGGACAGCGATGGCTGTCTTATCATCAAACATGCCGGGGGCCTGAGTAGCGAGATCATAAACGCTACAAAGGTAAGGCCGGGGGAGGGGATATCGGGTTGGGTGCTGGAGGAGGGCAAACCGATCCTGGTCAAGGATGTGGGTAGCATTAAAAAAGATGCTCCAGACAAGAAGACGATTTACCACACCGATTCCCTTTTGTGTGTGCCCCTCAAGATCAAGGGGATAGTATCCGGTGTCCTTAACGCCACCAACCGGAAAGGAGGAGGTTCCTTTGATGAAAGGGATCTGTTCCTTTTGACCATCCTTGGCAATCACGCCGCCATTGCCATTGAGAACGCGCGGCTTTATACAGCGATCCGGGAGAGTTATTTCAAGACAATAAAGGCTCTTGTGAACGCGGTGGAGGCCAAGGATACCTGGACCAAGGACCACTCCGATAACGTCACGAACTACAGTCTCAAGATGGCCGATTATCTTGGTCTCTCCGAGAATCAAAAGGACACCATCCGTTATGCCGGAGTCCTGCACGACATAGGCAAGATCGTTATTTCCAGCACTATCACTGACAAGCCGGACAAACTGGATGATGACGAGTGGGCACGCATAAAGGAACATCCACTCATTGGCCAGAGGATCCTTGACCCTATAGATTATCTGGAGCCGGTGAAGGTGTGTATCCAGACCCACCATGAACGCTGCGACGGTACAGGCTATCCCTTCGGGCTTCGAGCCCACGAAATATCCCTGGAGACACGCATCATCTCAGTTGCTGACGCCTTTGACGCAATGATCCACTCGCGACCCTACCGTTCGGCTTTGAGTGTAGATGAAGCCACGGCGGAATTGAAAAGATCTGCTGGATCACAGTTCGATTCGGCGGTCGTTGGCAGCCTCCTGAAGATCATAGAGGCTGAGGAACTCGAAGGCGAAATGCACCACTGATCTGGATCCTGTCGGTATGCAAATATTATCAGCGACAGTGAAAGGGGTGGGTGTATCCATACAGTGTCAGTTATGTTGTAAATGTTATTTATGTAAATATTTGCACATAGTGTGAAATAATTTCAGATTTGTAACAAGAGTTTAACCAGCAGTGTATCTGATATGTAAAAAACATATTGATTTCGAATAGTTGCGATATGGGTTGGTCAGAAGGATGTTGGAACGGTATTTGCTGTTATTCCAACCGTTTAAAGGTGCTTTCATCGATGCTCTGTTCTCTGTGAAAAGGGGCCATCGGGCGGGGTTGGTTTGTTAGGTGGATTCATAGACAGATCCATCCAATGCGGGAGGAAACGGTGAGGAACAGTTCTTGGGCCAGATCATCCAGGTTTCGTGTAAATAGCTGCTTGATCCTGGCGGCCCTTTTCAGCTCTCTCCTCCTGCTGCCGTCGGTATCGTGGGCGGTGTGCGTCTGCGGCGGCGGCGACGGGATACCCCTCACGTACTCCACCGCAGCTCCGCTGACGATGGACGGCAGCGTGGCGGACTGGGGGACGACCTCCCAGGCTGGAACCATCCTCAACGACGAAGACAACAACGTCTGCGATGGTCCTTCGGGTGGTCTGACCGACCTTGATGCTCCGGTCCAGTCGACGGGTAGGGACATCATCCAGTTTGCTTACACCTTTGACAACAACTACCTCTATTTCTACACCGAGCGGACAGGCAGCGTCAGCAACACCCAGACCTTCCTCTTTTATGCTGATGTGGATAATGATGGTTATCAGGAGGACGGGGAGCCTGTCATCGTGACCGAGTGGCAGGGAAACAACCGGAATCTGAACATCTATATTGCCGATTACAACCCTGTGGATGCTACCAACGGGGACTCTACCGTCGATTCTGCAGGATGGGGTGATGGTTACGCCCTGCCTGGGAATCTCAAGAACATCTCCAGCGCAATAAGTACCTCATCCGGTACCTACGGGTCAGCCAACGGCCTGGCTATGGAATACAGGTTCGAGTGGGCAAGGTTGGGGCTGAGCGGACCAACTGGCCACATCATCCACGTATCGAGCACCAACGCCAACAAGAACGCCAGCGGTCTGGGGGCTCAGATAGACGACAACCTGGGGGGCTGCGGCGGCGGCGGGGGTACCACCCAGTATGCGAATCTTGACTTTTCGGGTGCCTACTCCCTCCAGGGGGCCCAGTCCAGTACCGTATTCGGTGTACACCACCTGGTGAACCTGGGCAACGGGGACGATGCCTTCGCTTTTGCCTACACCATTGCGGGACCCCATTCCCCTACGGTAACCCTCTACCTGGACGACGGGGACGCCATCTTCGACACGGGGGATTCAGTCATCGCCGGAACCGTGGCGGTGGCAAGGGGCGGGTCTGTGGATGTCATTATTGTCTACGGCATCGGGCCTGTAGCGTTTGGAGTGGCCACAGTAACTACCACGGCCACCTCCCAGTTCAGTCTCACCCAATCCTTTACAATATCCGATCTGGTTGTGGACACCGTAGAGGTTCTGGTGCCCGACCTTTTGACCATCAAGTCCATATCCGGCGTTGCCGACGTTAGGGCCTTTAACAGCTCTAACTCCAAGGCGATCCCGGGGGCCTCGGTGACCTACTCCATCCAGGTTTCCAACGTGGGAAACGGGTGGACGATAACCGATTCGGTGGTGATCACCGACACGGTCCCGTCAGGAACCGAGATGTACGTGGGGAACGGGTCTGCCTCACCCGTGATCTGGTCCGGGGCGGGGAGCGGCCTCACCTACAGCTTTGGCATTCTCAGTAGTCCAGGGGACGACATCTCCTTTACCAGCGATAGCGGCCCGTCACCCGCCTACACCTATAACCCCTCAGGTGTCCCGGATGGGTACGACAGCGCTGTCACGGGCTTCAGGATCAACCCCAAGGGGGCATTCAACCCCTCGTCGAGCTTTACGCTCTCGCCGCGGATAAGGGTGAGGTGACGTGATGCCATGCCCTTTGCGAACAGGGGCCGCGCCAAGGCACCTTCACTGGAAAAACCCCGGTAGCCTGAGGTTGGGGATTGTGTCCAGGGCGTTGATTGTCCTGGTGCTTGCCGCGGCGGCAGGTTTCAGTGCCCATCCAGCCTGGGCCCTGACTCCCGCAGGAACCGTCATTCAGAACCGGGCCGCGGTGAATTACACCATGAGCGGGTTGAACATCAATATCTACAGCTCCACGACCCTGACGCCCGTGGCGGAGATCGTGGATGTCTCGGTAGCTCCTGCCATGGCCGGCACGACCCCTGTGGCACCTCCCTTCCCCACCTTTGGGGAACTTCTCTATTTTGCGGTGACAAACTCGGGCAACAGCACTGAGAATTTCGCTTTGACGGTTAACGGGGTTGTTGCAGGGAACGACTTCGATCCGGACAACCCGGTGGTCGCCATCGACGCCGGCACCCTGGGCTCCTTTGAGGGCACCGGGACTGACACTCTCTACTCGGGTCCCATTCCGGTCCCGGGTGAAACCACCATCTACGTGTGGGTGATAAGCGATATCCTGGATACGGTTTTGAGCCCGGGAGACATCGGGCGGGTGACCCTGGAAGCTGTTCACCAGAACGCTCCGGCAAGTACGGCTCCCGGTACTATCTACATTGGCTCAGGCCCTGGCGGCACCGATCTCGTTCTTGGTGCCAGCGGCGGTCATGCTGCGGCAAGGGGGGCATACGTCATCGTGACCACCACCCTCTCGGTGGTCAAGTCGGTGGCTGCCATTGCCGGAACAGTGGGGGGGTTGCCTGTTACCATACCCATTACCGGGGCGCGGATCACCTATCAACTGGACGTCATCGTCGCCGGGTCAGGTACTGCGGCTGCCGTGACCGTTACCGATCCCGTTCCGGCAAATACGACCTACGTGACCGGTTCTCTGACCTTCGACCCGGACGGCCCGGGTCCTGCACCCCCGGCAGGGATGACCGACACGGGTGCGGATCACCCGGCCGACCGCGGAGAGTTCACGGGTGGGGCAATAAGGGTGAGACTTGGTGATCTGACAGCGGGTACGCGGACCATAACGTTCCAGGTCACCATCGATTGAGGAGTGATGTCATGAAACACACTTTTACAGCCCTGACTCTCCTTTTTCTTTCCACGGTCACTGTAGCGGCAGCCATGGGCCAGGATGGGGCCATGGTCAAATTGACGTCGGAGGTCCTCAGGGAAGTTGTGACTGTGGACGGATCCGGCACAAAGATCACGCAGCTCGTTCCGGCAACGAGCGCCATGCCGGGTGAGGTCCTCACTTTAAAAATAAATTATATCAACGAAGGTGATGAGGAGGCCACAGACATCATCCTTACGAACCCCATCCCCGAGCACATGGTCTACCAGGGGGGAAGTGCTGAAAGAGAAGGGGCTAATACTACCTATTCTGTGGACGGGGGAGGCACCTATGGACTGCCGGAATTCCTCACAGTGACCGGTGATGATGGCCAAAAGCGCAAGGCCATACCGTACGATTACACGCATATCCGCTGGCAGCTGGTTGAGCCCGTACCCGCCCGAGGGGGCGGCACGGTGACCTTCAGGGCCAGGGTGAAGTAGAGCCTTTAGTACCTCGAAGAGCGAAACAGGTCGGGAGTACCTTTTTTGGCTCCCACTTTATGGCGAAAAATAAAACTGTTGAAAAAGAGGTGGTCATTTCTGAATCGAAGGAGAAATAAAAAGACCGCGACAGGCATACTCCGGGCCGCACGCGGCAAACCCTGAAATGAAAATAAACTGACGGTGTATTTGTATTATCGAAAGGAGAAAGAAATGAAAACAAAAACATCATTTGGGCTCGCTGTCCTGATGGTGGCCGTTCTGGCTCTGGCCGTGCCTCAGTTGGCGCTGGCCGCGGGTGCCGATACCAACTACGGCACCACCATCACCAACAGCGTCACGATCCAGTACGGGGCCGGCCTGTCCACCATCACCACCAACGCATCGGTGGATTTTCTGGTGGACAGGGTCCTCGACTGGACAATTGCTCCAAGCACCGCGGCAACAGTGGGGGTCTTCCCGGGTTCCACGGGCAACGCCATCGCCTTCTCGGTGCAGAATGTCACCAACGGTACTGTGGACCTGCTCCTGTCTTTCCCGGCCTCGGCACCCGCTCCCAGTACAGAGATTCTGTATCTCGATGTGAACGGTGATGGGGTCCTCGATGGCGGTGATACCGCTCTGCCGGCTGGATCTGGCGGTTTTTACCTTGATGATATGGCTGAAGACGAGGTCCGCAACGTGCTTATGGTGGTCGATGTACCGACTGCAGCCACCACCGCCGATGCCTACACCTATGTGATCGCCTCTGTGACCAGAGAAGGAGGAGTCGCGGGGTTGGGCGCCGCTCTGGCTAACGACAGCGGCAACGCCGAGATTTCCACCCAGGTCCAGAACGTCTACAACGACGGCGCCGGCTACAGCGACGCCGCGGGTGATGCGAACTACGAAGCCTACGCCGCGTTCCAGGTGGTCAACGCCACTCTCACAGCCACCAAGACTGCTCAAGTGACCGATGACGGGCTGGGCAATGGACCGCCCAACGCCAAGGCGATCCCCGGGGCTACCATCCACTACACCATCACCGTGACCAACACAGGGACGGGAGACGCTAACAACATTGATCTTTCGGATGCTTTCCCGGCAAACACCACCTATGTGGCCGGAACTCTCTCTGTGACAGGTGGCGCACCGACCGGCCAGAGTGACGCCGGCCCCATTACGGTCACAGGGGCGACGTTGACAGGCGGTTCGTCCATGACTGTGGAGTTTGACGTCACCATCGACTAGGACGCCATGGCCCTGTTCACCTCCGACATAGCCAGGCTCTGTTCCCGAATGTTTAATTCCGGGAAAAGGGGTTGGTGCGCGTTGAGGGCGGGCCGGTCCATAAGGAGTATTACCGGTCCGTCCGGCGGAGACAGAACCGCCGGGCGGGCCCTGCACGCGCCTGGTTCCAGGCTTTTTCAGTCGGGTCCCAGGCCCATGCAGGTTTCTTTACTGCTGGTTTTCCTTCTGCTCGTTTCCTGTGGTACGGTTTTCGCGGCTCCCCCGGGGACCATCATTACCAATACGGCCCAGGCCGATTTCCTTATCAGCGGCGTACCCCAGACGGTTTTCTCAAACTCCGTGAGCACAGTGACGGTGCTGCCCGGGACTTCATCCACCCTGGAACTTTTCCGTTACGCTCCGTCCTCGCCCTCGATCTTCCTCACCGTGGGCATAACGAGCTACTTCAACGGGGCCGTTTTCACGCCAGCCCCGGCGCCATCGGATCCGGCCACGGCAACGAGCATCGACCTCAGCGTCCCGGTGCCCCTGGAACCGGCGGGGAATTTCAGCCCGGACGATCCCGTGTTTGCAAGGCTGGCCGACGCAGATGGGAACTTGGACCCGGCCGTTGCCGACACCCTGTCCGTTACGGTTGAGGATACGGCAACGATCACTATTGAAACCCTTCTCCTCACTGAGACCGGCCTGGACACGGGGGTTTTTACCGGTTACATCCGGTCGGGAGCCCCCGTAGAAAGCGCCAACGACGGAATCCTTTACGGGTTCCCGGGGGCCCAGTTCTCGGCAGAATACACCGATCCCACGGACAGTTCCGACACATCCTCGGCATCCTTTGTGTTTGACGCGACCGGGATCCTGTGGACCACGGCCTCGGCGGGGAAAAACACGGTTTCGGTGGGGGATTACCTGACTTACACCATTACGGTGGAAAACACATCCGGGGCAACGATCCCGGCTACAGTGGTTACCACAGACCTTCCCCTGGGGTTCAGATACGAGGCCGGATCCACATCAATAGGCGGGCTTTCCTCACCAGACCCAATGATTGCGCCGGACGGTCGTTCCATGGCCTTTTCCGTGGGAGACCTCCCGCCTGGAGGAACGGTTACCATCACCTTCGTTTCCAGAGTTGGTGCCGGAGCGTTGCCCGGCCGGGCTGTAGCCCCCAATATCGCTTCCTCGGGTGCCTTGCTTTCAAACACCGCACTGGCCACGGTGCGCGTCACCGAAGAACTCTTCCGAAGCCGCAACGTGATCATGGGGCGGGTCCTGTCCGGGGTTTGCGGGGAGGGGGACACTGGCGGTGTGGCCGGTATCAGGCTCTTCCTGGAGGACGGGACCTATGTTGTAACAGATCAGATGGGCAGGTACCATTTCGAGGGCGTGCACTCCGGTACCCATGTGGTCCAGTTGGACTTGGAAACGGTCCCGGAAATGTACGATGTCGTTGCGTGTGACGAGGATACTCGGCAGGCCCGAACTCCCTGGTCCAGGTTCGTGGACCTTGCCGGCGGGTCCCTCTGGAGAGTTGATTTTAACCTGACTCCGAAAACTCCGATGGAGGGGAGAGCTGTCCTTGTACTCAAGACGATGGCCCTGCAGGATCGAGTTACTTTCAGTGCCAATATGACGGGGGAGCAGGTACCTCTTCAAAATATACGTTTCAGGGTCAACCTTTCTGAGGGTATGGAATATGTGCGTGGAACGGCTATGTTGGAGGGGGTTGCCATCGGCGATCCCGAGGTTCAGGGAAGCACACTTGTGTGGAACGTGGGGGACGTCTCCGGCGCCTGGGAGAAGGGGATCACCTTCGAAACAAAGTTCAAAGAGGGGTGGCAATGGTCCCGGGAAGAAGATATCGAGCACCTGGACTCCGGGGATGGGAGTAACACGGTCAAACTGGTGCAGGGCGAGATGAACGAGGTTGTCAGCAGCGCAAGTGTCATATTCGACACTCCGATCCAGAAGGATATGACCACCCCGCCGGTGGAGAATGTGCTCCTGAAGGTCGCGGAACGGGAAGAGACGAGGACCAGAAAGTTCGTCTTCCGGCCCCATTTCGGGACCTTCGAGGCCAGCCTTTCAGAGGATGACAGGAAGGCTCTGGATATCATCTCGGCACTGTTTGATCCGGCTGAGATCGGACGGGTGCATGTCACCGGTCACACGGATAACGTTCCTATCAGCGCGAGGGGGCAGCGTCTTTACGCCGACAACCATGCCCTGTCCAGGGCCCGGGCAAGGAGTATGGCCCGGTACCTTAGAAGCATCTGGGATCTGCCGTCCGGCTTGTTCATTATCGATGGGAAAGGACCAGATGAGCCGTTGGCCTCCAACGACACTGTCAGGGGGAGGACCCTCAACAGGCGGGTGGAGGTCACCGTTATCATCACCACCATCGAGAAGCGTTCAGAGCTTGTGACCATAAACGATCAGAACACTACCGAGATCATCATCAAGGGGGTTCATCCCGGTCCAAGGCGAAACGCTGCTGTTGAGAGGGTGGTACACGAGGAGAGGGCACCGGATGTTGACCCGTTAAAATATCTGGATTGGTTCGCATCGGATAACGGGACACTACGGTGGGTGAAACCGGGAACCGGGTTCCTGCCTCATATTCCCAGCCTCAAGATAGCCGTGGTTCACCCTCCCGACCAGCGGGTCAGGATAGAACTGGACGGGAAAGAGATAAACCCCCTCCACTTTGATTCCACGGTAAAGAATGATCTTCAGATCGCCGCCCTGAGCATCTGGCGTGGTGTCGACATTGTTGAAGGCGACAACCGGTTGACCGCGGTGGCCTTGGACGCCAGCGGCAAGGAGGTGGCGAGGATAGAGCAGACAGTCCACTATTCGGGCTCACCGGTGACCATGAAATACAGACCCGACCTTTCCCGTCTGACGGCCGATGGCCTTAACTCACCCAGAATAGCTATTCGTCTCACAGACATGGCAGGTTACCCGGCTAGACGGGGAGTCATGGGCCAATACTACGTGGATCCTCCCCACAGGACCCTCCAGCAGGCCGAAGCAGACAGAAATGAGGACCTTTCCGGGCGCAGAGGGTCTTTCAGTACCTACTTTGTGGGAGAGGATGGAATGGCCTATCTTGAACTGGAACCCACGTCACTTTCAGGTGAGGCTGTGGTCAATCTGTGGCTGGAGGGCGAGAAAGAAAGTCTCCCGGTCTGGCTCAACTCGGATCGGCAGGAGTGGATCCTCGTGGGACTTGCGGAAGGGACCGTGGGTTACAACACCCTCAGCGGCAACATGGAATCTCTCGAAGACGCAGGCGATGAAGAGGACCTCTACACCGACGGCCGTACCGCGTTCTTTGCCAAAGGGAAGGTCAAGGGTGAGTATCTCCTGACCATGAAGTACGATACGGCCGGACCCCACGGCGCTGCCGGGGAGGGTCTGCACGGAACAATCGATCCTGACACGTACTACACCCTTTACGGTGATTCCACCGAGCAGGGTTACGAGGCCCCTACCTCCGGAAAACTGTACCTGAAACTCGAGCGAAAACAGTTCTACGCCCTTTTCGGAGACACGGACACCGGGTTAACCGTTACCGAGCTTTCCCGATACGATCGCCGGATGACGGGAATGAGGTCTGAACTTCGCGGAGAGACTTTCTCCTATAACCTTTTCGCCAGCGAGACCAGGCAGGCTTTCATGAAGGATGAGATTCCAGGTGACGGTACTTCAGGACGGTACAAGCTATCCAACAGCGATGTGGTTGTGAACTCCGAGTCGGTGAGGATCGAGGTGAGGGACCGCTTCCAGAGCCACGTGATCCTCTCTGTTCAGGAACTTGCCAGACACATCGACTACAACATCGATTACGACGAAGGAACTCTCTTTTTCAAATCACCTGTAAGCGAGCGGGATTCAGGGTTCAACCCGGTGTACATCGTGGTGGATTATGAGACGTCTGACCCCGATGCCACGGGGATCACCTATGGAGCCCGTGCCCAGATTGCAGTGCCGGGTTCACTGGTCACTGTGGGGGTGTCCTATGTTAACGAAGACAAGGGTGAGGGGGATGGGGAGCTTGTAGGTGTGGATGTCTCTGCGAAGCTTAACGCCAGTATTGAGCTCAGGGCCGAGACTGCTGAAACAAACAAGGAAGTGCTGGGGACAGGTTCAGATGGTTCGGCGTATGTCGTGGAACTTGCATACGATTCAGCCAAGCTAAAGGGAATGCTTTATGTGAGGGAACAGGACCCGGATTTCGGCCTCGGCCAGCAAATGGCTTCGGAGGCAGGCATGCGGAAGTCGGGGGCAGATGCCAGGTACAGACTTAATAATAACCTTTCGCTCCTTGCGGATGTGTTTATGCAGGAAAACCTGGAGACCGGTCACCAGCGCCATGTGGAGGAGGCGGGCGCTTTGTATGAAGTGGGCCAAAGTCGATACAGGGCAGCGGTAAGGCAGGCAACAGATGAGGAAAGCGACGGCACCGAGGAAATTTCACAACAGCTTACCGCGGGTGTGGACTGGCACTCAGAAGACCGGCGATGGGAGTTGAGGGCCGATCACGATCAGTCCCTGGCCGACAACGGGAACACGGCTTACCCGACCCGAACCCTCCTGGGTGCCGATTACCGCCTGAGCGGCAACGCTTCCCTTTACGCGGAACAGGAGTTCACAGATGGAGACGGGACTTCCGTGAATTCGTCCAGGGTCGGATTCCAGGCGACACCCTGGAGAGGAGGGGCTGTCTCCTCCACTGTGGATAGAGCTTACAACGAAAATGGTGACAGGGTGTACGCCACCACCGGGCTGAAACAGACCTGGCAGGCCAGTGAACGCCTGGCACTGAGCGCCGGTTTTGAAGGGGCTAAGGTCCTGGATGAGAACCTCAGTGAACCTCTTAATGTGGATGCGGCGCCGGTATCACCCGCGGAGGACTATGCGGCTGTATCGGTTGGTGCTGGCTACAGATGGGTGAGGTGGGATTTTGATGTCAGGCTGGAGGCGCGTAACGCCGAAACCAGCGATAAGTGGGGCGTGATCTCGGGCCTCTTCGGTGAGCCTGCAGACGGTATCGGTATCTCCACCGATCTCAAGCATTTCCGGACCGAGGCTGACACCGGGATCAACACGAAAGAGACCGATGTGAGACTGGGCTTCGTATACAGGCCCTTCGAGAGGAAGTGGACGCTGCTCGACCGCCTTGATTACGTTATCGACGAGGAAAAGGGCGGAACTGCCGATCTCAACGCCTGGAAGCTGGTCAACAACTTCAACGCCAACCTCAAGGCCTCCGATGATCTCCAGGTTTCTTTCCAGTACGGCGCCAAGTATGTCAAGGACACCGTCGAGGGACAGGTCTATGACGGTCTGACCCAGCTTCTCGGTGCCGAGGGACGTTACGACCTGACACCGCGGTGGGACGTTGGCGCCTGGACCAGTATCCTCACTGCTATCGACGCCGGGACGACCGATTATGGGGTGGGCGCATCCCTTGGTTACGGGCTTATGGAAAATATGTGGCTGAGCTTCGGGTACAACCTCCACGGCTTTACCGATTCCGACTTTTCCCAGGGTGACTTTACCGCCCAGGGACCCTACATCAAGTTCCGGTTGAAGTTTGACCAGGAGGATTTGAAAAGTATTCTCAAATAGCATCTTAAGTTGATACTTTTCAAATCTGGAATCTTCCTCTTCCTTGTGCCATATTGTTCACGCTCATTTATGCTTGAGTTCATCGTTTTCGGAGGGGTCTTTTGAAGGATAGCCGCGAGCATGTTTCAATTGTCAAATACCGTACATGCTACGAGGATACTGACGCGGGGGGCGTCGTCTATTACGCCAACTATCTCCGTTATATGGAACGGGGCCGGAACCAGTACCTGAGGGAACTGGGGCGGTCCATCAGGCAGTACCAGGATGCTGGTATTCTTTTCATCGTTGTTGAGGTGAACGTAAAGTACCGCTCTCCGGCCGGTCTCGATGACGACCTCGTCATCGAAACCTGGATCCAGGGGGGAAAGCGCAGCAGCGTTACCTTCGGCCAGAGGATTAAACGGGAAGGGGAGGAGGCAATCCTGGTTGAAGGTACAGTCAAGGTAGCCTGCATCGGGACAAACCTGAAGCCCAGGAGAATGCCGGAGGAACTTTTATAATTCAGGATTCCGGATGGAGTATTGAGGATTACAAATAGCAGCCCTGGTTCATGTAGTGAGAGATTATGGAATTGAAGAGTATCGTTGCTTTGTGATATTCATTTCCCTATTCAAGAGCCGGAACAAGGGACAGAGAAAACATGGGAAACACTGATTCAAAACTTTTACTGTTCGGCGGAAAGGGCGGTGTGGGAAAGACGACCTGCTCTGCGGCTGTGGCTGTGAGCTTTGCATCGCAGGGTGTCCGTACTCTCCATATCACTTCTGACATGGCTCCCTCCCTGGGTGATATCTACGAGATGGATATAGGGGACAGGCTCACCTCTGTAGCTCCAAACCTGGATGCGGTGGAGTTCAGCCAGGAAAGCATCGCCCGGACCTGGAAGGAGAAGTTCGGACCTGACTTTACTGCCATACTTTCTCAATTCCTGGATACGGAAAGCATGGAGCAAAACGGTGACCTGGACCTTCTGGATTACATCGGGACAGCGCCCTCCCTCAGAGAAGAGACCCTGCTGGACATGATCGTGGAGATGGCGGCTGACGGGAAGTATGAGAGGATCATATGGGATACGGCACCCACCGGCGAGACGCTGAACCTCCTGCACATGCCGAAGCTCATGAAAAAGCATCTCAAAGCTGGTGCCAGGCTTTACGAGGCCATGGATCGGCTCGCTGGCGTTATCTCAAGACGGCGGTCCCTGGCAGGGATCATGGAGGAGTGGGTAGTTAGATCCGAGAGTATCGCCCGGTTTCTCCAGGAGAATACCATGTTTTATTTAGTGGCTAATCCGGAGTCCCTCGTGGTCAGGCAGGCTGAGAGAACTTTGACGAAACTCACGGGCGCGGGTTTCTCGGTCCACGGGCTTATCATCAACCGGATCGCTGTGAGCGACGGTTCAGAGTTCCTGCAGAGAGCGCAGGAGAATCAGGAGCCGTATATAAAGAGGCTTCTTCTCCTGGGAGACGGGCTTGCTGTCGGCCGCGTCAACCTCACTCTTGAAGAGATCCGCGGGCTCGATCCGCTAAAAACCATAGGGGACAGCCTTTCCGAGGAGCTGGGGTTGGTTCAGTGAAATGATAGAACACGGAACGCAGGGAAAATTCATGGACTTTCCTTTGCCCACTGACAGTTATTAGCAACTGTTCTCTCGGATCTTGGATTTTAGACCTTGGATAGATTCCAACCCCAAACTTCAAACTTGAATCTTATATTATCTCACACAAACCACATACCTTTCCCCGCTCCTGATCCCAAAGAGGGCCTGCGGGTCACTGCCCTCGGTGCCTCCGTAAACCTCCTGCTGGTGGTTCTCAAGTTCTCGGTGGGGGTTGCCGGCGGCAGCCGCGCCCTTGTGGCGGACGCGGCCCATTCCCTGTCCGATCTTGTCTCCGATGTCGTTGTCGCCTGGGGTCTCATCGTGGGCAGCCGTCCGAGCGATGACAGCCACCACTACGGTCATGCCAAGGTGGAACTCATGGCCGAGTTGATCCTCGGCATGATCCTCATCGCCGCGGGTCTCGGGATCATGCTGGATTCGGTCCGGGTCATTCTGTCGGGTGAGGCGAGGTCCCCGTCAATTGTAGTCCTCCCGGTAGCCTTACTAAGTGTCCTGCTTAAGGAATACCTCTTTCGGGTCACCATGAAGGCCGCACGGAAAACGGGGCACTCTTCACTGATGGCCAACGCGTGGCACCACCGGAGCGACTCGCTGACTTCCATGGGGGTGATGGCAGGTGCGGGGCTGGCCATGATCCGGCCCTCCTTCGCGGTGGCCGACGCCCTTATGGGGACGCTGGTGGCGGTAGTGGTAATCAAAGTGGGTTTGGGGATCGGCTGGGAGGCGTCGGCAAGGCTTGTGGACACAGCCCCGGCCAGGGACTATATGAGCCGGATGGAACAGATGATCCTGATGGTTCCTCGAACCAGGAGCGTCCGGGACCTCAAAATGAGGTATGTAGGGCATCGTATCGCGGTGGAGCTCCACCTGGGCCTGGATCCGGAAATGCCGGTGCGCGAGAGCCACGATGTGGCCAAAGATGTGAAGAACGCCATTATGGAAAGGGACGAGAGGGTGTTCGATGTGCTGGTGCATGTAGAGCCGGAAGAAGGGCCGGAAGAGGAGTAAAGGCGGAAGAGGAGAAGAGGGGAAGAGGAGAAAGGGGATGGGGAGGTAGGTATATATATTGCAGGTCAATCCGTACAAAATCCATTTAACGAAAGGACCTGCATATGCCCGAAAAAATCCGATCCTACAGAGATTTAAACGTATTCAATACTGCCATGGAAGCCTCCATGGTGATCTTCCACTTATCCAAGAATTTTCCTCGTGAAGAGAGGTATTTAATGACCGACCAGATACGTCGTTCTTCGAGGTCGGTGTGTGCTAATCTGGCTGAGGCTTGGCGCAAAAGAAGGTACAAAGCCGCCTTTATCGCTAAACTTAACGATGTTGAGAGCGAGGCCTGTGAAACACTGGTATGGTTGGATTACGCTTTCCAGTGTGGTTATATCGAAATGGATGAAAAAGATAAACTTTTGGATAGATTCGAGACGGTTATCAGGCAGATAGTCAAAATGATCCTGACAGCCGACAAATGGATCATTCCCGTGAAGATTTAGGCATTTTCCCCTTTTCCCCTCTTCTCCTCTTCACCTCTTCTGAATGATCACCCGTGTGAATCGTGCGGTGATTATTCCTCCGCTAGTCCGTACCCAAAATCACGATACTCCGCCGCTCCCCCGATCTCCCCGGTAATGCCTACCGAGTGGTCCGAAGCCAGGAAGACCGCCAGGGAGGCCACCTCCTCAGGGGGCTTCAGGTGCCCGCCCTCCTTGAAGGAAACGAACTGGTCATGGAGGGCCTTACCAAGAACCTCCGGTCCCAGGTCTCTAATCTCCCTCTGCATACTGGTGTCCATCACCCCCGGGTCAAGGCAGTTGACCTGGATGTTAAATATGCTCAGCTCCTCGGCCATGATGCGGGTCATGTGGTTCACTCCCGCTTTGCTTACCGAGTAGGCTCCGAAGAGGGGCATTGGGATCTGGGCGAGGCCCGAGGTGACGTTGATTATCCTGCCGCCACCAGTGTTGATCATGTGGGGGATGGCCTCCTGGCAGATCTGCCGGACACCGTTGAGGTTGATCGATAAAGTTCGGTCCCAGTCGTCCGGGTCCACCTCGTGGAGAGGGGCCGCGGGGCCGACAACGGCGGCGCAGTTGATCAGGATGTGAATGGTTCCCAGGTCAGAAACAGTTTTTTCTACCGCCTCCCGGACCGCTTTTTCGTCGGAGATGTCCACTGGGAGGATAAGGGTTTTGCCGCCCTCTTTCTCCACAAGCTCAGCTGTTTCCGCAAGCTCTGATTTCGTGCGGCTCAGGAGAGCCACCCAGGCGCCCTCTCTTGCCAGGGCCACCGCGGTGGCTCTTCCCAGCCCCCTGCCTGCGCCAGTGATGAGTGCGATCTTATCTTTTAAAATCATTTTCAACTCCTTGTACATCAGTATTGTTTACTCACAGTACACAGAGAACACAGAGGATAAATAGTGTAAACAGGTTTTTGGGGGATTCATTAAAGCGTAACTTTGACAGGGTCGCAAAAAGTCCGTTATCGGCTTTTTGCTCCACGGAAAGCGAAAAGTGTCATTTTCGCTTTCCTTACAAATCAATGACTTATTTCGCCAGTCATTGATTTGGGCGCCCCCCTCGGGGCGCATTGATGGCTTTTTGCGAAGTCATCAACTTTGGAGCGCTCCCGTGGTTGTCATTGCGAGCCTGTGGACTATGCCGAAGCAATCCAGGTTTATATGCACACGACCCAAGCCTCAATGCAGTGGGCCGCAAATATAATAACAGGAAGCCATCGCAGTTTTACACGGGGAAAATCAGTAAAACCGGGGTAAGTCATTCCTTCTATAAAAATTGGCAAGAGCTGATTTACCACAGCGCAGCCATCGGAAGGCTGCTCCACAGGGTTACACAAAGGTAAGGCTATAAGAGTTGCTAAATCCTGAAAAACTGGATTTAATAATCCAATCATCATAAACGTTATTTACCCATGGATTTTGGGAAACAGCGGTTTCTTTTCGTATATTCATCCCCCTTATCCCCTTCATCCCTGTTGAATCAGCCCTTGATCCTATTCTACGTTCTGCATTCTACATTCTGGGCCTTATTGTCCTGAACCTTTCCACCGTCACCATTCCCGGCTTGGCCCCCTTGAGCTTGCGCACCCACTTCCTTTCGGTGACCATGATCTCAGGCGCCGTGTCGTTCCTTGCCCCGCTTCCTTTTGCTGCAAGGGCCGCGGCCGTGTAAAGAACCTTGTCAGGCACCTGTCTTTTTTCTGTGAGAATGACCACGTGGGATCCCGGAAAATCCCTGGCGTGAAGCCACAGATCGTTGGGGCCGGCTGCCTTGAAGGTCACCTTTTCGTTGTCGGTGGAGCTTTTCCCTACCAGTATGGTGAACCCGTCTAACATATGTCTGTGCCCGGGTCCGCTGTAGGAGGTGTGGGACACCTTCCCTTTTTTCACAGTGACGGATGTTCCCACCGAAAGCAGTTCCCGGGCAGGCCCGGGGTCGTTTTTGTCGTCCAATGCTTCCATGGCCTGCCGGATCTCTTTTAGCTCCTCATCAAGCTTTCCTCGTCTGGATCTGGTTTCTTCAAGGCCTCTTTTCAGGCGGCGGGCCTTGGAAAACAGGTCGTTGGCGTTCTCGTGGGGGGTTTTGGTCCGGTCCATGGGAATAGTAAGTTCCAGACCCGGGTTGTAGGGGTCCGGCAGGAGAACCGATTCGATCCCGTGGTCGATCCCCACGGCATTAATAAGCAGCGCTTCTGCCATGATCCTGATCTCGTCGTGGGTCCGGCAGCGCTCCTCCTCGGTATCCACACGTTGGAGGGCAGACCTTATCCGTTCCAGCCGGTCTTCCAGCCCCCTTTTAAGATACCCGGGTTCGCTGTGACCTTCTCTGGTGTATGAAGGGTCGGAGCTCATCCATGCGGCCGCAGCTAAGGAAAAGGGGCTGAATTCCTCCACCGTGTCGGATGGTCCCAGGGGAACCGGTTGGAAGGGTGAGAGATAAAATTTCCCGTTGCTACCAAGCAGAAACCCTTTTTCGCCGGTACACGATGCAACCATTTCCCTGATGGTGATAGTAATCCCTTCCCTGTTATCCGACCTGTCTTCTTTCGGGCGTTTCTGAAGGGCAAGCTGGACGGCCTGGTTCGCGGTGTAGGGGGATAACCCCTGGATATTTTCCAGGAGTGTTTTGCCAACTTCCCGAGAGTTGATCATGGGCAGCGCCTCCGTAGTCACTTCTTCCACGGGGGTGCCTTCCCGGGGGGGAGGAGGTCGATAAGGTTCCCCTGCCATTACAGGACGTGCAGGGCTTTTATCCTTCGGCACCGCTTTTAAAGGTACCAGGATCCGTTCCTCTGCCAGAATCAAAAGGTTGCTTCGCCGCCCCATGATCTCCAACACCATTTTGAGGGGGGTGCCCTCCCTGGCGGGCCAGGCGGCGGCAAAGGTGAGGGTGACGATCCGTTCACCAGCCTTTTGCAAATATATTGATCCGACGCTGGTCCCTTTGATCCGGACGCGCAAAAGGTCGTTGAAGGGGGAAAAAACTCTATCGGGCCGTTCACCGGGATCGGCAAGGAACAGGCCGGGTCGGTCGGGGTTGATAGAAAACAGTAATCCCGAACCGCTGCGGGTCACAAGGATAACTTCACCGGGGCCGGCTTGCCAGGCGTCGAATATTTTTTGCCCCGCAAACCTTTTTTCCGCCTCCCTAACAGCCGCTTTCAGAGATAGATAGTCCATCTTCAATTTTTTAACAGTTTTAGCCTGTTATAGGCTAAAAAAAATTGAAGGTTGCTTGACAAAAAAGGGCCTGAAAGTATAGTTTCACTAGTTCAGTTGCCCTTGGGGGTGACTGCTCGTAATGTTCTGCCAGTGACGCCGATCTTGGCGTGGCAGGTAAAAAATCCGATTCCGGAGCCGTTTACAAGGAGGACACGATGAGAAGGGCTTTCTTCTTTATTGCCGCCCTGGCGATTCTTGCGTCACCGACCGTTATTTACGCTGCCGGTCCACACGACAACGATTGTACAGAGTGCCACAGCCTTCACGATACCCAGGGAAATTTCTCCTTCGGGGTAGCTCCCAACCAAAGCGAAAAATACACCGCCACTGGCCAGACTGTGAGCGGGACCGATGCCCTGTGCCTCGGTTGCCACAATGAGGATGAGGGGATTATGCCCATCCATCTCACGAAGAGCCATCCTGTGGGTGTGAAGCCCAAAAAAGCTTTCGTTCCTCAGGAGGTCCTGGGTAATAACGGCGAACTGACCTGTGGCAGTTGCCACGACCCGCACCCCTCCAACCCCAACTACAAATATCTGAGAGTCGGCACCAACGATGGGCGCAAGATGGGAGCTTTCTGCGCCTATTGCCATGAGGCCATGGTCGACAAGAATGAGCTGTAGCGAAGGTTGTGACTGCAGGATCGCTCTTGCCTCTGACCATGCCGGTTTCGGACTCAAGGAGATCATCAAGGAACACCTCTCAGTCAAGGGCGTAACAGCACTTGATCTGGGCACCGATTCGACCCAGTCCGTTGATTATCCCGATTTTGCCAGGAAGGTTTGCGAATCGGTACTTGCCGGGAGTTCAAATAGAGGGATCCTGATCTGCGGTACAGGCTTGGGTATGTCCATGATGGCCAACCGGTACAAGGGTATCCGGGGTGCCCTTTGCCACGATCATTTCACAGCACGGGCTGCCAGAAGCCATAACGATTCCAACGTCCTGGTTCTGGGTGGAAGGATCCTGGGCACCGATCTGGCAAAGGATATCGTGGATACCTGGCTGGATACTCCCTTTGAGGGAGACAGGCACTTAAAAAGGATCAATAAATTCGACGAATAAACTTTCCAGAACGCAGGACGCAGCACGCAGTACGCAGTACGCAGAATAAGGCACTGATAACCGTTAACCGATAATCGATGACTATTGCGGAGGAAAGCATTGCCAAGCATCCTGAAAGATTTCGATCCTGAAGTTTACGCGGCCATTCGCGGTGAGACCGAGAGGGAAGAGTACCAGTTGGAGCTCATCGCCTCAGAGAATATGGTGAGCGAGGCGGTCCTTGAGGCCCAGGGCAGCGTCATGACCAACAAGTATGCAGAGGGCTATCCCGGGAAACGGTATTACGGTGGTTGTGAGCACGTGGACGTCACCGAGCAGCTTGCCATAGATCGTGCAATAGAGCTTTTCGGTGCCGATTATGTCAACGTTCAGCCCCACGCTGGCGCCCAGGCCAATATGGCCGTGTACTTCGCCGTTCTCGAGCCGGGGGACACCATCCTGGGGATGAACCTTTCTCACGGTGGTCACCTTACCCACGGCAGTCCGGTGAACTTCTCAGGTTTTCTTTATAATGTTGTGGCCTATGGTGTCCGTGAGGACGACCAGAGGATAGACTACGATGAGGTGCGGGATCTCGCCAGGAAGCATAAACCCAAGATGGTCATAGCTGGTGCGTCCGCTTACCCGAGAACCATAGATTTCGAGAAGTTCCGGGAGATCTGTGACGAGGTGGGGGCTGTTTTCTTTGTGGACATGGCCCATATCGCTGGCCTAATTGCTGCCGGTGAGCATCCGAGCCCGGTTCCCCATGCTCACATTGTGACCACCACCACCCACAAGACCCTGCGCGGGCCGAGGGGCGGGATGATCATGAGCACCGAGGAGTGGGCCAAAAAGCTGGGCAGCCGTGTTTTCCCGGGATCCCAGGGCGGCCCCCTGGAGCACGTCATTGCCGCCAAGGCAGTCGCTTTCAAGGAGGCTCTGACTCCTGAGTTCAAACAATACCAGAGACAGATCGTGCGGAACGCTGCCGCTCTGGCTGATGAACTGACAAGGCAGGGTTTCAAACTGGTCTCAGGAGGGACCGATAACCACCTCATGCTTCTGGACCTCAGGGAGGCGGAGTATACCGGGAAAGACGCCGAAGAGGCTTTGGACGAGGCTGGTATCACCGCCAACAAGAACACTGTACCCTTTGAGACGAGAAGCCCCTTTATCACCAGCGGTCTTCGCCTGGGCACACCCGCCATCACCACCAGGGGGATGAAGGAAGCTGAGATGGCCCTGATAGGACAGTGGATCAGTAAAATTCTTGAGAAAAGGGATGACAAAGCTTTCCTGGCCCAGGTCAAGGGTGAGATCAGAGAACTTTGCGAAATGTTCCCGTTCTACAGCCACCGGCTCTAGAAGCCTGCTCAGGAAATTCATCAGGCTTCCAGCTTTTGAATCGAATAAGCTCCTTTTTAGATCTTTAAGGAGTTGTTCTGCTGGGATAAGGTTTTGACAACTATTATTAAGTTGAAATTAGTCAATAGATGTATTCCGACAAACTTTGGCCGCCCCGTTGGTGTTATCGAGATTAACCGACACGCTGTGGGGTTGGGATACTTGTGAGTCAGCCCCTGACACGCCCCGCATGGGACGAATATTTCATGGAGATCACCAGGCTGGTCGCCACCCGTTCCACCTGTCTGCGCCGACAGGTGGGAGCCCTTTTTGTTAAGGACAAAAACATCCTGGCTACCGGCTATAACGGGGTACCGGCTGGTGTACGCCACTGTTCCGAGATCGGGTGCCTGCGTGAAAAACTGGGTATCCCGTCGGGGGAAAGGCACGAGATCTGCCGCGGCCTTCACGCCGAACAGAACGGTATCATCCAGGCGGCCAAGCATGGGACCGTTCTGTCGGGTTCCACAGTTTACACGACAGACCATCCCTGTGTTATTTGTGCAAAAATGCTCATTAACGTCGGTGTTGAGCGGATCGTTTCAGGACAGGGTTACCCCGATGCACTTTCGGTGGAGATGCTGTCTGAAGCAGGACTTAAACTGGATTACTACGGGGGTGAGCAAAAATGAAATGCCCGTTTTGCACCGATTTTGACAACAAGGTAGTGGATTCCCGTCTTTCCGGTGAGAGCGACGTGATCAGGAGGCGGAGAGAGTGTCTGGGGTGCGGCCGCAGGTTTACGACCTACGAGCGGGTTGAGGACATCCTCCCCATGGTCATCAAGAAGGACGACAGGAGAGAGCCCTTTGACAGGAACAAGGTTCTGTCAGGGATACAGACGGCCTGCCAGAAACGACCCGTACCTGTCGCCGTGATGGAGGAGATCGTAGAGCGGATCGAGAAGTCTGTTCAGGAAAAAGGGGACAAGGAGATCAATAGCAGCACTATCGGTGAAACAGTAATGCTTGAATTACATGACCTGGATGAGGTAGCGTACGTACGTTTTGCATCGGTCTATAGATCATTTAAGGATATCAACGAATTTATGGATGAACTGAAGGACATGCTGGAGGAAGAGGAAAGCCGACGCATGAAGGAGGAAAAGACCCGGCGGTGAACCTTTTGGAGGGGGGAACATCTTTATACCACTTCTGTTTGCTCTGAGCCCTGTTCTTGTGACTTGATAACCATGCAAAAAGTCTCTTTGAGGTTTATTGAAATTGGTGGTCACGCTGAAAGCGTGGCTCCTCCGCGCCAGTGGATTCGGCAGGCTCACCATCCCGAGTTTGTCGAGGGAGCGAAGTGACTCCGTACCACGCCCCAGGCGTGGCCAACAATTATTGACAACCTCGTAAAATACCTCACCGAGGAATTTTACGAGGCGGGGGATGGCTACCCCTCCCCCGCCAGGCGAAGTGAATTCGCCTGGTTCACCCCCACCCAGGATGCACGCTTTGCGCACATCCTGCTTGATGGACTTATTGTGAGTCCGTCAAAAACTAGAGAGGGATCCAACTGTGGCTAATCGTTTTAGGGGAGGAGTCCATCCGGACGACAGCAAGCATACCAGCAAGCAGGCCATAAGCGGGCTTCAACCTGCTGAACGTTTGATTCTTAGTCTCTCACAGCATATCGGCGCCCCGTCTCGCCCGGAAGTTTCCGTGGGCGACCGTGTGCTCAAATATCAGCCCATAGCAAGTCCCGGCGGGTTTGTTTCCATGGCATTGCACGCTCCCACATCCGGAACGGTCAAGGCCATCGAACCGGCTCCCCATCCCAGCGGCCGTTTGGTCACGGCGATCATCATTGAGCCGGACGGTCTTGATGAGGCGCTGGATCGGACTGACAAGGCTGACCCGGGACTGGCTCGCAGTCCCGAAAACTGGAAGGAGACGATCCGTGACTCTGGTATCGTCGGCATGGGAGGGGCGGCGTTCCCTACCCACGTCAAGCTGAGCCCGCCGGAAGACAAACCTATTGACATGATCGTGGCCAACGGGGTGGAGTGTGAGCCCTACCTTACCGCCGACCACAGGCTGATGCTGGAATCTCCTGACGAGATTCTGGGAGGCCTGTTCCTCGCAATGAAAATTGTGGGGGCGAAAAAGGCAGTGGTGGCCATTGAGGCCAATAAACCCGATGCTGCCGAGGTTATGCGCAAGGCAGATCTTCCCGAGGGGGTAACCGTGGAGGTATTGCCGGTCATGTATCCCCAGGGCGCTGAAAAACAGCTTATCCAGGCGCTCACGGGACGGGAGGTACCCACCGGTGGTCTCCCTATGGATGTAGGGGTCGTCGTTCAGAACGTGGGGACCCTTGCCACCATGAACCAGGCGATCAAAGAAGGTCGTCCCATGGTCGAGAGGGTCATGACCCTCGGTGGTCCGCTTCCCAACGGTCCTGGCAACTATATGGTTTCCATCGGGACCTCTCTTTCCCATGTCGTCGAGCAGACCGGAGGGCTGAAAGGCCCCGCCGCGCGCCTCATTAACGGCGGCCCCATGATGGGGCAGGCCCTGGCCGGGCTTGAAAGTCCGGTTACAAAGGGCACCAGTGGACTTCTCGCTTTCGGGCCGGGTGAGCTTCGGACCTTAAGGCAGAGGGCGTGTATCAGGTGCGGTTCCTGTATCAGTGTCTGCCCCGCATCGCTCCTGCCCCACACCCTGGGGAGCATGGTGGAATTTCGGCTTTTCAACCAGCTTCGTGAATTTAACATCACTGATTGTATCGAGTGCGGTTCCTGTGCTTTCGTTTGCCCGGCAGACCGTAACATGGTGCAGTTCATCAGACAGGGCAAAGCGGAACTGCTTGCCCTTGCGGGGAAATGATCATGAGTACGGTACTCGCACCCTCACCCCACGTCAGGTCTTCAGTGACCATAGAAACAGCCATGTACGGCGTTATCATAGCTCTTCTACCGGGAGCGCTGGTGGGAGCCTGTTTTTTCGGCCTGAATGCGCTAAAAGTCATGACCATATCCATAATCGCCTGCCTCCTTTTTGAAGCCATGGTCCTGAAGATCAGGGGCATGGATATGTCCCCTCTCAAGGACGGCAGTGCGGTTCTCACGGGGCTCCTTCTTGCCATGAACCTGCCGTCGAATATTCCCTGGTGGATGGTCGTTATGGGTGCGGTCGTGGCTATCGGGATCGGGAAACAGGTATACGGAGGCCTGGGCTATAACCCCTTCAACCCTGCTCTTGTTGCACGGGTATTCCTCCTCATAAGCTTCCCTGTTGCCATGACGAGTTGGCCTGTTCCGAAGCCCTTGTCTTTCTCCCTTGATACCATAACCGGAGCGACCCCTCTGGGAGCGATGAAAACTTCGCTGATGATGGAGGGAAACGTCGGGGCCGCAGCGAACATGAGTCTTGTTGACCCTCTCATCGGAAACATGGGGGGCAGCCTTGGCGAGATTGGAGCGCTGGCCCTGGCCCTGGGAGGTATCTACCTCCTGGTCAGAAAGATCATTACATGGCACATCCCGGTGAGTTTTCTCGCCACTGTTTTCGGGATGACTGGAATCTACTGGCTTATCAATCCAGAGCTTTATGCGCCCCCCACCTTCCACCTTGTGACCGGTGGTCTCATGCTTGGAGCATTTTTTATGGCCACCGATTACGTGACCAGCCCTGTCACAGGAAAGGGAATGGTCATCTTTGGGGTCGGGTGCGGTGTTCTCACGGTATTTATCAGACTTTTCGGCGGTTACCCGGAGGGGGTGTCTTTTGCGATCCTCCTCATGAACGCCGCCACCCCCATCATTGACAGGTATACCAGGCCTCGTGTCTTCGGTTACCCGACACGGAAGGAGGCCCGAGCATGACATTAACCTGGAGATTGGTCGTCGTACTTGGCGGTATTTGCGCGATAGCGGGGCTGGGCCTTGCCGGCGTTTACGAAGTTACGAAAGAACCCATCGCTTACCAGAAGAAACTGGAAGTTATCAGGTCCCTGGAAGCGGTTCTGCCGGGACTCGCCACCGATCCGGACAGCTTTTTCCTGGATATGGAACGCGAGGACGGGTCATCCGTGCGAGTTTTCAGGGCCCCGAATGAGGGTGGGGATGAGGTGGCTGGAGCTGCATTCCAGGTCGTTGCGCCGGATGGCTACAGCGGAAACATCTATATCATGATGGGGGTTTTCCCCGACGGTAAACTTGGGGGTATTGAGATCCTGAGCCATGCTGAAACACCCGGCCTGGGTTCCCTCATTGTGAATGAATCATGGAAGGGTATATTCCAGGGACGATCCCTGGCCGACACAAACTTCAAGGTCAAGAAGGACGGCGGAGACATCGACCAGCTAACCGGTGCCACCATCTCACCCAGAGCCGTTTCCGGCGCTGTAGAGAAAGGGTTGATCTGGTTCGGGAAAAACCGGGATGCTGTCCTGGATGCGGCCGCTGGAGAAAAACCTGTTACAACCTCTGGAGAAACGTCATGAGCGGATATATTCAGGAGTTTACAAAAGGCATCTGGAAGGACAACCCCGTATTCAAGATGGTGTTGGGCCTCTGTCCCCTTCTGGCTGTGACCAGCACCGCCATCAACGGTATTGCCATGGGGCTTGCAAGCACCTTCGTGCTGGTGTGCTCCAACACCGTGGTTTCATCCCTTCGCTCCATAATCCCGAGCAAGGTGAGAATCCCGGCCTTTATCATCGTCATCGCTTCCTTCGTTACCATCGTGGACCTGTCCATGAACGCCTGGGCTCACCAGCTTCACAAGACCCTGGGACTCTTCATTCCACTTATCGTTGTCAACTGTCTCATCCTGGGCCGTTCTGAGGCGTTTGCTTCGCGAAACCCTGTCTTGCGTTCGATGGTGGATGGCATTGGTATGGGTCTCGGGTTTACTCTCGCACTATTTCTCCTGGGAACCGTGCGTGAGATCCTTGGGAGTGGTACCTTTTTCGGGTACCCGATTCTGGGAAGTGGCTATAACGATATCCTCGTATTGATCCTGCCACCTGGGGCTTTCCTGGCTATGGGGATCATGCTGGGGGCGTTTAATAGTCTGGAGCGCTCGTGAAAGCAGTGTAAAGTGTAGGGTGTAGAGTGCAGAGCTGATTAAGCATTGGAATCCCCACCAAAAATACAGCCTTTTAATGCACCTTCGTAATTCTGCGGGCGTAAGCCCGTGGTAGTTCACTGTAGCGGATACGACACACCATGTGGCGTATCCGCTACATTAATTTTGGTGTTTTAACAGTTTTTTTAAAGCCTGGTTTTTCAATAGCTCATAAGTTCCTGATTCTATTAGCATAAAAAAATTCCCGGAAATTTTATATGTTGGTACGACAATTGCGTTACATCCCGCGATATGGAAAACTTTGTGAGACAGAAAACCGTTGGCGGTACCATTGAATTTGCCGGTGTGGCGTTGCACACCGGGAAAGAAACCTCCGTTCGCATTCTCCCTGGCGATCCGGATACCGGTTACCGTTTTAGAAGAACCGATATTCCAGGGCACCCTGAAGTGGAAGCCAGCGTTCATAACATCAGGGACACTCTGCTTGCTACGAGCCTTGGGTTTAATGGGGCCACAATCAAAACTGTGGAGCACCTTCTCTCGGCCATGGCCGGTTGCGGGATCGATAACGCCACCATAGAGGTATCCGGAGACGAGATCCCCATTATGGACGGCAGTGCGGCTCCCTTTGTCAGGGGTATTGAGAATGCAGGCCTTGTGGATCAGGAAGTACCAAAGAAAATGCTCAGGATCCTTAAGAAGATCGAGACATCGGAAAACGGTGCCAGCGCTTCTTTGGTACCATCTGAAACCTTCCAGGTCTCATTTACCATTGATTTCATGCATCCGGTTGTGGGAAATCAGAAACTGGAATTTGATTACACCGCCGCATCGTTCAGAAGTGATATTGCCTTTGCCAGAACATTCGGGTTTCTCGAAGATGTTCAGATGATGGTGGATCAGGGTTTAGCCCTTGGTGGGTCTCTGGAAAACGCTGTTGTCGTAGGAGAAGACAAAGTCCTCAACCCCGGTGGACTTCGTTCTCCGGATGAGTTTGTGAGGCACAAGGTTCTTGATACCATTGGTGACCTGTCCCTTCTGGGTATCCCGATCATTGGTGCCTACTCCGGCTACAAAGCTGGTCACAGGATCAACAGGCTTCTCATGCAGGAAGTTCTTGCCCACCCCGACCACTGGGACCTGGTGCTTGTGCAGGAGAAAGAGGACGGTTCCGGCCAGTACCTCGAAATGGACGCAGCTGAGGCACAGCCTTCAACTTACGCATTATAAGGGGGTAGTAACCCCTTTTCCCCGCCCTTTCTGGCGAAAAAAATAGTCCAAAGTATAAAGTCCAAAGGGAAAGCCGCGATTAGTGATTCGAGCTTCTGCCAATCGCAAATCACGAGTCACGGTAATTTTCCCCGATACTCCGACACCCCCATACCCCCATACTAGCCCTCTTAATCCCCTGTATCCCTTTTATCCCTGTTAAACGCTCGGAGCTTTCGCTCCTCAGGTTCCAGGTTTTACGGATCACGGTTCACGGTTCACGAATCAAGATTTTTCTCTCAGTTACACCCATACGGTTTTTTCTGTGTCTCCGCAGAGTCGCTCTGCCTTCCCTGAACTAGTCGAAGAGTCGCCAAATCGATTGTTTCCCCGTGTCTCCGCGTCCTCGTTTCACCGTGTTCGGCGCCTTTCCCCTTGAACTCTCGTTCATTTTCCCCTTAAATTGAGCAATGGAAAAAGCTTCATCGTTGCAGGATCTTGCCTTTGAACTTTACGCATTCCTGGCCCGGCGTTTCCCCGTCTGCTGCTGGAGCGACGAGTTCGTGTTCTTCCCTCAGGCTGTCCAAGAGGAGACGGACTGGTCCCGATGGGACGACCTTTCCCCGGAGTCGGTGGAAGATGTGGTAACCAGTCTGGGATGGTTCCGCAGGCGCCTGGGTGACTTTGCGACATCCGAAAATGCGGGGGTACATGGTGAGAGGGCCCTCGTTTCCGTGCTGGTATGGGTTACCCGGACTCTTGAGGAACAGTTCACCCTGGTGAAAACCCATGCTACCCAGCCAACCTTTGCCCTCACCGTAGCTACGGTGGGACTGGTGCAGGCGCTGCAGAGCGGTGGGGATAGGGCCTGGTTTGAAAGGATCCGCGCACTCCCCGAGTTCCTTGAAGGGGCCCTGGAATCGTTGCAGGAGGTTCCGGAATTATACCGTGATCTTGGCATGGGAATGGCCGCAAGTCTCACCGGGTGGATACAGTCCATTGGGCGCGCATCACAGTCAGGCCTGGCTCTGAAGGCTCTTGATAGTTTTACCGATCGGCTGTCGATGACACCTGTTACCAGGGAGTTTGCTCTCCCACCGGACCTGTTTGAGCATGTTGTTCACAATCATACAGGCAGTGCGCTTACCATGAGTGAGGTCCTATGCGAACTTGAGGATGAAGCCGCTGTTACAAAGCAGCTGCTGACTGCGGAGGCCGGAAATCTTGGGTATGGCAGGGATTGGGAATCAGCTTTTTCGGATATCACCGGGGAACAGGTACCAGCAGATGGGAAAAAGGGGCTGCTTCGTCTGGAGATGGAGAGGCTCAGGGATCATTGCCTTTGCCACGGGTTTCCAAGTGAGAGCTCCACGGAACCAGATTCCCTCTCCATAGAGTTCCTCCCATCATCCCTCGATTCAATTCGCGCCGCTGACTCTTACAACGCCATACCGGGACATCCTTTCAGGGGGGGCATCTTCTATATTTTTGGGGACGGGAGTCTGGGCAGCTCATCTGGATCGCTCCACCCCGTCTTCCGAATGACGGTTGCCCATGAGACCTATCCCGGGCACCACCTTCTTGACCTTTCCAGGTGGAACAACCCCCAACCTGCCCTGCGCTCCCTCGAGTACCCTCTGTTTTACGAGGGGTGGGCCTGTTTCGGTGAGGACCTGATGCTACACACAGGGGCTTTTGATCGCTCTTATGATCGTCTGATCCTCCTGAGGCGACGGTTCAGACATGCCGTAAGAGGAAAGGTAGATCTCATGCTCCACTCAGGCGAAATGGGTCTGGAGGAAGCTGCAGGGGAGCTTATGACTGCCGGATTCTCTCGAAACAGGGCTTTGGGCACCGTCAGGAAATATGCCCTACGGCCCGCATATCAGATGTGTTACACTATCGGTCGTCGACGGTTCCAGCGCTTATTTGACTCCTATGGGCAGGAGAGTGTGGGGGGATTTGTGAACACCGTCCTCACTCAGGGGGAGGTTCTGTTCGAGGATCTGGAATGTGCCCTTAAAAGCTCCCGAGAGGGAGAGAGGGAGAGTGGGGGAGCGGGGGAAAAACCTGTAACGGGGTGACGGGGTATCGGAGTGTCGGGCAGAAAAAACTGATCCAAGTCCTAGTGCAGGTCTTGGGTGTGACGTTTAAGGCTGCTAATCACTAATCACAAGTTACGAATCACGGCTCTTAAGGAATTTAAACTTTGGAATTTGACATAAAAAACGATTTTCTCGGATATCACTCCGAGTGGAACCTTGGCAGTCCCGGGGGATGGGATTATCAGAGGATCACCCAGAATATTGGCAAGGTTGTATGGGACAAGATCCTCCAGATCAAGGATCCGGGTGTTGACCTGGATTTTCTCCATCCTCTGTTGTATCCGGTGTACGGTTTTGTGGATATGCTCGTTGCTGTTCACAGGTCCAGGGAAGGTAGTGCTCCCGGGCTCATTGCCGTGGTAGCCGAGGAGGAGACCCTGGTGGATGTTACCGAAAACATCAACCTGGCAGGGCACCTTTCCGCTGTGGAGGGCATAACCGGGGCGCTCATGGCTCCCCATGAACTGGGACTGCACAACGGCAGGGTTTCCTACAGGGGCCAGCCTGTTTCAACTATTTTCATGGACTTTAATTCAGACGTCCTTCTCAACCTTCACCGAAAGCAGGATCTCACACCGGTTCTCCAGGCGGTGAGGGAGGGTAGAGTCGTCAACCCCAGGGGGACAGAGCCCATAAACGTAAAAAGCATGTTCGAGGTCTTCACCGGGCCTCTGGGAAAGCATTTCAGTGAGGAAACGGTTCGCAGGACACCGTGGACGAGACGGTTTCGTGAAGGGGCGGCTACAGGCCCTGCAGGTGAGAAGATAGATGATCTCATTCAGTGGGCCTACGTCAACTGGGACAACCTGGTTTTGAAACCCGAAAGAGGATATTCGGGCATGGGAGTGCGCGTAGGAGGTGTGAACCCGGATGCCGCCGAGGCCATTGATCTTGCTCTGTCAAAGGGCAGCTACATCCTGCAGGAGAAGATCCCTCTCAACCTCTGGGCCGAGGATAACCCTGCCGTGGATCCTGAGTCCAGAAGCGTTGTCCTGGAGCGCTACCAGACAGATTTCAGGTGCCTCATGGGTCCGGATGGGCTGTTCGGGTTCCTTGTTCGCTTCGGGGGTGTGCCCACCAACGTCGGAAGCGGCGGCGGAGTCCAGCCCCTTGCGGTTTTGAGATCCAACATGACGGTGAGGCAGGCTGTAGAGAAGATCAATGACGCGATCATGAGTATTGGATACGGAGACCTTCGGGATGTCGTTGGGCAGCAAGAGAGAATGGCTCTGGATGAAAAGTTCACCTACCTTCTGGGGCCGATAAGGATGGCTATCAGACCGCGCATTATTAGCGAAGGGCATCTGGCGGCGCTGGCCAGGTACTGCAAGTGCATGTGGACCGATAGTCAGACCCTCGAAAAGATGTGGCTTGCAGGTGCTCTGGGTGACTATATTTGTATCGAAGCGGAGGAGCTTGAAATAGCCGGCATGCAGCCGTGGAAGGGCGGTCCGGCAGTCTTTGCATCCGACGGTCTCTTCTCCTTTGGTGCCCACCCGGTGGAAGGTTAACGATCCATGGGCATCGTTGTGGATCCAGACTGGTGGAAGACACTGTTTGATGAGATCTACCTAAAGACCGACGCCCGGTCGGTTTGCGACCAGGAGATCTCCATGCGTGAGGTGGACCTTATCTGCAGTCTCCTTTCTCCGGAACCCGGGCACCGGATCCTGGACATGTGCGGAGGACAGGGACGGCACAGTCTGGAGCTCTGGGAGCGGGGTTACGCAGATTGCACGGTTGTGGACTATTCTCACCATCTGGTAGAACTGGGTAGAAGAACGGCCGGTGAGAAGAACTGTTGTGGGGTCCGGTTCATTCAGAGGGATGCAAGGGATACCGGCTTGTCCTCCGCCAGTTTCGATCACATCCTCATTCTCGGCAACTCTCTTGGATACCTGCCGGATGAAGATGACGACGGGAGGATCCTGACTGAGTCCTACCGTCTTCTCAAACCGGATGCGGCTATCCTTGTGGATGTCACTGATGGGGACAAGGTACTGGATGAACTCAATCCCAACGCCTGGCACCAGGTGGATGAGGATCTTGTCGTATGCAGGCACAGGGAACTGAACGGCTGCAGGATAAAGGCCCGGGAGATGGTTTTCTCCAGGCAAAATGGCCTGGTACGGGACCAGTCCTACGCTATTAGAATATATCGCCCCAATGAACTGGAAGCTCTTGTTTATAAATCCGGTTTCGTTGATGTCAATGTCCATCGTAACTTCAGTCCTCATGAGAAAAACGGGGATTACGGTTTCATGAATAAAAGAGTATTGATAACAGCAAGAAAGCCTGGGGAAAAAAGGAGATAAAGGATGAAGGGAAACCGCATAATAGGGACAGGAATGGGTGTTCCTTCCCGTATTGTTACTAACGATGACCTGGCCAAGATCGTTGACACCACGGACGAATGGATCGTCTCCAGGACCGGTATTAGGGAAAGGCGCATAGCGGCAGATAATGAGGCAACCTCCGATTTCAGTGTGAGGGCAGCGATCGAGGCCATGAAAATGGCCGACGTTCAGCCGGAGGAGATCGATCTGATCATCGTGGCAACCTTGAGCCCCGACAGACTTCTTCCTTCCACCGCCTGCCTGGTCCAGGGGAAGATCGGTGCAAAAAACGCGTTCTGTTTCGACCTTGAGGCGGCCTGCTCAGGTTTTGTCTACGGACTTGCCGTTGCCAACGGGATGATGCCTGATCAGGGTGTCAGGACAGCTCTCGTTATAGGGGCCGAGACCCTGTCCCGTGTTCTGGACTGGACCGACCGAAACACATGTGTTCTCTTCGCGGATGGGGGTGGGGCGGCCATTCTGAGACATGAAGGCGGCGACCACGGGATCCTGTCGTCCTACATGAAGTCCGACGGTTCAGCTCCCCCGCCGTGGCTTGCGGTGACGCCTGGAGTATCTGACCTTTCACCCCTCGGGGACAAGGTCAGTAAGGATTTCGCTATCACAATGGAAGGAAAGGAAGTGTTCAAGTTCGGCGTCAGGGCACTCCCCGATGCCGTGCGGGGGGCCCTTAACAAGACAGACGGGCTTACCCTGGCTGACGTGGACTGGATCATACCTCACCAGGCAAATCTCCGGATCATCGACGCGGCAGCCAAGGCGCTGGACATACCCAGGGAGAAGTTCATTGTTAACCTTGAGAAATACGGCAACACTTCGGCAGGCACCATACCCATAGCTCTCGACGAGGCGAACCGTGATGGAAGGATAAAAAAGGGGGATATCGTGGCCCTTGCCGGGTTCGGAGCGGGACTGACGTGGGGAGGGACTATACTGCGTTGGTGACGAATTTCGGAACCTGATTGTCAATTATAGGCTTTTTGGTAATTAAGGCCGCCAAAGGGGTTGATCCCGTGGCGGCCTTTTTCTTTGTTTTCAAGCGGTTATAGGATTACAACTATGTGCCTGTGGTGGCATTGGCTTTGCAACATGTTGATAATACAGACATTTTCAAAGTCTGGGGTTGGCGATACGAACAGCACTGCTATCTGACAAATTAACAGATGTTGGGCGTGATCTTTTCAGGTTTTGGGTGGTAGCGTGAGGATAAGGGCTCAATTTTACAGCAGGTGCAGGAATGGCCTTATGGCACGCGTTGCCGTCATCGGTGTTGCTGTGCTCAGCTGCGTTTCAAACTCCGGGGCAGCACCCCTTGGCGGAACGGTTCACGATCTTTCAGCCAGCCCGGCTTACATCGCATCAGGTGGCAGTGGACTATGCGGTCAATGTCACACCTCTCACGGTTCCTGCGAGCTGACCCTTTGGTGCAGGGATCTAACGCCGGACGCAGTGTCCCCGGGCGACCTGTGCTTGGATTGTCACGATGGGACCCCTCCCTCGTGGGCTTTAAACGCCAGGGATGTTGGACGGTTTAATGGCTCACTTCACGATTTTTCAGGGGAAACCGTTGCCCCGAGAGGTGCCTGCAGTGCCTGTCACGATCTGCACCTGCCCGATCCAGGGACTCTGGGTTTTGAGGGTGTGGTCATCCCCGTGACCAGTCTCTGGACCAGGGACCTGACGGAAGAGTTTAACGATCTCTTTCAGAAAAGGGATCTTGGCCAGTCGGCCTCTGTCAGACCAGATTATCTCATCGGCACTACCGCCCTTTGCTTCGATTGTCACTCGGGCAACCACATCGACAGCTTTCCCGATACCGTATTTGATTTCGACAACAATCCGCAGGACATCGCCTTTGGCGGGGACCGACAGAGCGCACCTGGCGGAGTGGTAGGTTATTATGAGGTTCCCGATGGCCGGGAACCGGACGGCCCTCTCGACGCCACTGATTTTTTCAAGGTGACAGGATCCCCGGATATTTATGTACCGGGGGGACACTACGTCATGACCTCCATGGACAGTGGAACAGAAATTGACAATTACCAGGTTCGGACACCCACGGGACGGTTTCTCTACGAGATCAGTATCGGGGATAAGATACCTTGCCAGTTGTGCCATGATCCGCACATGGGGGAGATCAACTCTGCCTCCGATGATGAGGCATTCTTTGCCCGGGAAGTTTATGCCGGTGAGGACAAGGTCGCTACCAACAACGACAGTTACTTTACCGGGAAGGTTTTCAAGACCAGTGCCGTGAGCAGGGCCGGGCAGGCAGTGGGGGAAGATGACGGCACCGGCCGTGAAATGTGCCTTTGGTGCCACGGGTCCTCCGACTGGGACGAATCAACTCTTTCCTTCAGCGTAGGCATTAATCCTCTCATCGTTACAGCGGGAGATCCCGTTCTAACAATTTATGGGATAAAGGTGAGGACGGCTTTACATCCGGACGGGTCACCGTCCTTTCCTCCGCCGAATACAATATGGTCCCATCGCAGCGACAGCACCCAGCCGTGCACCGATTGTCATGGCCATAACAATGTACAGCTTCCTGGGGAAGGCTGCCTGGCATGCCACAGTGCCCCCAAAGTATCCGAGAGGGAAACACCGGCCGAGGATCTTCCTCTGGGTATCAACGCCACAGATTTTGACAGTGACGGTCACGGGAACCCTGCCTGGGGGCTGCAGCAGGGCAGGGAATGCGTCTATTGCCATCTGACGACAGCAGACCAGCACCCCTCAAACCCTCTGGATGTTGCAAACAACCCTTACAGATTGAGAACTTATGGGCCAGGCAGCCCCGGTAGCCAGGTGTGTCTGGTGTGTCATAGCTCCGCGGGGGCAGGGATATCAGTGGACAGCTCTGCTAGTCCCCTCTCCACGGCCAACTCTTCCGTCAATATGGATACTGCTCACTGGGGTCTCAGGCACACTGGTGCGGACGGAGGCGGGTGGTGCTGGGATTGCCATAACCCCCACGGTAACGGATCTTTCACCGACAACGCCAAGCTGATCTGGCAATACCCCTCTGCGGCATCATCAATCACCACCGGACAGTTGATCACCCCAACAGGCAGCGCGGTCATATTTACTCCTCTCACTGGAAAGGGGACCGACTATGCGCCGGTGGATGCGTACACCGGGGTGTGTCAGGTCTGCCACAATGATCCCGCTCTCATGTGGCACGTAGTGAGCGATACGTCCAAGAATGGTCACATGAACACTCCTGCGGGGGGAACCAGGTGCACCGTATGTCACTGGCATCGCGGAGCTTTTGCTCCCAGCGACTGCAACGGATGCCATGATAGCGGTCTGGCTGGGGCCCCTGTTGTCCTGGCCAGTTCCTCTCATGTGGATGCCGACGGGCCGACAGGATCAGGCTACGTTGCGGGTGTATGTGTGGATTGTCATGGTGGTCATGCGGACGGCGTAACTGGTGTCAACGATGTGGAGATATCAACGGTTCTTGCTTCCGGGCAGCTGATCCCTGTTTTCGATACGGGCGGGGGCTTCTCGAGTCACGGAAACGCCATCCAGTTGGGCGGGACTGCGACGGTAAGGTTCGGTGCGGCCACAGAGGCCCAGATGTGCTGGGGGTGCCACGATACAGTAGGTGTGTCTGAGTGGGGGCTGCCGACCATGGACACCAACGGAACTTTCCCCGATTACGATTCCGGCAGCGTGGATGTGACCGACTGGACGGCCGCCACCTGGACAAGCGCCGAATACCTTTACAAGGGCGGGCCCATCCAGTCCACTCACGCCGCCGATTTTGCGGCCTCAGGTCCCGGTGTGGACGCCGTGGGTTCCATCAGGTGCTCCTACTGTCACGATGTCCATAACACAAAGGCAGGGTCTCCGGCCGTGTCGCCCTATCTGAGAGGTACCTGGATGGGTAACCCTTATCCGGAGGATGGAGCTCCACGTTTTGATGCGGGAGGAGATCAGCATATATACCCCGATGTCAGCGGCACCTTCGGTGCAGTCCCTCGCGGATCTACTGCCAATACCCAACCGGGAGGCTATTTCATTGACCAGAACAGCGGTTCACCTACAAGTAACCCCTCCTTCAATTCGGCAGATAAGGTGGCGGGACTTTGTGAACCGTGCCACGGTGACGGAGATGGCCTGTGGTCAGCCGACGAGATCAATACACTTAATACCTTTGGTAACGCAGCGTCGGATTGGGTAGGAAGCAATGGACATGCGGCGGCCGTGACAGGCGGAGACGGAACCGGGGCAGCCAATGTCTTCGATGACGGGCTGAGGCTGGGTACAACGGGGTATAAACTCTCCACTGCCGTGGGGGTACCAGGAGGGGCGCCGGCCATGGCTTATCAGAACTTCCTGCTGGGGACCAACGACAGGGCTCTGGGGTTTAGAGGCGCACAGGGCCACGCATTTAAAACCCAACTATATGTGGACACGGCCATGAATTTTCCATACGTCTTCAGGCACTTCTCGTGGGGGACGACGGCTGGTGCAGGTGTAGTGGACTACCCCTATCACCGGTTTACGTGCTCCAAGTGTCACAGCCCCCACGCCTCCCGGCTCAAGCGCCTGATGATAACCAACTGCCTGGATACCAACCACAACACCTGGGACGACCCGAGGGCTGGTATCGATTCACTCCCCTTCACCGGTACCGAAACGAACCGGGCAGGGGAAAATATAAGCCCGGAGAACTCGGGGGTGACCTGGGGCAACTCCACATCCGCTCAGAACTGTCATCGCCTGAGCAACTACGACAACGCCTTCGGTGAAGGATGGAACAGGGTCACACCGTGGGCCGAGTTTCCAGGAAATCAATAGATGAGACATCAGTTACAAAAATGTAACTATTTAGGGTGTAATGTGTGTAATATATTAGCAGCTTTGTTATATTTCCCCTTTACGGGTTAATGATGTGATGAATACTTTATGGGCACATATTGGAAGGTTTTCCTTCCTCACCCTGTCGATCCTGGTCGCCGCCTCTGGACCTGCGACCGCCGATGTTTTGCTGGACGTTGATTTCATGGCTTCCAACATCGGCACAGGCCAGTCTGCGGGCTGGAGCTCAGCCGTTGTTTCGAGCAGTACCAGTAAGGGTGATTTCCTCACATTTCCCTCATACGATGCCCTCAGCGAGGATAGCGGTACCATAGAGTTGCGGCTGATTCGCAGGAACGTAAGACCCATAGAGACCCTCTTCACCCTGGTGGATGATCGGGGGGCTCCGCTGTTCATGGCGCAGGTTTTCTGGGAAGGGACTTTCGTTAAGGGCTCTCCGGAGATCAACTTCGAGGGGTTCATGAGCGATCATGTATGGTCCAGTGACTGGTCAGCGCCTCGCTTCGGTCAGTCCAGGGTCGTTGCATCGACCCTGCCTCTTGGTGAACCCATTGCTCCTGGCGGTGTCCTTCACGTCGCCATGACCTGGGGTCCGGAAGAGGGGGATTGTGGCTTTCACCTCAACGGACGCACCTTGCCCATAGTCGTACCCCAGCCTTTTAAAATGGATGAAATCCTGAAGCGGACAAACCGCCTCGTGGTAGGGGCAGAACCGATCCAGGGGACGGATGGAGGCTATGAACATCTCAACAGCCCCCTGCTTTTCCTTCGCACCTATGATGAACCCATAAACCCCTTCGTACCGGTCATAAGCCTCGTCAGGCATAACGGTTTTCATGTGGCCGGATACTCGGGGAAACTGGTAACAGGCGACACGGTGTCCGTAACACTCAAGGGGGATGCCTACCAGACTGCCAGCTTCGACCTGGGTCATCATATTGGTGTTCCCATGAACGAGCTCCCCGGATCGTCGGGTACCTACACAGGAAGCCTCTCTATAGGCTGGTCGGACGGTGAAATACAGGAAGCCGTTGTTGGCCATCTTGTGAGCCCTGAGGGGTTGGAGGCTGCACAGGTTCCTTCGGAGCGGGTGGTTGATGTGGACGCAAGGGTTTTCACCGATGTGAAAGTGGCAGAGGAAATTCTTCCGGCCGATGAAAGTTCTTCCTCCGACGTATCAGTTATAATCACAGATGCCAACGGCAATGCGATCCAGGGACACGAATTGAAACTGACGATGTCTACGACAGACGAGTACACGGGGATCGCTGGCAGCGGCACCCTGGAAGACCTCGTGGGCGGTGACCTGGATGTGGACTGGGGCGGTATGACCGATTCCTTCGGTGCGGTGACAGCCCGGTATGTAAGCGGTTTTGCGGCCAAGACGATCCTGGTAAGCGCCAAGAATATGACTTCTGGCGATGTGGGTATCGGTTATGTACGCTCCTTTATTGAGGGATCTGTTGATATCGTGGTCACAGAACCCAAGGTGAGGGCTCTATCGGTTGCCGGCACCATGGACATATCCCTGTCCAGGGAGTGGCTGACTGCTGACGGGCGGAGCCGGAGCCGGATAACCGCAGTGGTTAGGGGCGCGGACGGAGAACCTGTGTCAGGCCACACTGTGCGGTTTACCCTTCTGGGAGATAATGGCTCGATCCGCGTTGTCCAGGGAAAAACCGATTCCAGGGGCCGGGCCTTCGCGGACTATATTGCCGGTATCGTAATGGGCCAGGTCCAGGTTGAAGTGCGGAACCTGACCTCAGGCATGGTGACAGTAGTTCCCATCGAATTGCGTCCAGACGCTCCCGCAAAGATCGTGCTTTTGGCGAAACCCGGCGAGGTGACGACAGGAGGGGAGACGAAGGTGACGGCCAGGGTAACCGATGCAAACGGAAACCCCAACAGCAGTGTGGATGTACTCTATGAGATCGCGGCGGGTACCGGTGAGATTAGCGCCGTCAGCGTTGCCACGGACGGTGAAGGCATCGCCGATGCCGTGTTTACAGCGGGAAACTTTCCAGGAATTGTGACGGTGCGTGGTACCGTCACAAGCCGCGTTCCCACCGATGATGAGATCTCGGCTGCTGAGGGCGCTGTGTTCCTGTATGGCCTTGATGAAGACCCGGGCCGTCTGGACGTTGTCCAGTGGCTGGTTAAAGCGGGCGATGAAGTGATGGAAGAACAGGAGCTGGTCCTTTTGGAAGACAGAGTTGATAATGTCTACACTGTCGTAGCGCCCAGGGACGGTATCATGAGCGTATTCACCGCTGAGGTGAGGGACCGGGTGGAGTACGGGGACACGCTTGGATACATTCTGCCTCTGGCAGAATGAGTCCAAAGTCCAAAGGAATCAAACTTTAGGGCATGGACAAAATACTAATATCCCAAATTATAGGGCAAAAAATCGGGGGGCTTAGCGTAGAGGGACATACTGACGGCTTCTTTGGTCTTTGGGCTTTGGTCTTTGGACTGACGAAGGGGTTGATTCAAGCAACCTCTTTGGAAGATGGCCGGGAAATCAGATCAACCGGTTTTTTAGCATCTTTTCCGTTGGACTTCATATCTTTGATCACACCGTCCAGTATGTGTCCTGTCACATCCATGATCTCAGCGTGTGTAAATTCGTTGTCGCGAAGGATCTTATAGAAAGAACGGGCCACGATCTTTCCTGTTTTTGCCCGGTCGCCGGCTGACATTTTGAGCATTCTTTCCAGTGTTTCGCAGTTCTTCATTTCAGTTCCTTTCACACTGTTCAGTAGGTATCTGATGAGAGGTAAGAGCAACAACCGTGCCGGGAAAGTGGTCCTGCCAACAGAATACATTTGCACCGGGTATTCAGGTGGTAATAAGCAGTATAACGGGATCAGATACAAAAGTTATGTTGTCTAACATGCTGAAAATATATAGGAAAATATTAATAAAGGGAGAAATGATCAATGGATATAAGACGGAGCTCACATCAGGGCATGGTTCTATTTTCATGGAAACCTCTCCTTCACAGGCGGTAATTATCCATAGGTGGGGAAACATGTGGCGATTATGCAACAATAGTGTGGGGCGAAAATGACACATAACTCCTTCTTGAACGGCCGACAAGAGTCCGGTATCATATAAGGGTTCCGGAGGTGAGGCTACAGGAGTGGGGGCACGCCAAGGGCCTCACCACCGGATGTAAAATGGTCCGAGGAGACATTTTCCGCTTTTGTTAAAGTTCCAGATTTGGGCATTGGGGGTATATAATGAGGTTTATTCAGGCCAGATCTGTTTTGTGCTGGATAAATACTTATAATCCGGGCCGCTTTTTCCCATCCGCTGCAGTCTTCTGTGTCATTGCTGTTTTGTTCGCTACAACGTTAACTGAAACAGCTTACTGCGCCACCACAGGTGACCTTGACCTCACAGGTCGTCTGGAACAGTACGCCAAGAAAGTTGAACGGATAAAAAACCCCCACGAAATATCCTGTTCCGAGTGTCACGTCCAACTGGGAAATGGCCGGTTCCTTCAGTATCTGGTGGACGACGATACGATCTCTCTTTGCCTCGAGTGTCACACCCCTTCACACCTCCATCCGGTGGGAGTTCCCGCGTCCAGCGATACCGACGTACTCCTTCAGATCTGGCTGCCTCTGGGAAAAGGAACCCTTGGCGACCAGGTCATATGCCTCAGCTGTCACTACATGCACTCCGACGAATACAGACCTTTCCTGCTCAGAGGCGACACTGAGAAGAAGAAAACAAGGCAGGACAACCTTTGTTCGGCCTGTCACAAAGGATCTATGTACACCCGTTCCCCCCACGATGAGACGAGCGAGTCGTGCACCTTTTGTCACATATCGAGACCCGAAGAGGGCCAGAAATTATCCGAGATCCTCAACTCCAACGTTCAAGCCAGTTGTGATTTTTGCCACGATGCTCTGGGCAACGGACATTATCTTGCGGTCAACCCCTTCGGCGATCCGGACAAGACGTGGGATTTCGAGGCCCTGGGGATCCCCCTGATCCAGGGACGCTTTACCTGTGTCAGTTGCCACGATCCCCACGATACTGCTAATCGTAAAAAGAAGATGCTCCGTCCCGTTTATCTTTCGTTGGCAATAGCTTCGGATCGCATCAACCCCCACTGGAAGAATGTGATGTGCATCTCATGCCATTTCGGTGATCCGGTGGACGGAAACCCCATGCTCCTGACAGGAAGCGATCGCAGCGCCGTTTGTGATCGGTGTCATAACGGGCGGTTCGCACGAAGAGATATCCATCCCGTGGGTATGGTTCCATCATCAAACGTTGTCATACCCCTCGAAATGCCTCTGGCCGAAGGAAAAGTCACATGTGTCACTTGCCACGACTCATCCCTGCAGGAAGGTGGGGAGGAAAAAAAATCGGTGGGGAAGGTAAATCCGGATTTTTTACGAGGCGGCTACACGGTTCGTAACGAGTTCTGCTTCCGGTGCCACAAGGCGGAACAGTTTGGAAAACTGAACGCCCATCTGCAGCTGGACGAATGGGGTATTGTCAGACCCCAGTCCTGTCTCTTCTGCCACACTTCTCTTCCGGATCAACAGGTGCTGGGGATCGAGAGCGCCGGGTTTAAGGACGAGTCCATAGATGAATACTGCACATGCTGCCACGAAGGCTTGGATAAAGGTCATCCGGTGGGTGGTGACCACCTCGTAGAACCTTCAGATGATGTGTTAGCCGTTATAGAAGGAGCTGTGGAAAAGATCGGTGTAAAGCTGCCTCTTTATAATAACCGTGTAACCTGCGTCACCTGCCACAATCCCCATGAAGCAGGGGTGATCAAACATAAGGCTGCTGCCAAGGGCGCGGGGAACAAAAAACGTCTCAGGCTTTCCGGGGACAACATAATGATGATCTGCCTCGGGTGTCATAAGGGGATGTAAGAAGGGCAGTGTCCAGGATCTAGTGTCTGGTATCTGGAAAAAGAACACAGAACCCAGAACGCAGAATATAAACCTGAAGTACACGCCTCCAAAACCAAAAACCCGAAACCCAGACCCTAAACCCCGGACCCTGTTTTTACAGAGAGCACTCCCAGTGCCGTGTCCACGATAATGGCGAACAACCCTACGAGTATGGCCCCTTCCAGTACAAAGGCGGGGTTCTCGCTGATCAGGCCGGCGATAATGGGTTTTCCCAGGCCCCCGGCACCGATGGTGGCCCCCAGGGTGGCCGTTCCAATATTGATCACGGTGGAAATACGTATGCCGGCAAGGATCACCGGCATGGCAAGGGGGATCTCCACCTGGCGGAGGACCTGGTACGGTGTCATGCCCATTCCGTAGGCTGCTTCCAGTACGTCTGAAGCCACCGCATCGATCCCGGTTATCGTATTGCGAAGGATGGGGAGGAGGCCGTACAGGAAGAGAGCAATTATGGTGGGTTTGAACCCAAAACCAATCACAGGTACGGCCAGGGCAAGGATGGCTACCGGTGGAAAGGTCTGGCCCATGGAGGCCAGGGCGCTCACAGCGGGCAGGAAATCACGACCCCAGGAACGGGTCACAGCGATCCCGGCGGCGAGACCGAGTACGGTTGCCAGACCGCTTGATACCAGTACCAGTATCCCATGTTCCAGGACGAGCTGGCTGAAGAAAGCCATATCGTAGATGACTTTATCGAGTTTGGGGTCCAGTGAGGGGAAAAGCCATGACATCGATATCAGCCACGGTTCTTTCCAGAAGGTGAGAACGAGGAAAACCACCGTCAGGGAACCGAGAGTAAGGATCTGTTTTTTTGTGGTTGATGTCATGGTTTTTAATATCCAACATGCAAAATTTTTTGTGCACATGTGCACCGGTGCACTATTGGAATATATCGTCAGCTGTTGATTTTATTCTGCGTTCTGTGTTCTACGTTCTACATTCTGGCTTTCACGCCTCAAGAATATCTCCCATCCTGATCTCACCCAGAAGCACTCCTTTCATGTCCACAACGGGAGCGCTGCGGATCCCCTGTTGGACCATGCGGGAAAGAGCTTCCTTGAGGGTTGAATCGGTATCGACAGCTGACATCCTGAAATCCAAGCTGGTCATGGCAAGACCAGCTGTTGGTTCACCACTTTTCAAACTGTTCTCATCCAGCCAGCCAAGAACTGTGCCGTCATGGGCGAGGACCCAAAGGTAAAAATGCTCGGCGATCAGCCCGGCTGCAGATTGGAGGGGATCCGAATCCCTTATATTTGGAGCATTTTTCATATAGTTGCCCGCAGGCAGCCGGGACAGCCTTTTCAAAGCTCTATCGGTACCGATGAACTCTGTGACGAACCGTCCGGCCGGGGCGGTCATTATGTTTTCCGGCGTGTCGTACTGCACCAGTTTCCCATCTTTGAGAACCAGGATACGCGTGGCAATGCGGATCGCCTCATCGATGTCGTGGGTGACAAAAACGATGGTTTTCTTCAGTTCCTTCTGGATTCTGGCGAATTCGGTCTGGAGAGACTCCCGCGTGATGGGATCGATGGCCCCGAACGGCTCATCCATCAGGAGGATGGCAGGGTCAGCGGCAAGAGCTCTTGCCACACCCACCCGCTGTGCTTCACCTCCTGAAAGTTGACGGGGGTACTGGTCCCGGTAGACACCAGGGTCCAGGTTAAGCAGATCAAGGAGTTCGTCAGTGCGCCGTCTGATCCTTGACATATCCCAATTCATGAGCTGGGGCACAATCCCGATGTTCCTTGCCACTGTCATGTGGGGGAACAGCCCCACACTCTGGATGGCGTACCCTATCTGGCGTCGCAGTTCCTCTGGACGGTAATTGTATATATCCTTCCCGTCGAGGGTGATACTCCCTCCGGAAACCGGGATGAGCCGGTTTATCATTCTGAGCGTCGTTGATTTACCACACCCGGAGGGTCCGATGATCACGCAGAATTCACCGTCCTCGACCTCGAAAGTAAGTTCATCCACTGCGATTTTTCCGGGATATTCCTTTGTCACCTGGTTCAGGCTTATCATCTGAGACCTTTCGGTTGCAGTATCCGAATAATGCCACCCATAAGGGAATCGACGAGGACTGCAATGAAGATCGTCGGGATGGCTCCCAGGAGGATCAGATCGTTAGCTGCCTGTCCCAGCCCCTGGAAAATAAACACCCCCAACCCTCCGGCGCCAATGAGTGCCGCTACCGCGGTAAGGCCGATGGCCTGCACAAGAGCAACCCGTATTCCGTTGAGGATAACTGGAGAGGCGATGGGGATCTCAACTCTGAAAAGGAGCTGCGATCGGGTCATGCCCATTCCCGTTCCCGCTTCGATAGCCCCAGGATCCACCGTCGTAAACCCGATATAGGTGTTACGTGCCACCGGTAGGAGAGAATAGACGGTGAGGGCAATGATGGCCGGGGCGGCCCCAATACCTTTTATCCCCATATCGGTAAGGACTGGAAATTTCAGAGTCGCCGCCGCCAGGACCGGTATGAGTATGCCGAAGAGGGCAAGACTCGGAAAGGTTTGCAGGGTATTGAGGGTAAAGAATGTAGGTGCATACAAGGTTTTTTTTCTGTGTGCCAGCAGGCCCAGTGGAATCCCCAGGCCAAGGGCAAGCCCCACCGATGAGCCAGCAAGTGCCAGGTGTGTTAACAGTTCACCAGAGAAACGTTCCTTCCGATTGGCATATTCACGCATGATGGAAAGCATATCAAGGTCGCCGGAGACCAGCATCCCCAGGAGGATCCCCCCAGTGACAATTCCCATTGTAGTGATGAAATTCTTCTCCTTGCCCGATCTTTGCCATGTATCTGTCAGGATGACGATGAGGGCAAACAGGAGTGTCCAGAAGGCCGGACCGAGGGAGGTCCGGGCTATGGATCCGGCATTCTGGGTCGTCCATGAGGCGTGCCTTGCGGCGGTGGCCATAAGTAAAAGGATGAGGGTCGACGAAAGCGAACCGGTGGAGAAGAGGTGCATCCGACCGGGGATGCGCAGGGCGGAAAGGAGGATAAGTATGGTCCATAATATTACTACTGCGACCCATAGATACCCCTGGGTCTGGGTTAGAAACACCGCTTTTCCCACAGCAATTCTGTTGGGTCGGAAGGTGACGAAGCCGGAAAAAAACATGGCTGCCAATCCCAACGCAGCAGCGCTGAAGGGTACTTTTTTGATGGAGAAAAGACCCCGCATGAAAAGACCCAGTAGCCAGTTGTCAGGAGTCAGCCGCAAGGAGGTTATGTCTCCTGGATCCTGGCTCCCGGGTACTGACTCATTTTACTTAATAAACCCTTTTTCCTTCAGGTAGCCCTTGGCCACCGCTTTCGCGTCCAAACCTTCAACCTGGATCCTTGCGTTGAGTGTCTGGAGGATCACCAGGTCGAGGGATTCGAAAACCGGTTTCAGAATAACCTCGATCCCGGGATATTTGTCCAGGACCTCCTTCCTCACGATGGGAGCCGGTTCGTAAACCGGCTGAACAGCTTTGGTATCCTTCAGAACGATAAGGCCAAGAGCTGCCAGCTGGCCATCGGTTCCGTAGGCCATGGTAAAGTTCACACCGTTCACTCCCTGGGCGGCGGCCTTTTCTGTTTGAGCCGTATTGCCTCCCGACAGAGTGAGGAGCTGGTCCTTGCGCAGATTGAACCCGTAGGCTTCCTGGAACGCCGGCAGGGCGGCAGCGCTGTTCACGAACTCCTCGCTTCCGGCGAGTTTGACCTTGCCCCCGTCGTTGACGAACCTGGCGAAATCCTCGAGGCTATGTATTTTGTTTTTGTCCACCACATCTTTTCGCCCGGCAATGGCCCAGGTATTGTTGGCAGGGGCAGGAGTCAGCCAGACAATGCTGTTGCTCTCCATGTCAAGTTCCTTGACCTTCCCAAAGCCTTTAGCCGCATCTTTCCAAAGAGGATCGTCGGCAAGACCAAAGAAGAAGGCACCGTTACCAGTGTATTCCGGATAGATGTCTATCTGTCCAGCTGCGATGGCCTTCCGGACCATGGGCGTGGGGCCGAACTCTGTCTTGTTTTCAGTGGCGATGCCGCCATTCTCCAGCATGAGGATAATCATGTTCCCAAGCAGAGCACCCTCCGTGTCGATCTTGGAGGCCACGACGACCTTGTCTGCTGACAGGGCAGGTGAGATCGTTAGAATAAGGATGATGACAACGGTAAAGGATATCAGGCTCATTCGTCTCATTTTTACCTCCTTGGTCTGGTCTCGCTTTGTCTAAAAAACCAGCGCGAGACACATGTATCGAAATGTCGGGGTATCGGTGTGTCGGGGAGCAATCCTCAAATACACGGTGTTGCCGTTTATAGTTATGGCCAGTTGTGCGTATTTTTTTCCGCCGCGTCGCCGTGTCACCGCGTCAGGCGGTCTTCGATACCCCGTTACGGTTCGTTAAATGCCCTTGAGTAGGTCTTTTTTCAGGGTCTTCAACCCTCCGTCCCCCAGCTTGTCACCAAACCAAATGGCCATGAGAGCGCTGGCAAAATCCGCTCCCGGAATTGTTGCCTTAATGTCGCCCTTGAGGTTGACTGTTGTACCGATACCGGGTTCATAGGCGAAGATATATTTATCACCTTCCATGGCCGATGCTGAAAAAAGGGATACGAATTGGTCCATTTGTTTTTTCAGCTCCGGCCCGGCTGATGGAGTATTGGCTTCAAATCCCTCGCGCCAGCTTTCCTGCAGCTTTTCTCCTTCAACCTCTTTGTACAGGAAGCTCATTACAATGGCCTTGGCCTGCTCCGATCCTATAACAGCAGCTGGGTCGTTGGACCGGTTTTTCATGTACAGGCCTGCAACATAGACTTTGACCTTGAGAAAAGTTTTGGTCCTGATCCCCATCCCTGCCAGAGTAACGGTATCCCCTCCGATCCGGAGGGTGTTGTCCAGGGTAACCCCGGCAAGTTCACCTGCCAGTAGTGTAGTAGGTGCGATGGTGAAAGCAAAGATCAGTACAAGCGTCAGAAGATCTGTTTTTTTCATTTTTTTCTCCCGGTTAAAACGAATCTCAAACCTCAAATTTCAGTTCTCAAAATGGATTCGAGATTCAAAATGATCGGCTATCCGCTTTTGTTCTCATTCTGTGTTCTGCGTTCTGCGTCCTGCATTCTGAATTTTTGCTCTTTCCCAATACTTCTCCATCTCGCCAAGCTCCATATCCTCAAGGGGCCGGTTATCCAATGCGGCCATTTCTTCCATAGATCGAAACCGTTTGGTGAACTTGTTCATGGACCTTTCCAGTGCGTCCTCGGGATGGATATCGAGGTAGCGGGACAAGTTGACCGCCATAAACAGCAGGTCGCCTATCTCCTCGGTGATCTCCTCACGGTTGCCACTGGCGACGGCCTCTTGTACTTCTGTGATCTCCTCTTCCAACTTCTCGAACAGTTGGGATGTCTCCTCCCAGTCGAAGCCGAAACTCACTGCCTTTTCCTGCATTCGCAGCGCGCGGTGGAGGATAGGGGTGCCCGGGTGCCTTTTTGTTTTCTTTTTCCCTTCCGTTTCAGCTTTAATACGCTCCCAGTTGTGAAGAGCCTCCGCTTCATTGGCGGCCCTTTCCCCGCCAAAAACATGGGGATGGCGCCGCAGGAGCTTTTCGATGATCCCCTGGACTACGTCATCGAAGTCAAATCTGCCGGCTTCCGCGGCTATCTGGCTGTGGAAAATAATCTGGAGCAGAAGGTCACCAAGCTCTTCCTTGATCTCGCCGTTCTGACCTCCTTCCACCGCTTCCACCAGTTCATAAGCTTCCTCCACGACGTAGGGCTTCAGTGATTCGTGGGTCTGCCCTTTGTCCCACGGGCAGCCTTCAGGCCCTCTGAGTATCGTCATGATCTCGAGAAGTTCATCAATGGGTCGTTTTGTGACAGTCACTGTCTCATAACCTCCAGGTAAAATTATTGAAATCAGTATGCCAGAGAAGGGAGGAAATTCCAAATTTCGATCTCACATCTCAAATCTCAGATCTCAAAGTGAAGTAATCAGTGGCCCGTGATCACTTGTATCCGACACCTGAAAGCTGAAACCTGAAAAAATTCCGATATCGGGATTTTTTACCTTTTGATATCAAAATTAGTACTGATGTATAATAATACAGACTGTATGAAAGTCCTTTCAACTGTATAACCAGACGGAAAGGGGTTGCCGACATGAAAAGGTTTATTGTTCTGACGCTGCTGTTAGCTGTGGCGTCCATGTTTTCAGTTCCCGCGGCCATATCGGCGGAAACTGTGAAATTCGAACCGGTGCGGGCTCCAAGCAAGGGGCCCGATAATGCACCGGTGACAATTATCGAGATCGCGGATTTCATGTGACCTTTCTGCAAGGAGGTCGGTCCGACCTTCAAAAAACTGCAAGAGGAGTTTGAGGGAAAAGTCCGGTTTGTGCTGGTTCCCTATATGAGAAAATACTCTCACGATTCAAGTAACGCTGCCCTTGCCGCCTGGGCGGCCTGGGACCAGGGGAAGTTCTGGGAAATGCACGACCTGCTTTTTGAAAAAGCTCCTGAACTGGACAGACCATCTCTGGATGAACTGGCACGTGAACTGGGTCTTGACATGGCCAGATTTAAAAAGAGCATGGATGACCAGACACACTTGCCGGAACTTCAGAAGAACCTCGACAAGGTCCATGAACTGGATGTCTGGAGCACTCCCACCATTATTATTAATGGTCGCATCATAAAAGGTGCACAGCCCTACGAGAATTACCGGAAGATCATCGAGGAAGCCCTGAGCCAAAGCAGTCAGCGCAAGGTTCGCTCATCAATATTAGAAATTCTTTCGAAGGCTTTGGCACCATCCGGTGCTTATGCCGAGAGCAAGGTTTTCGGGCAGGGGAAAGTTCCTCTGTACGTAAGCGTCCCGGATGGGAAGCCTACCAACGAACCGAAAGTTGGTGAACAGGCGCCTGATTTTACCCTTACAAGCGTTGAGGATAGCAGGGTAACCCTTAGCGATTACAGGGGAAAAAAGAATGTACTGCTCAGTTTTCTGCCGGCAGCGTTCACACCTGTCTGAACGGGTCAGCTTGCTGCTTACGAAGAGCTCAAGGATCTCTTCGTTCAGCTTGATACCCAGGTTCTGGGTGTGCTTACAGACAACCTCCCGAGCCTCAAAGCCTGGGCCAAGGGGATCAACGTTTCCTTTCCTGTCCTGAGTGATTTCTGGCCCCATGGTCATACCTCGCTCAAATACGATGTGCTCAGGTCTGAAGGTGTTGCGGAAAGGGCTATATTCGTCATCGACAAAAAGGGGATTATCCGGTACATCGACGTTCACAACATCAACGATGACCCGGGCATGAACGCAATCATCAGGACCCTGGAAGAGATAGAAGGGAAAGGACAGTAAGGGAGTTTGGGAGTTTGGGTGTAAGGGTGCAAGATCGTCATGGGGTTTATTCCACCACACCCATACCTCCGCACCCCCATACTGTTTTTCCTGCCTTGCCACTTACCGGACGAAATTGGTATATTCAACCGGATGAGGAGCAGGATTCTATGCCTGTCTTCAGGGGAACGGGAACCCTTCCGGATATAGAGAGTCTGTTTCCGCTCTGGCTGGATCGTTTGCCGGAGGTTAAAGGAGTAATTCATGACAGACGATGAGAAGAAGGAAAAGGAATTCAAAGTAGAGGACCGCCGCACTTCATCCGTTACCGAAGGTGACGAGAATAACCCGCCGGAATCCCGAGATGGTCCCATTGACGATGAGGGGGAAGAAGGGCAGCCTGCCAAAGCCGATCGTCCCGGAGAAACTCTCAAAGTCGATTTCCCAACATTTATCTTTTCCCTTTTCAGCTCTGCCCTTATTCAGTTAGGTGAAATGGCGGACCCCATAACGGGGGCCATGGACCCTAACCTTGTATCCGCTCAGCAGACCATCGATATTATCGATGTCCTCCGGGTGAAAACCGAGGGGAACCTTTCAGAGGAGGAGAGTAAGCTGCTGGAGAACGTCTCGGCCGAGCTGAAATGGAAATATCTCGATGCCGTCAAAAAGAAAGACTAGGGTTCGGATCCTGATGACCAAATTCAAAATCCTCGTCCTTCCTCTGCTTTTATGCGCGGTCTTTCTGGCAAACCCCGCACTGGCCATAGAGGTCAGTGAAATTACCGTTGATTTCCCCCTTTCAGAGGTGCTGGATATTAAGGCGCCTGAGTCGGATACAACGGCCCAGCTCAGCCAGGGTGGCACCTCTACCAAGTTATGGCGAGCACCCTGGGAAGATGACTGGTACTCCTATCGCCAGAATGTTCTGCGCGGTAATTTCAGTGAGGCAGAAAAGAGTCTTGAAAAGGTCCTTGCACACAAGAAGAGGAAAGGAATCCCGAACCTCTTCCACCCGGCCGCTGCCCTCCTCGTGGAAGCTTCGTCGGCAAGGAAACAGGGGCGTTACGAAGACGCTTTAAAGATCATCGCCTATGCAAAGGAGCTGGCCCCGGATGACCCGGGGCCACATTTTCAAAGAGCCCGCACTATCTGGAGTCAAAATCAGCTAAGGGCTCTTTCTTCCCTGGATGCTCTCCTGGAAGGGTGGGGGACTTTTTTCAAAGATTTTCGGTCTTTCTTCCCCTGGGGTATGGGCGTGGTTCTCTGGCTCCTGGTAGCTATGACGATATCTTCTCTTCTGACGATTTTACTTTTTACTCCCAGGGTAATACCCCGAATAGCCCACGATCTCTCCCATATCATTAAGGTCCCTCAGTGGCTGTGGTTTATTGCTATCCCTATCGTACTGGCTGCCGCGGTTATTCTCGGCTTACCGGTTGTCGTCTGGGTTCTGCTCGTCGCTTTGATCATGATGCTGCACCTCGCGAATCAGGAGAGGATCGCAGTCGGTCTTGCACTCCTCTTCTTGTCTGCTTTGCCGCTTCTCATCCATGTCCTGGCTCTGAGCGAAGCCTATTATTCTGATTCCCGCCCTTCCCAGATATACATGGCGGAAAGGGGTGGTGAAGGGACAAAAACTCTGGAGGATCTGCACCAGCTGCGTGTAAAGGAGCCGGAAAACAGTCAGGTCCTTTCTGTGCTTGGAGTTGTTCTCAAGAGATCCAGTCGCATACGCGAGGCGGAATCGTATCTTCTTAAAGCCATAGCGCTATCCCCGGATTCACCCGCCATCATCAACAACCTGGGCAACGTACTGGTACAGACCGGGCGCGTTGACGCTGCCATAGACTATTATAGACAGGCCCTGAGATATGAAGACGATCCGCGTATCCATTACAACCTCAGCCAGGCGCTCAGGGAGAACCTTCAACTGGAAGAGGGTGAGAAAGAATTCCGCATTGCCCAGGAAAGGGCGCCTGAATTGGCAAGTTCCCTGATGGCCCTGCAACAGGAATATGGGCAACGTGTTACTTTGGATATCTATGGCGAGGCAAGTCGCTATTTGCTGGATGCTCTTTCCCTTGATCAACAGGGCAGGCAATGGCGGGAAGCCCTGTGGTCAGGGATCGTTCCCATGATCCCCTTTACCTTTTCCTGGATACTTTTTCCGGCGTCGGCAGCGATCCTGTTCCTTGGGCTGCCCCTCAGTGGGAGAATGAACCTGTCGAGAAGGTGCCGGCGATGCAACAGAATGCATTGCCACAAGTGCAACCAGTCAAGTTCCGATGCCCTGTGTGCCCAGTGCAAACAGATCTTCATCGTCAGAAGCGGCGTTGATCCAGCCAGCCGTGTGAAGAAAATGATGCATATCCTGAGGTTCACAAAGACAAGGGCACTTGTTTCAAGGGTCGCCACTGTTCTACTCCCGGGGATGGGGCACATCTACCTGGGTGTGGGTTGGCAGTCTCTGGTGCTTATTACACTATCTGTGATGTTCTGGACCAAGTGGATCCTGTGGTACGGGGTTTTCAGGAACACGACCTTGCTGGATATCCAGGCAGGGCTGTTTTCAAAGGTTCTCTTCGGGATACTCCTGGGTGCTTTTTACCTGCTTGCGCTGAAAAACGTGAGCGACAGGCTGGAGGAGAATTAATCCCATGGCACTAAAGGGCACACTAAGGGACTTCGGTCTTTCCGACATATTCCAACTCATCTCTCACCAGAGAAAGACAGGGATCCTTTACCTCGAGGACAAGGGGAAGAGTGTAGCGGTCACTTTCGATGAGGGGAAGGTAGTTGGTGCAGAAAGTGGTTCTGCCAAAACCCACGAGAAAGAGCGTGTCGGGGACATCCTTGTAAAATCAGGTCTTGTAGACATGGTAATGCTCGAAGAGTGTCTGCAGGAGCAAAAGAGGACCGCAAAGAAGCTTGGTGTAGTCCTCACTGAGAAAAACTTTCTTACCGAGGATCTGTTCAGGGCAGCCCTTGCTTTCCAGATCAAGGAAACCCTATACAAGATTTTTCAATGGAGCAGCGGGACCTATAAATTCGACACGACAAAGATATCCTTTGACAGACATTTCATTTCTCCCCTTCCGGCCGAGTACATCCTCATGGAAGCAGCCAGGATCATTGACGAATGGCCAGGAGTACTAGCCAAGATACCTTCCATGGAGATCGTGTTTGGCAAGGTCCCGGGAGCGGAAGAGAAGATTGTCAGAAATTCTGAGCTCGCCGGGAAAACAGCGGATGAGGATAATATTAATTTTGACATGATGGGGGATGAAACCCCACAAAAACCTTTTGACAGCGACAGGACGGTATTGTCAGCTGTTCAGGATCGGGTTTTTGATCTGGTTAACGGACAGTTCACTGTTTCGGATATTGCCTACAGGTCTCTTACTGGAGATTTCGAAGCGTCCAAAACCCTGGTGGACCTGATCGGGTTCGGCCTGATAAAACCGACGAGAATCCCTGTTTCAACTCCCAAAACTGCGGATACTGCCCAGGAAACCCGAAGGCGCAAGGGGGTGTTTACCCTGTTGTCCGGTCTCCTGTTCGCGGGCATACTGATATTCGTTCTTTTCAGTACCATTGCCCGCTCCGGCGGCAAACTCAACCTCCTTGCCCAGATGACGTCAGAAAAAGCGATCACAGTCAGGCAGACTATTGTTAATTCCCAGATACAGCGCCTGATGCTCGCTCTTGAAACATACCGGCTGGAGAAGGGGTCTTATCCTCTCTCCCTTGATGATCTGGCCCAGACCGGTTTCATCCTTGAGTCTGACACCTCCTACCCTTTTGAAGACCCCTATCAGATCGTGTGGAGTGATAAGGGCCCTACGATCTCCATTCCAGGGGATTAGGCGTGAAAAAGACTCTCAAAATACAGGATGAGGGACATCTCAGAGTTCTTTCCGGTGACATGGACAGGAACCTGAAAATGATCGAACAGTTGACCGGTGTAACAGTCGGCGTTCGAGGGGAAAAGGTTTTCTTCGATGGACCGGCCCAGAAGGTTGAGGATGTCTGGCGCCTGGTTGTTGACATCATTGCCAACCTTGGGAAGGGAAGGTCCATAACAAATGATGAGATCGAGAACATATTCCGGCAGTTAATCAACGGGACAACCACTGACTACTCGGAACTCGCCGGTGAAACAGTGGTGCTCACTCCCCGAAAGAGGGTGGTGCCCAAAAGCCTGAATCAGAAACTGTACCTGGAGCGTATCGGGATTGACGATATTGTGTTCGGGGTTGGGCCTGCAGGTACCGGCAAGACCTACCTTGCCATGGCGGCTGCAATCAGGGCACTTGTTTCCAAAGAGGTCAGCAGGATCATACTTACGCGTCCCGCTGTGGAAGCGGGTGAGAAGCTGGGGTTCCTGCCTGGGGATATGTATGAAAAGGTCAACCCCTACCTCAGACCCCTTTATGACGCTCTTTTTGAAATGTTAACCACCGAGAAGGCCATGAAACTGGTGGAAAAAGGGGTGATCGAGATAGCTCCTCTTGCCTTTATGCGCGGTCGCACGCTGAACGATTCTTTTGTTATCCTTGATGAAGCCCAGAATACAACCACGGAGCAGATGAAAATGTTCCTGACCCGGCTTGGTTTTGATTCGAGAGCCGTCATTACTGGAGATATCACCCAGATAGATCTTCCCCACCACAGCACCTCCGGCCTGGTTGAAGTAATGGATATCCTTGACGAGATTGAGGGGATCAGTTTCGTCATCTTCAACGAGAAGGATGTCGTTCGGCACCCTCTTGTACAGGCCATCATCAAGGCCTACGAGAATAGAGGTATCTGAGTGGCAAAGAAACCCGCTGCCAAACCGGGGGAAAAATCAAAGGCCACAAGGGGAGAACGTCCTGCCAACGGGAAAATGCTCCGTTGGAACAGGGACACGCAGAAATCACTTCTGTTCTGGGTTACAGTGATCCTGCTGACCTACCTGCTCGTTCCTACAAAGCCTTTCACAGCAGAAGATTATCAACCCGGCGACATTGCAATCAGGGCCATCAAGGCCACCCAATCATTTCTTGTGGAGGATCCCTCTTCCACAAGAGCCAGAAAAATGGAAGCTGAGGCCTCTGTTCTTGCCGTGTACGATTTCGAAAGAAATCAGGAATATGAGATCCTGCAGAAGGTCCGCACCTTCTTTCTCCAGATGAGGGAGATGCTGGCGTCCCAGCTTGAGGATGAAAAAATCCTCATACAGGAAGTAAAGTCCAGCCAGAACGCTGCAAGGGCCTCTCTCCAGCGGGAACTGGATCTTTTTCGTGAAGAGACGAGTTCTCTGAGGCAGAAATCCCTTAAGGCTTTCATTGATCAACTGGCAATAAATATTAATGTTGAAAAAATGCTACCGTTGTTCCCCGATGGTTTTAGTGAAAAGATCGAAGCTGTTATTGTGGATTCTTTCCAGCCTATTCTCGGCCGAGGTGTTGTCCAGAACCGGGAGACCCTTTTGAGGGAAAGGGGGAAGGGCGTCACTCTCAGGACCCTTAACGCCCTCTCCGAGGAGATGGTCCTTGACGATTTCTCAGAGATCCTTTCCCTGCAGACAGCCCGTGATCTTGCCAGGAAGAGAGTCGCAAGTCAGGGATGGACAAGACAGCAGGTGTCTCTCAGAAGGCTGATTGAAACACTGGTTCAGGATCTTATCCGGCCTAACATGACATTCAACCGTTCTGAAACCGAGCAGCGAAAAATGAAGGCTGTCGAAGAGACCAGTGCTGTTTATCATCAGGTGGGTAAAGGGGAAGTTATTGTGCGGGCGGGGGATCGGCTGACAGGGGATCAGATCCTCAAGATCAGCGAACTCAAAAGACTCTCTCCAGAGGTGAGTCGTACCTCCCTCGTTCTCGGGATGTTTCTCCTGGTAACCATTACTATCTTCTTATTTTTCATGATCCTGAAGGTCGTTTTTCCTCCGGTGGCAACCGACCTGAGAGAGCTGTTCATTCTGGCGGTCATCACAGTTTTTCAGGTTGTGGCCATACGGGGTGTCCTCATTCTTTCAGCAGCCATGACGACGACCTATACAGGCCTGTCCGAGATAACCTTAAGAATGGTGCTTCCCTTTGCTCTCGGGACCATGATTGCGGGTACGCTCTTTCCGGTGACGGTGGCTGTTGTGATGGCTGCTCTCCTTTCCGTTCTGGCAGCGTTTTATTTCGATTGGAGCCATACCCTTTTCCTTTACTCCTTTATCGGGAGTGTTGTGGCTGCCTTCAGTGTGGTGCACTGCCGTCAGCGATCCTCCATTCTCCGTGCAGGACTTGCGGTAAGCGGAGCCAGCATGATTATGGTTGCGGTTCTCCTCCTGATTGGTGGAGACCTGTTTTCCGGTGAGACAACACATCAGCTGCTTTCGGCAGCTGGAAGCGGTATCCTTGTGGCTCTTTTCGCTTCCGTGGCGATCCCTGCACTTGAATCTGCCTTTAATGTGGCTTCTGATATGAAGCTTATGGAACTGGCTAACCTCAACCAGCCGGCACTGAAGGACATGATCCTCAAGGCTCCGGGCAGCTATCATCACAGTGTGCTTGTGGGGTCCCTGGCCGAAGCAGCGGCCGAGGATATCGGCGCCAATCCTCTACTTGCCAGAGTGGCGGCCACCTACCACGATATCGGTAAGATGACCAAACCCGAATATTTCGTGGAAAATCAGGAAACCAGGGATAACCGTCATGAAAAGCTGAGCCCCAGCATGAGCGCTCTTATCCTCGCTTCTCACGTCAAGGATGGGGCGGAGGTGGCGAAAGATCACAGGTTGCCTGGGAGGGTTGTGGATATAATCAGGCAGCACCATGGTACGAGGCTTATAACTTTCTTTTACAGCAAGGCCAAGGAAATGGAGGATCCATCGGTTCAGACGGTGGATGAGAGAGACTTCAGATATCCGGGCCCAAAACCCCAAAGCCGTGAAGCAGCACTGATCATGCTGGCCGATGCTGTTGAAGCAGCCTCCAAAGTCCTCACCGAGCCTACCCCGGCGAGGATAAGAGGGCTTGTACAGAAGATAATCAATGATATTTTCATTGACGGACAGCTGGACGAATCAAACCTCACCCTGAGAGATCTCCATCAGATCGCGCGCAGCTTTACACGGACCGTGACAGGTATTCTCCATCACCGCATCGATTATCCCCAGGTTCAGATCTCTGGTGAAGATCGAAGGAAGGATAAGAAAAAAAAGGATGATACAATTGCTGAGCCGGAATCCGGAAATGGACTTTTATCGGAAGACCTTGATGGACCTGGCAGCCAGAATATTAGACGACTCGGGCAGGAGTGAAGCGGAACTCAGCATCCTCATCACTGATGATGAGGAAATCCGTTCATTAAACCATCTTTACCGGGATATGAACCGACCAACAGATGTTCTCTCCTTCTCTCAACTGGAGGGTGAAGGGCCGGCAGGTACTCACCAGCTGCTTGGGGATGTGGTCATTTCCTGGGAAACTGCACAAAAACAGGCCTCTGAACTGGGACATGGAGTCCCTGTGGAGATGAAACGGCTGCTTGTCCACGGAGTTTTGCACCTTCTGGGGTTCGACCATGAAAGGGGCGAGGAAGCTGCCAGGGCTATGAGGGAAGAGGAAGAAAGGTATGTATCATCGGAGTAGAATGTGGAATGTGGAATGTAGAACACAGAACACAGAACACAGAATAAAATTCAAATAGTTTATTGATTCTCTTTTGGGTCCTGGATCTATTTTGAGATTTGAGATCTGAGATTTGAGATGAGAACTTAAACAGGGAGTAACCCAATAACAATGGCAGAAGGCATTTTTAACAGCATCAAGAATCTGTTCAGGAAAATAGCGAGAACCAGCGTCACTGAGGAAGAGATCCACAGCCTCATCGATGTAGGCGAACAGGAAGGGGTGATCAACCGGGATGAACATGCCATGATCGACGCTGTTCTGGATCTGGGAGATACCCTGGTAAGGGAGATCCTGGTTCCAAGGACTGAGATGGTGGCGGTGGAGATAACAACACCGATCATCGAAGTTCTGGAAACCATCATCGCAGCCGGCCACAGCCGGATACCTGTTTACGAGGGAGACATCGATCATATCACTGGTATTCTCTATGCGAAGGACCTGCTCAAGCTCTGGGGTAAGCTCCCGGAAGAGATCAGCATCAAATCCGTATGCCGCAAGGCATATTTTATCCCCGAGACGAAAACTACCGCCGACCTGCTGAAGGAGTTCAAGGTGAGAAGGGTCCACATGGCGGTGGCTGTTGACGAGTACGGTGGTACTTCCGGGATAATCACTATTGAGGATATTCTGGAGGAGATCGTGGGGGAGATCCAGGATGAGCATGATCCTGTTGAGCAGTCTGGTATATCACGGTTGGACGACGGAAGTTATATTCTCGATGCCCGGTCCCATATTGAGGATGTTGAGGATGAGTTGGATGTTCAATTGCCCCGCGGTGAATATGACACACTCGGTGGTTTCCTGAGCCATCTCATGGGTCATGTTCCCGTTCAGGGGGAGCAGGGCCGGTATGGAACCCTGCTGTTCACTGTGGAGGAAGCTGACTCCAGGAAGGTGTCCACCATCAGGGTCAGTGTTGAGGAGGAGGGAGCTTAGCCCACACATGCAGCCGGGTATATTCCTGCGGGTCCTTGCATCCTCGATCCTCCTTATACTTTCCTTCCCTCGTCCGGATGTGGGAATCCTGTCCCTTGTTGCTCTCGTTCCCCTTTTTATGGGTCTTTCCGATACCGGCAAAGGTCAAGCCTTTTTTGCCGGATGGGGGGCCGGCACCGCCTGGTTCTTTATCTCCTATAATTGGGTTTCCCATTCACTAACCAGTTTCGGAAATATCCCTTTTCCCCTTGCCGAAGGAGTGATCCTCTTCCTGGCAGGCATACATGGCTTTTATGTGGGGTTGTTCGCCATGCTGATACCGGTGGTGACGGGAGCGGGGGAGGGCAGCGTGGGTGCAGGAGCAGTCCAAAGTCCAATGTCCAAAGTCCAAAGTCAAGGCGTTGAGGAAAGACCGGAGGGTTTCACTCCCTTACTCCCTCACTCCCTTACCCACTTACTCACACACACATTTACGCCAATACTGGTCCTTCCCTCCGCCTGGGTCCTGCTCGAGGTTGCCAGGTCCTGGTTCCCGGCACCTTTCCCGTGGTTGCTGATGGGATCAGCAACATGGAAAATACCTTTATTAACAGCTTTTTATGGGCTGGCTGGTGTCCACGGTGTGTCCTTCTGGGTCATCCTGGTCAATGTACTGATCTGGACAGTGTTCAGAGTTCAGAAGGAAAAAAAATTTCGTGTCGGATTGATGCTGGCGGTGTTGCTCCTCCTGCCTTTGATCCTGTACCCCCTCCAGACACAAAATACCGGGCAAAGGGTGCGAGTGGCGGTTGTCCAGGGAAACTTCCAGCAGGAACTCAAATGGGAGGAAGACCTGCGGGAAGAAACGCTGAACACATATTTGTCCCTTACAGAAAAAGCGGTTCAGGAGGGTGCGCAACTGGTTGTCTGGCCGGAGACCGCCGTGCCTTCATTCTACCAGGCAGAGCCTGAGCTGATAAAAAGGCTGGCCCGGTTAACATCAGAGCTGGACATCCATCTCATTTTCGGAAGTCCAGGTTACGAGATAGCAGGGCGGGAGATCCTCCTCTATAACCGTGTCTACCACTTATCTCCCGGTGGGAAGGATGAGTTTTACGACAAGATCATGCTTGTACCTTTCGGGGAGTATGTTCCCCTGGCCGGCTTGCTGTCTTTTGTGGACAAATTGGTGCCTGGAGAAGGAGAGTTCTCCAGGGGTGCCTGGCATGGCCCCTTTAAGACCCCCGTGCCTTCGGGAGTTTTGATCTGTTATGAGATATCCATCCCCTCCCTCAGTCGGCAGGAAGTGCGTGATGGTTCATTGATGCTCATAAACGTGACAAACGATGCCTGGTTCGGACGTTCCTGGGGCCCCTTCCAGCACCTTGCCGTTTCTGCTGTCAGGGCCAAGGAGAATAGAGTTCCGGTTCTCCGGGCAGCCAATACCGGGATATCAGCCATTATCGATCGCAGGGGCCGAATTGTCAAAAGCATACCCCTGGAAGAAAGAGGTGTTGTTGTGGCCGATATAGAAACCGGAGGAGGACAGACCTTTTATACTCGATATGGGGACTGGATTGTCATTCTCTGTATGGCTGTGGTATCAGTATATTTTGTTTTATTACTTGCTTTGACAACCTCGCAGAATGTCTCTTCGAGGCGTTTGAAGGGCGGTCACGTCTAGGGCGTGATCCACCGCCAGACGGAGTGAATCCGTCCCACGCCGCCGGCGTGGCTCCTACCCCGGTCCCGCCGATGGCGGGACTGTTTGGTGGATTCTTTGTGAATCCATCAAATTCATGGAGGTTACGAAGATGGACCATTTGGACGCATTCAAGAGCGCTCTGGACGGGGCAGCCGCAAGATTAGATGCCCTGGGGAGGCATCTTTGACCCCGCAGGTAAAACCACCGAGATAGAGAAACTGGAGAAGAAAGCTTCCTCGCCAGATTTCTGGAACAACCCCGAAAAGGCAAAGATAGTCACCAGGAGGATCAGTTCCCTGAAGGACGAGATCCATCGGTTCACCAGGATCGAGTCTGCGTTGAGGGATCTTCAGGCCGCAGTTGAACTGATCCAGGAGGATGCTGAACTGGGGGAGGAGCTGCTAAAGGAATCCATTCCACAACTTCGTGAAGTTGAGAGATCACTGGATTCCATTGAGCTGGAATCTCTCCTGGGTGACGAGGCGGATTTAAGGAACGCCATAATAAGCATAAACCCCGGTGCAGGTGGAACGGAGTCCCAGGATTGGGCCCAGATGCTCCTCCGCATGTACCTGCGCTGGGCCGAACGACGCGGTTTCACGGCAGAGATCCTGGACCACCAGTACGGTGAAGAGGCCGGGATCAAGGGAGCCACCGTTGCGGTAGAGGGCCCTTATGCTTACGGTTACCTGAAGGCAGAGAGCGGCGTCCATCGTCTGGTTCGCATCTCTCCCTACGATGCCAGCAGCAGGCGTCATACCTCCTTCGCCTCCGTTTTTGCCTATCCGGAAGTGGAAGATGATATCGAGGTTGATATTGATGACAACGATCTGCGGATAGACACCTACCGTTCAAGCGGCGCTGGCGGCCAGCATGTCAATGTCACCGATTCTGCTGTGCGGATCACTCACATCCCCACCGGTGTCGTTGCCAGCTGTCAAAACGAAAGGTCACAGCACAAGAACAAGGCAAATGCCATGAGGATCCTGAGGGCCAGACTGTACGATCGGATAATGAGGGAAAAACAGGAAGAGATGAAGAAGGTGCAGGGGCAGAAGAAGGAGATCGCCTGGGGGAGCCAGATCCGCAGCTATGTTCTTCAGCCCTACAGGATGGTTAAGGACCACAGGACCGGGTACGAGGCAGGTAACGTTGATGCTGTGCTGGATGGAGATCTGGACGATTTTATCCAGGCCTACCTTATGGGTCGGAGGGATGAGTGAATCCGGCTAGGGCACTGAAATTTATGAAACGGGCACTGGTCCTGGCATCCCGGGGGGCGGGCACTACACATCCTAACCCCATGGTCGGTGCCGTTGTTGTTGCTGACGGCAGGATCGTCGGGGAAGGGTGGCATCGAAGGCCGGGGGAACCTCACGCGGAGGCTCTGGCCCTTGAAAGGGCCGGATCGGCCGCTCGCGGAGGAGTCCTCTTCGTCAACCTGGAACCTTGTGACCATGTTGGACGTACGGCACCGTGTACCAAAGCCATAATCGATGCCGGTATCACCCATGTCTTCGCTGCTTGCGGTGACCCGCACTTCCTGGTTGACGGTAAGGGGTTTAAGGCTCTCGGCAAGGCTGGTGTCGGGGTAACTACCGGAACCCTGGGCCGGGAGGCGGAGGAACTCAACAGGGCTTTTTTCCATTTTTCCAGGGAGGGGACTCCCTACACGACACTCAAGCTTGCCTCCACTATGGATGGCCGTATCGCGGCCCCTGACGGTGATTCCAAATGGATAACCGGCGAAAAGGCCAGAAGAGCTGTCCACAGGCTCAGGGCACAGGTTGATGCTGTTATGGTAGGTGTGGGGACAGTCATTGCCGATGACCCAAAGCTTACCGCAAGGGATGTGGGGAGAAAGATCCAGCCTGTGAGGGTTGTCCTGGACCCGGCCCTTCGGACTCCCCCGGGTTCGACAATAGTAAGGGAGAATCAGGCAGGTACCACCTTACTCGTCATCGGCGAAGAGGTTCCTGAAGTTCGATATCAAGCCTTCCAGGACAAGGGGGTGCGGCTGCTCAGGCTCCCTGTGGAAGAAGGGCTCTTTGCCTGGAGCGCACTGGCCGGGTCCCTGGCGGACATGGGGATTTTGCATGTCATGGCCGAGGGGGGTGGGAAAACGGCTGCCTGGATGCTGAAAACAGGAGCAGTGAACCGGCTTGAACTTTTCATGGCCGCAAGAGTGCTCGGAGCGTCCGGAATCCCCGCGGTGGGAGACATGGGAATAAACTGTATGAAAGAAGCGGCTCGTCTGTCCTTTCACCGGATACGCCGGATCGGCGAAGACGTTCAGATCACTGCGGATGTAAAGTGAGGGATCTATGTTTACAGGGATAGTGGAAGAGATCGGCTCGGTCCGGCGTACGGAACTCAGGTCCGGCGGGTTGAGGATTGATGTGGAGGGATCTGCTGTTCTTGAAGGGACCAGGCCGGGAGACAGCATATCGGTCAACGGGGTTTGCCTGACAGTTGAGAAGGTTACGGGCAGTGTGTTCACGGCATTTCTTTCCTCAGAGACGATGGAGAAAACAACACTTGGAGATGCCGTTATTGGTTTTCGGGTCAACCTGGAACGAGCACTGGTTTTAGGTGGCAGGCTGGGGGGGCACCTGGTTTCCGGTCATGTGGAGACAAAAGGGCAGATCCGGGAGCTGAGAAAGGACGGCGAGGCTTATCATCTGGTGATCTCCTGCCCCTCCGAATTTGCTCCCTATGTTGTGCCGAAAGGTTCCGTTTCTGTGGATGGTGTGAGCCTGACCATAGTAGAAGGTATGGGGGAGGTGTTTTCCGTGGCGATGATTCCGGAAACCTTTGAAAAAACGACCTTTAGATTGAAAACACCGGGTAATTTTGTTAATTTGGAACCCGATCTGATTTTAAAATACGTGATGTCCGTTGTCCGGAATCTAACGGCAGAGGCCAGCAGCGAGACGATAACCATCGACAAGCTGATAGAAGCCGGTTTTATCGCTGACTGAAGGGGTTGGTATGCCTATTTCAACTATTGAAGATGCGCTTGCAGATATAAGGGAAGGTAAGATCATTATCCTGGTTGATGATGAAGATCGGGAAAACGAAGGTGACTTCATGGTCGCTGCTGAGAAGATTACCCCCGAGATCATCAATTTTATGGCCCTTCACGGTCGGGGACTGATCTGTCTTTCCTTGACGGAGCAGCGCTGTGAAGAGTTGAACCTTTCACAAATGGTTAACAGGAACACAGCAAAATACGGCACCGCTTTCACGGTATCCATCGAGGCTAAAAAGGGTGTGACGACAGGTATTTCCGCAGCAGATCGTGCCCATACGATCCTCACGGCCATTGATGAGAATAACGGGCCGGATGATATAGACAGGCCAGGCCACATTTTCCCCATTCGCGGCCGTAAAGGGGGTGTACTGGTAAGAGCCGGCCAGACAGAAGGATCGATTGATCTGGCCAGGGTGGCAGGAATGAACCCCTCAGGTGTGATATGCGAGATCATGAACGATGACGGTACTATGGCACGAATGCCTGATTTAAGGGCTGTGGCCAGGAAGTTTGGTCTGAAGATCGTGACCATTGAGGACCTGGTGAAATACAGGATGAACCATGAGAGCCTGGTCACCAATGTGGCCCAGACCAAACTTCCCACACGGTTTGGCGAGTTCACGGCCCACGCCTATTGCAACGAGATCGACGGTCAGGAACATGTGGCCATTACCACCGGGTCCATAGACCCGGACGAACCCACTTTGGTCAGAGTCCATTCTGAATGCCTGACAGGTGATGTCTTCCACTCCCTGCGATGCGATTGCGGTGAGCAGATGGAGAGCGCCCTGGCCATGATCCAGAAGGCGGGCAGTGGTGTTTTCCTCTATATGAGCCAGGAGGGCAGAGGAATAGGCCTTGCGAACAAGCTTCGAGCCTACCAATTGCAGGATGAAGGTCGGGATACTGTGGAAGCTAACCTTGAACTGGGTTTCGGACCTGACTTGAGAGATTACGGCATCGGGGCACAGATCCTTGTGGATCTTGGAGTCAAAAAGATCAAGCTGCTTACCAACAACCCGAAAAAAATAGTAGGTCTGGAAGGGTATGGGCTTCAAATCACTGATAGGGTGTCTATTGAGATGGAAGCCCGCCGGGAGAATATCAGTTATCTCAGAACCAAGAAGGAAAAGCTGGGGCACCTTTTGAAAAAGCTGTAAAAGCAAGCACCTTGGTATTGGAGTGCCGGGGTATCGGTGTGTAAAGTCTAAAAACGACACCTGGATATTCCAAAACCTCGATGCCTGGAAAAAGAACGGCAGGGATTTCCGGGGTTATCAGAGTGCGAAAGGAGACATTATGTCCGGATACAATACCATAGCAGGCAAACTGGATGCTTCAGGACTGAAAACCGCCATCATAGCCTCCAGGTTCAACGATTTCGTGACTGCCAGGCTCATCGAGGGTGCTGTTGACTGTCTGCTGCGGCACGGATCCGGGGAGACAGATATTACCGTTATCAGGGTCCCTGGATCCTTCGAGCTTCCACTTGCGGCCAAAAAAACGGCCTCTTCGGGCAAATATGATGCTGTTATATGCCTTGGAGCGCTGATTCGCGGCCAGACCCCGCATTTTGACTATATCGCAGCCGAGGTCACCAAGGGTATCGCCCAGGTTTCGCTGGACACGGGGCTGCCGGTCACCTTCGGCGTAATCACTGCCGACACCCTGGAACAGGCCATCGACAGGGCCGGTGCAAAGGCTGGCAACAAGGGTTTCGAGGCTGCCCTGGGTGCAGTGGAAATGGCAAATCTGCTCAGGCAGATCTGAATAGCTGCTTATGGGTGTCCGCAGAAAGGGAAGAGAAAACGCTCTCAAGATCCTCTACAGCATGGACCTGAATCCGGTCTCCCGGAAAGAGGCCTGTATGCATGTCCTCACTTTCGGTGAAATTCCTGAAAATACCAGGGCGTTCACAAGGGAGTTGGTGGAGGAGACATTGGAACGTCTGGATGAGATCGACAGCCACATCCGGAAAGCGTCCTTGAAATGGGAGCTCAGCAGGATGGCGGCCGTAGACCGCAACGTACTGAGATTGGCCGTATCGGAGTTGACCGGCAAGACACCTAAACCGGTCAGGGTAGTGCTGAACGAGGCCATTGAGCTTGCTAAAAAATTCGGTGGTGAGGAGTCGGGGACTTTTGTTAACGGTGTACTGGACAGGGTACGAATCGACCTTGGAATGGAGTCTTGATGCCAATCCAGATCCGCGGCGGCAGCGCCTTAAATTACCGAGGGGATGTCCTCCTGCTCTTTCACCCTTCGGATGTCAAACCCCTGGCAGGGACCCTGGCTCTGCTTGATTGGCGCTGCAACGCGGCGGTCAGCATTCTGTGGAAGAGGAAACCTGATCTGTTCAAGTTCGGACAGCTCACCGTTTTGGCAACTCAGGGCAAGGTTCCGACCCCAAAAGTGATACTGACGGGTCTTGGTTCCGGGGAGGAGTTCGGCCGGGATTTGCGAAAAGAGGCCTATCGTCTTGCCCTCGATGCCGCTGTAAGAATTGAGGGAGGGAAGTTCGCCGTTGAGGGTATCCCACTGGCCGGGGTTCACGAAAAGGGAGTTCTGGACGACCTTGTTGCAGTTGCCCAACCTTTTGAAAAAAATGGGCAGTTTAACGTATCGTTTTTTTCAACCGATAAGGATTTCACCCTTTCTCTTAGAACCGGAGACGGTTCGGTGGCATCGCCGGAATAGAGAATGAAAATAGCAATTGTTTCAGATATACATTCCAATCTCGAGGCAGTGGAAGCTGTTCAAGGGACTATTGACGGGATCGGAGTGGACGAGATCTACTTTGTAGGGGATGTTGTGGGATATGGCCCGGACCCAAACGCATGTACAAGGTGGGTTATGGAAAATGCCGACATCGCTGTCATGGGGAACCACGATATCGCGGCGCTGGGAAAAATAGATATTGAAAGCTTTAACCCAAATGCGAAAAAAGCCATTGCCTGGAATTCCGCCCAGATGGAAAATTGGGCGATTGATTTTATCACGACTCTTCCTATGGTGATGTCACATGATGGTGTGACCATTGTTCATGCCAATCCCCAGGAACCGGAGAGCTGGAACTATATTTTTTCCCTGTGGGATGCCGAGAGAAACTTTTCCCATTTTGAGAGCACATTCTGCTTCGTTGGTCATTCCCACCAACCTGTGACAGTAGAAAAGGGAAAGTCCGGACAGGTATCGGTCCTTCCTGGTGACTCATTCACCGTAGCTGATGGAGCCAGATATCTTGTTAACGTGGGGAGCGTTGGGCAGCCCAGAGACGGAAATCCCGATGCATGTTTTGGGCTACTGGACACCGACAAGGGGGAATTTTCAATACTTCGATCCCCCTATGAATTCAAGATAACCCAGGAAAAAATGCTTAGTGCAGGGCTACCCAAACCCCTTGCGGACCGTTTGGCGGAGGGCAGGTGAACAGAGAACAGAACAGTGGAACCCAAGGTTCATCCAGTGCGGTTTTAGACCCCACAATGAGCCTGGTAGGAAGGTTGGAAGATCTTTCCCTTGGAGAGATCCTCCAGATAGTGAGCCTCAGTAAGAGGTCCGGTCTTCTGCGTCTCGAAGCCCCGGATGGGAAAGCAAGCCTCTACATCAGGGCTGGCAAGGTGATCTATGCGGCAAGTTCTGACGAAAAAGAGAGTGTATTAACCCTGTTAGCTGAAAATGGCCTTATCGAAGCGAACCAGCTGGAATCCATAAGGGAGAAGCTGGACTCAGCATCCTCGCCGCAGGAATTCCGTGATCTGCTTGGGATCGGCCATGATAGTTTTCAGGAGGTTTTAAAAACAAGGGTTGAAGAGCTGACCTACTCTTTATTCATGTGGGAGGAGGGTACCTTCAGTTTTCAGCTTATTGAGGATGAGAATACCCATCCCCTCCTTTTCAAAGTTGCGCCCTTTTTTCTGGATGAAGGTATCGGGGCCCAGTTCCTGGTTATGGAAGGGGCGAGAAGAAAAGATGAAATGCTGAGAGATGCCGTCTCAGAAGAGGTCCGGGACAGGAGCTCAATGGTGGATCCCGGAAGTGTGTTGGGAGACAATTGGGAAAATGAATTCGAACAGCATTTGACCGGATCAGCCGGTAGTTTTGAGGAGGCGACGCCGGAAGAGGGTCTGGCGGAAGAGCTGGGTGAGTTCGTTGTTCCTGAAACTCTGCCGCAGCTCCCTGGCGTGATATCCGGCAAAGTTGTGGCCGTTGGTCTTCAAGTCCCCTTTGTGGTTGAAATCACCGGCAGCTTTGTCCGTGCAGGGATCGAGCTGCTGCTCTACGAAAACGGTGCTGATGCCCTGGTGAAAATACAGGAGCTTCGGCAGCAGGGTATTAACCCCTATCTGCTGACTGATCTGGAAGCCTCTGGTATCACAGACGGTAGAGCCTTTGGAGGTCTGGAGATCGTTTCCACAATGTGGGATTTCGGGTTTCACCTGCCCGTGGGTCTTGTCTGCAGACGGGAGATCCAGGAGGAGCTGGGAGCCAAGCTCCAAACTGTCACCGGCCTGACGATTTTCCCTGCTTCCGAAAAGATTGACAAAAGCGGTGTTCAGCGAATTGTTGAAACGATAACCGGAGCCATGAGCAATGTTCCAGAGTTCCAGGAAGAGATAGAGGAGGCCTCAACTCCAGAGATCTCAACTGTTCAGGTGTTATCTTTACAGACACCGCAAGGGCACCAACATCCGCCTGCTGTTCCTGTGGAGTCCCCCGCCGATGATACGCCGGGTGTCCTGCAGGATGTTGAGCAGGATGTACAAATGGCTGTAGAGCCGGTGGATAATGGGGAGGAATATTACGACATCGAACAGGAGTTCAGCGATGAGTTGAGCGATATTGATCTCCCCCTGGACGGTACCCAGCAAACCCAGGCGCCCCCTCAGAAAGCTTCTTCAGATCCCTACATGGCCAGGCTCAGCTCATACGTTAATGAGCTGAACAGACAGGATATCAGCGGGGAAATAACACTACTTGCCCTTCGTTTTGCCTCGGCTTTTGCCAACAGAGCCATACTGTTTCTCATAAGAAAGAACGATATTAAGGGGCTGGGTCAGTTCGGGGTCGACCTGGGTCAGGATATTAATGCCGATAGCGTTGTACGTTCCCTGAACCTTCCGTTGGAAGAAAACTCCATATTCCAATGGGTAACGGAAAACCGGCAGAGCTATAAAGGACCACCCACAGGTTCCAGTACAGAGTTCGCGCTTTTTGAAGCACTGGGCGGTAGTGTGCCGGGCGAGATTTTTTTGGGACCCATTGTGAGCATGGGGAAGGTGGCTGTCCTGCTGTACGGTGATAACTATCCACAGCGTGACGGGCTGGAACCTACTCACACTCTGGACATTTTCTTGAGCCATGTGGGCCTTGCCCTGGACCGGGCTTTTCTGGAGATGAAGCTCAAATCCCAGAGATCCTAATGGAGGAATGGGATAATGGCTAAAAAGATCCTTGTAGTTGAAGATTCCCCGATGACGCGATCCCTGATCATCTCCTCTCTTGAGGAGGTGGGGGATTTTATCATCATCGAGGCTGCCAATGGGTTTCAGGCGCTGAGAAAGCTGCCCGAAGTGTCCCCCGATCTCGTTATCACCGACATCAATATGCCTGATATCAACGGGTTAGAGGTGGTCAGGTTCGTCAAACAAAGTGAGAACTTCAAACATATACCGGTGATCATTGTCACCACAGAGGGCCGGGATGTGGATAAAGAGCGTGGTTTGCGTCTGGGCGCGGATAAGTACCTCGTTAAACCGTTCCAACCTGTCCAGCTTCAGCAATTTGTTCAGGAACTCCTGGGTTAGCAGCGGAGGTTAAGTGGACCAGTCATTGAAAGATTTCGTCGCCGAGGCGGAGGACATTCTGGACAACCTGGATGAGTCCATCAGCCTGCTAATGGATATTGATCCGGACGATCATCGCAAGCCTGATATCATTAACGCTGTTTTCAGACACGCTCACTCCATCAAAGGTCTTTCGGGTATGTTCAATCTGGAAGGGGTCTCCTCACTTTCACACAAGATGGAAAACCTTCTGGACTCTCTCAGACTGGATAAGATCCCTCTCTCGGACCATGTGGTGGAGCTCCTGGGACAGGGTTTTCAGAACCTGGTGCGGATGGTGAGGGCCATAAGTGAGGGGCGTGGGGACATATCTGTTGAGCTGGGTGATTATCTCAAGGAACTGGAACAACTGGAGAAGGGTGAAGAGAATACGCAGGACAATGACCTTTCCACCTTCATCGGCATCCCTTCCGGTATCACTGACATACTGTCCGAATATGAGGAACACCGTTTCAGGGACAATATAAAAAGGGGTATGCCTTTTTTCCGCGTGAGCTGCAGTTTTCCTCTGGATACTTTCGATGTCCAGTTGGAGGCACTGGGGTCCGCCATCAGAGAAATGGGCGAGCTGCTCACAACACTGCCGCAAACGAACCTGGGTGGGGACGGTAACATCGGGTTCACCCTGTATTTCACCTCTCGGGAGCCCGAAGGTGAGGTCATGAAAACCGTGGGGAGCGACGAGAGAACTTTGGAATCGGTCCCTTACCTGGGAGGAACTCCATCGGGACCCGGAAATCAGGTGATTGATACTGACACCCCGGCAAGGTTTGAAGAAGGTTCCTTCGAGGACGAAATTAGGGGTGTCAGTCAGACCGTTAGAGTGGATATAGGAAAACTTGATTACCTTATGAACCTCGTGGGGGAACTGGTCATCATGAAATCCGGTTTCGTCAATATCGCCCAACGTCTCAGGAACTTGGGGGACGCTATTCCCTCCGACCTCATGATGGATTTTGGGAAGAGTACCACCAACATGGAGAAGAAGCTCGTAGATCTCCGTGACGGAGTTATGGATATCAGGATGGTACCCATGGGACAACTTTATAACCGTCTCCAGAGGGTATCAAAAAAAATTGCGAAGGATCTTGGGAAAAAGGTGAACCTTCAGTTTGTGGGTCATGAAACCGAACTGGACAAAATGATCATGGAAGAAATGGTCTCCCCTCTGCTTCATATAGTGCGGAATTCTCTGGATCATGGGATCGAGGATGTCGAGGTTAGAAGGTCCAAAGGGAAGCCGGATACAGGAAATATCAAGGTTTCGGCGTATCAGCAGGGGAATCATGTCATCCTCGAAGTGGAGGATGACGGTAAGGGAATTGACCTCGTCAGGATCAAAAAGGAAGCAGTCAGGAGGGGTGATGTTAAAAAAGATGAGATTTATACTGAAGACGAAGTTCTCGGTTTTCTTTTTAAACCCGGCTTTTCCACCAAGGAGGGTGTAACCGAAATCTCCGGCCGCGGAGTAGGGATGGACGTCGTCAGGAAAGAGCTGGAAAAGGTTGGCGGAGCGGTGGAAATCCGCACAACCGTTGATAAGGGTACCCGCGTGATCCTGACCCTGCCGATCACCCTGGCCATCCTTCAGGCGCTTCTCATCAGGAACGGAGACAGAATCTTCGCTGTCCCCATGGGATCTGTTCAGGAAACCATCGAACTTACCAGGGAAGTGATCAAAACGATGCAGGGGCAGGAGGTGATAACCCTCCGTGACCGAACGCTGCCTCTGATCCGACTGGAGAAGGTTTTCAGCCTCCCCCCTGTTACCGAGGGAAAATCCATCTATGTGGTTATTGTAGCTATGGCCAACAGAAGCATGGGGCTTGTGACGGGAGACCTCATCGGCAAGCAGGATGTGGTCATAAAACCTCTGGGTGATTCTTTTTCCAAGAGCGTAGGTCTTGCCGGCGCAGCAGAGCTGGGTGATCAATCGACGATCCTCGTTCTGGATGTAGCCGGTCTTATGACGGAAGCTATCCGACTTGGTGCCATGGGCAAGAGGGCTCATTAATGTATCTTGAACATTACGGTTTCAGCGTGAAACCGTTTGATAAAACGCCAAATCCGGTGTTTTTTTATAAAAGTCCCATTCATGAGGAGGCTCTCGCGCGACTTCAGTACGGGACGGAGGAGAGAGAACTCACTCTGTTGACGGGAGAGATCGGTACAGGTAAGACGCTTCTGAGCAGGGCCCTTATAGATACCCTTCCGGAAAACTATCTCCCGATTCTGATCATCAATCCTCGCTTGTCTCCAAACCAGTTCCTGAAGACCGTTGCCGGGCGCCTCGGCGTCGAATCTCCTTCCTATTTCAGGACGGATCTTCTTGACCAGATCAACGCTGCTCTTTACAGCTATTACGAGAATGATATTTTCCCGGTGATTATCATTGATGAGGCGCAATTGATACCATCCAAGTCAACTTTTGATGAAATCAGGCTCCTGACGAACTTTCAACTTGATGATGCGAACCTTCTTTCCCTTGTCCTTATTGGGCAGCCGGAATTGCGGAAAAGGCTTAAACATGGATCCTATGAGGCGATCAGGCAGCGGATCGGCATCCGTTATCATCTCGGGCCTATAGGGCGTGAAGATACGGGAAGGTATATCACTCACAGACTGCTGACTGCTGAGGGGGATCGGGAGATCATTAGCGAGGAAGCGGTGGACGTGGTTTTCCGTTACTCAGGCGGTCTTCCGAGGGTCATTAACAACATTATGGCCAACGCCCTCCTGATGGGATTTTCGAAGGATCTTTCAAAAATCGGCCCTGACATTATTCTGGATGTCGTCGAGGACCTCGATTTAGAACCGGGCTATTGACAGGGTCGCAAAAAGTCCATTATTGGCTTTTTGCTCCACGGAAAGTGAAAAGCGCGGTTTTAACTTTCCTCACGAATCAATGACTTTTTACGATTCCATCCATCTCGCTAGCGGCGGGACTGGGGTGGGGGCCATTCGTAAAGTGGCTTGAAGAGATTTTTTGTGTGGTTAACAGCGAATAAAGTCTGCGGGGAGATCGCGATGGATCTTGTTGAGATCAGAAAAAAGGCCAAGAGCAGGAAGCCAAAGGGAAGAAAAGTAAGGGAAAAACCTGATAATACTGTCGAGGAGACAGCATTGATAGAGGAACAACCCCCTGTTCCTTTGGAGGATGTGGACTCTCCCGATCCAGGTGACCTGCCGGAGGAGATCGTAACCAGCGAGGAGGCTGTTCCCATGGATAGTGAAAAAGCAACCTCTGTTGTGGAGGTGGAAGAGATCCCCGAAACTCTTACCAGCCTGGACGATGTCTTCATGAGTCAGCGTAAGGAGGTAAAGGAGGAAGAGGAAGAGCAGCTTCAACTTCTGACTTTCAAACTGGGCGGGGAGGAGTATGCCCTCAATATTATGGACATAAAGGAAATAATCAGACCCAAGGAAGCGACGGAGGTGCCCAGAACACCTGATTTTATCCTGGGTATCTTTTCTTTGAGGGGTACGATCATTCCTGTGTTTGATGTGAGTTTGAGACTGGGTTTGCCTCGGGGTGAGAGAGGGTCGCAGAACAGGATTGTCGTCGTTAAATCCAGGGAAAATTTTTTCGGCCTTTATGTGGACAGCGTTGTACAGGTCCTTGATATCCCACTCAGCAAGATCGAGCCACCGCCCGAGATCCTCGGTGGAGTGGAAGGAGAGTTCCTTCGAGGTATCGGACGGATCGATGACAGGCTGATCATCCTGTTAAACCTTGAAATAGTCTTGAGACTGGACGATGGGGAGGGTTCCGGGAACCTGAAACTCCCGTCAGGAGAATAAGATCTATGAGTTCTGCTTCACACACAGGACCTTCCAGCATTGTCATCAAGTGCGAAGGTTGCGAAAAAGCCTACAAGATCCACCGCGAAAAGCTTCCGTCCGGGATCAGTTCATTCCCCTGCCGCGCATGCGGTACACATATTCCCATACCCCAGGCCCAGGTGGAAAATGTTCCAGAACAAGGGGCCGAAAGGGTTCTGGTTGTTGTTGAAGAGGAGGAGTTGGGAAAGCTTATCCAAAGGATCCTTGACGGCAACGGTTACCGGGGGCATCTGGCCTTTTCAGGAAAAGAGGCCCTCAATGTTCTCAAAGAGGGGGAGATGGATCTGCTTCTCACAAACGTTTATCTCCCTGACATGATGGGCTATGAACTGTTTGACAAGGTTTCCAGTGGAGAGTTTGGTCCGGGGATTCCTTCTATTCTGCTTTCCGCAGTCCATCATGTGGCACGTTACAAGAGAGCACCAACCACACTTTACGGAGCTGACGACTACCTTGAGAGACATCATCTTTCGGACCTGCTCATTCCCAAGATTCGTCGGCTTCTCTCGCCGAATGACGACACTCCCGGGAAGATCACCCCGGCAGATGTGCCTCCGCCCACAGACGATCAGGTTCAGGATAGACGTGACCTGGAAACTATGGAAAATGCGATCCAGCCCCCTGAAGTCCACCAGATGGGAGCCATCCAGCGGATGTGCAGGGTGATCGTGGGGGATATAGCTCTTTACAACGAAGATGTCATCTCCTCAACATCACCTGAGAGTCTGCTCGATGCCATAGCTTCCGATCTCAGAGAAGGGGAATCATTACTTATGAATAAGTTCCCTGAGATGGAAGATCAGCTTTCCCCTCTTTTAAGGGGAGAGATGCTTCGGCTGCTCAATTCGAGGGGTATCCAAGTATCTTGAAATTCGTTCTGGAATACCCGCCCGAATTTTAAAATATGGATTGCATTTGGCTGTTGTTATAGGAAATTGAATTTAACCCGTGGGAATTTCCAGGTTCATCGCTTGAGTGTTCATAACCGAACGAGAGAGCGCTTTCCCCACCAACTTCAGCTTCGTTTCGCAATTTGTGTGAAAGGAAGCTTGGAGGTCGAAATGGAGTCCGATAAAAGAAAGGCTCTCATCGTCCAACTTTCCTCACCTGAAGAGGAGGAGAGGCGTCTCGCTATGGAGGCGTTAAAGGGTGATCTCTCGGAATCCGACCTTGACTGGTTGACTCGTCCCCTGTCTGACGAGAGTTGGCGGGTTCGCAAGGAGAGCATAGAGGGACTATCCCAGCTTCCACCAACCGCTCAGCTCGTTGCCACCCTGGTACCGTTGATGCACCCGGAGATGGAACTGACACTTCGAAATTCGGTGGTGGAGGTGTTGGAAAGGATCGGCCACGAAGCGGCGACCTTACTTGTTGAACACCTTAATGTAAAGCAGACTGATGTCAGAAAGTTTCTCGTTGATATTCTCGGGAATATCGCCAACCCAGAGACTCTTCCCTCGCTGGTGGTCCTGCTGAAAGACCCTGAGGACAACATCAAATCCGCCGCCTCTGAAGCTCTGGCTGCCATTGGTGATCCATCTGTTTGCGAGGAGCTTTTGATGGCGATGGAGGGAGCGGACGACTGGGTCACCTACAGCATCCTTGGCTCTCTTGCCAAGTTAAGATGCCGAGAAGCATTGCCTGTGTTTTTCAGGTACCTGGGAAACCAGCTTCTTTCCAAACCGGCCTTGAGCGGGATTGGAGCCATGGGAAGCATCCAGGACGGCATCAGATTGATGGAAGCGGTGCCTACCCTTGCAAAAGGACCCACCAAATCAGCATTCCTGGCAATCGGTTCCATCTATCGCAGAAGTGTTTTTAATGAGGACATCGATACTGCCCAAGATCTTAGAGGGGCTGTTTCCGAGGCGTCAGATGAAGTTATTTTAAAATCTCTGATAGCCCAGCTGGATGTGTCGGATGCTCTTGATGACCGCAAGGATATCCTCGCCGCCCTGGGGATGATCGGTTCGAAGGAGTCAACAGATTTCATCCTGGACCTTGTTGAGGATGATGCCCTTGCCTGGGATGTGGATCTGGCACTACTAACTCTGGGAAAAAAGGATATCAGTATTATATCAGGGCTTTTGAAGCATCATGATTCTCTCGTCAGGCAAAGAGCCATCAGAACCTTGAAAACCCTGGGGAGTGTGGAGTCCCTGGATGTGCTATACGGACTGCTCGAAGATGAGAGCGGTCATGTCAGGAAAGATGCAGCCATGGCTGTATCCGTTCTTGGCGACAACAGGTCCGTTGAAAGACTGCTCCCGGTGCTTGAGGACGAGTACAGCGATGTCGCCCAATCGGCGGCTCACGCTCTTGTGATTCTCGGCCAAAGGTCACCCGGCGATCTTGCCGACAGGATCATCCCCATGCTTTCAAACGCCGCTTCATCCCTTTATACGCTCCTTATCATGATCCTCACAGAGGTACAGGCTCCGGATTGGGAGGAACTGTGTTTAAGGGCTGCCCGGAATACGGACCCTGAGGTGAGAGCGGCAGCTGTCAGCTGTCTGAAACGTTCCGATAGCTCCATGGCTATGGCAACAATCATCAACTCACTCACGGATGAAAATTCTCAGGTCCGTGTTCAGGCCGTTGTGACCCTGGAAGAGTTAAAGCACCCCGAGAGCATCGAACCCCTGAAGGCGGCCATGTATGATCAGGACCCGTGGGTCAGATCAGCAGCGGTTTCTGCCTTGAGCGCTCAACCGGCGGCCACCCCTGCTGATTTTGAGGAACTGCTCAAAGGCGAAGATCTGATGATGCAGACCTCCGCTTTGGACGCACTGGGCCGGATGGCTGCTTCAGGTATAGAAGAGGCTCTGGGAATGCTTATTGAAAAGTTCGAGACAGGGTCTCTGGAGATGAAGCGGAGTATCTGCCGGCTCCTGGGCAAGGTTGATGATGACAGAGCGTTCCATTTGCTCAGGAAAGCTATGGATGATGCTGATCCAAGCATCCGGGTTTTTGCGGTCCACGCCCTTTCCCAGCGCCAGGAAGCCCAGGTTCCGGACATTCTTCATGAGGCAGGGGAAAAAGATCCAGACAAACAGGTCCGCGAAGCGATCCGATCGGCCCTGGAGGGCCGTAACTAGATGTTGTTTGAGACCTCCGGGCGCATAGAGCTTACCGACGAGGAGTTCAGGCTACTTGCTTCCTTCATTTATGAACATGCTGGTCTTTACTTCGACGAGCCCAGTAGATTCCTCCTGGAAAGCCGCCTCCAGAACCGCCTGAAAGAGCACCATTTCGAAACTTTTCTCAAATACTACCATTATCTTCTTTATCACCAGGATCGTATTATTGAACTCAATGCGATGATAGATATCGTAACCACCAATGAAACCTATTTCTACCGGGAAAAAAAACAACTGGACGCTTTCGCGGAAGAGATCCTGCCGGAACTGGCCCGGCGCAACGGGAAGAAAAAGCGTCTCCGGATATGGAGCGCAGGATGTTCTACCGGCGAGGAACCTTACACTCTCGCGATCCTCTGCAGTGAATCGGGCCTGTTCGACGGCACATGGGAGGTGGATATAATCGGGACTGATATCAGTCAAAGGGTCCTTCAGACCGCAAGGAAGGCTGTTTTTTCCCAGTCATCCTTCAGGGCCACCGAAGAATGCTCGCTAAAAAAATATTTTAAGAGGACTGAAGATGGCAAATATGCCCTTGATGAATCTATCCGGAAAATGGTTCATTTCGGCCATTTGAACCTGATGGATGATAAGATGATGGGCCTGATCCGCGAGTGTGATATCATTATATGCCGGAACGTTATCATCTACTTCGACAAGAACGCCAAAGCAAAAGTTGTGGACTCATTTTTCAGAAAACTTGGCCCCGGAGGATACCTGCTGTTGGGTCATTCGGAATCACTTATGAACTTAACTACTGTTTTCAAACTCAAACATCTCACCAAGGTCATGGTCTACCAAAAGCCGGGGGAGGAAAAAATTTGACGACTCGCGGTAACGGAAAAAAGGGGCACCTCACTGTCCTTGTGGTAGATGACTCGGCTTACAACAGGAAGATGATCCGGGGAATGCTTACGGATATGGATGAGGTGGATACGGTAGAGGCTGTCTCTGACGGGGAAGAGGCCATACGAACCGTCATGACCAATCCTCCGGATGTCATTACCCTCGATTTAAATATGCCCAGGATGGATGGATTTACCTTTCTGAGATGGTTGATGCGCAATAATCCCATCCCGGTGATCGTTGTGAGCGCTGAAGGAGGGGAAAAGAACGTGTTCAAGGCTCTGGATCTCGGGGCACTGGATTTCGTCGTTAAACCGGTGCGTTACGCTTCTGAACGTATTATGGGGATCCGGGGCGAACTTCAGGAAAAGATCAGGGCCATCGCCGGGAAGGACATGGGGTTCTACCTGAACAGACTGAAATTGAAAAAACCTGCGGCTAAACCGGTTCATTCAAAAAATGTAAAAGTTTCCAATATCCTGTCTCCAAAAACTGGCATACTTGTTATCGGGGCATCAACAGGGGGGCCTTCGGCAGTGCAGAGGGTCCTGTCTGAACTTCCCGAGAATTATCCTCTGCCGGTGATCGTGGTCCAGCACATGCCCCCGGTGTTCACACGTCAATTTGCCTTGAGACTGGACAGGAACACGGCTCTCAGGGGTATGGAAGCCGCCGATGGCGACAAGCTTGAGGCCGGAACCGTTCTTGTAGCTCCCGGTGGTCACCATATAGTTATCAGTGGGAATATGGGTAGGGGTGTGGAGGTTGTGGAAAGGAAGCAAGCAGACAGGTTTGTGCCCTCAGTGAACATGACAATGTCTTCAGCGGCCGGGGTGTATGGCGACAGGACGATAGGTGTGCTTCTTACAGGGATGGGCAACGATGGAGCCGATGGCCTTAACCGGATCAAGGAAGCGGGAGGGTATACGATCGCTGAATCGGAGGAGTCTTCAGTGGTATACGGCATGCCCAGAGCGGCGGTTCTAAAGGGTGCTGCCCAGGAGGTGCTTCACCTGGACAAGATAGGTTCCCGGATAGTTGAACTGACCAGGGGAGTCACCGGGTTGAAAAATACAGGTGGCGGTGGTACTAAGAAGCCATAACCCTATAATTAATCCCTTATTAAATACGCGAGCTAACATATCAGTGGAGTAAATAATGAGTATTAAGGAAACTGGGGACAAAGGTAAAAGATCGGAACATTTGGAAAAGGGGGAGGAGTTTCTCGAAATGTTCCGGAAGGGGCAGGAGTTTACTCAGGACCTCCTCAAGGAGAACGAGCGGCTGCGATTTCAGGTCGTCCATCTTGAGGAAGAGATGAAGAAGAGGCTGGAAACCCCGGACAGCGCTCAGGCAAACTCATTGTCCCAGGATATGGTTGAAAAACTGGCACAATACGAGATGAGGCTTGAGGACCTGAAATCCAAACTCACCGAGGTCGAAGCTGAAAATATTGATTTTGCCCAACGCTACATCGATGTAGAGGAACAGAACAACAACCTTGCTAACCTCTACGTAGCCAGTTTCCAGCTCCATTCCACACTTGAATACAAGGAAGTGCTCCAGATCATACTTGAGATCATTATCAACCTCATCGGGGGGGAAGCCTTCGCTATCTACCTTCTGGATGAAAAGACCAAGACACTCAATCCGGAAGCTTCTGAAGGTGTATTGTTCTCCGAGATCCCCCATGTTCTGCTTGGGGAAGGGGTTATCGGGAAAGCGGTTATGGCCAATGAGAGCTATTTCAACGAAAGCCCCTCAGAGGAACTCAAGGAGTTGTATGAGGATCCTCTGGTCTGTATTCCCCTCACTATCCAGGACGATGTTATCGGAACCATAGTCCTTTTTCGCCTGCTCCAGCAGAAGGTTACCTTTGCGCCGGTGGATTTTGAACTCTTCACCCTTCTTGCCGGGCATGCTGCGACAGCCATATTCAGTTCGCGGCTTTTCACAGAATCGAAGAGAAAGCTGAGCACATATCAGGGGTTCCTGGACCTTTTAAGCCAATAGAGATAAAGGACCGATAGAAAGAAAGGTATCGTTACATGGCGTCTCTAACTTTCCTGATAATTGAAGATTCTCCTACCATGAGACAGTTGATCCGTTTTGCTCTCAACAGGATCCCGGGTGCTGAGGTTGTTGAGGCTTCTGATGGGGTAGATGGTCTGAAAAAGCTGTCTTCCAATCAGGTAGACCTTATCCTCTCAGACATCAATATGCCTATCATGGACGGACTCAAACTGGTAAGCCTGGTTCGATCCAACGAGGCATACAAAGATGTCCCCATCGTCATGATCACGACCGAAGGTGCCAAGGAAGATAAGGAAAGGGCTATGGCCCTGGGCGCTAACGCATATATCACCAAGCCCATACAGTCCACGGCACTCCTCTCAACGGTCAAGGAACTCCTTAAACTTTGACAGGGTCGCAAAAAGTCCAGGCGGAACTTTTTGCTCCACGGAAACCGAAAAGTGTCATTTTCGCTTTTCTCACAAATCAATGAATAATGTTGACGGTCATTGATTTGGGCGCCCCGGCCGGGGCGCGTTAATGACTTTTCGCGAAGCCATCAACTTTAAACCCGGCACGTGATCGCCAGGTCACGTGTTTCTTGGTAAGCAGGCGGGAGGTGTCTCATTGTCCGCGTCCAGGTACTCGCCACGCGATATTGAGCCGAAATGGCAGGACCGGTGGGAAAAAACCGGCCTTTACAGGTCTGTTGAAGATCCTTCCCGTGAGAAGTTCTACTGCCTGGAGATGTTCCCCTATCCTTCGGGTGATCTCCACATGGGTCACATGAGGAACTATGCCATAGGGGATGCCTACGCCAGGTTCCTCAGGATGAAAGGTCTCAACGTCCTTTATCCCATGGGATATGACGCCTTCGGTCTTCCCGCTGAAAACGCAGCCATTACCCGGAAGGTGGATCCAGGTAAGTGGACAAGATCTTCCATCAAACGGATGGTGGATGTCCAGAAAAGGATGGGGCTTTCCTACGACTGGAGCAGGACTCTTGCCACCTGTGAGCCCGGGTATTACAGGTGGAATCAGTGGATATTTCTGAAATTCATGGAAAAGGGGTTAGCCTACCGCAAATCGGCTCCCGTAAACTGGTGCCCATCGTGCCAGACGGTCCTGGCCAACGAGCAGGTTGAGGGAGGCGGCTGCTGGCGCTGTCACTCTACCGTCCAGAAGAAGGATCTCAATCAGTGGTTTTTCAAGATAACAGCCTATGCCGATGAACTGCTTGAAGACCTCGAGCACCTTGAGGACTGGCCCGAGAGGGTCAAGACCATGCAGAAAAACTGGATCGGTCGAAGCGAAGGTGCTGAGATCGATTTTAAAGTGGTGGATTCCGACCAGGTGATCTCCACCTTCACGACCAGGCCCGATACCGTATTCGGAATAACCTACATGGTTCTTGCTGCTGAACATCCCCTCGTGGAAGAACTGGTGAAGGGTGGCAAAAGTGCCGATGAGGTGAGGAAGTTCGTTAAGAAAGCGCAGGAAAAGACCCTTATCGAAAGGACTGATGAAACCCGGGAGAAGGAAGGGGTCGATACCGGCCGGACCTTTGTTAATCCGGCTACCGGGGAGGAGTTCCCCATATACGTAGCCGATTATGTGGTGATGGAATACGGCACTGGAGCTGTCATGGGTGTCCCGGCCCACGATCAGCGTGATTTTGAGTTCGCGAGAAAATACGGTCTGCCTGTCCGTGTGGTGATCCAGGACGACACGGGGCTGCTTAACGGCAACACCATGACCGAAGCCTACGTTGAGAATGGTTTGATGGTCAACTCGGGACCCTTTGATGGCCGGCCAAACCGTGAGGCCATGCCCGATTTTATCAGCTATATGGAAGAGAAGGGATGGGGGCGGGAAGCGTTGAGCTACCGGCTCAGGGACTGGTTGATCAGCAGGCAGCGCTACTGGGGTACCCCCATACCCATCATTTACTGCAGCCAATGCGGAGAAGTGCCGGTGCCTGAGGGAGACCTGCCGGTGATCCTTCCCTCAGACGTTGAATTTACCGGGGAGGGAAACCCCCTCGAAACCTCGGAGACATTCCTGAACGTACCGTGTCCGAACTGTTCAGGTCCGGCTCGGCGGGAAACCGATACCATGGACACATTCATCGATTCGTCCTGGTACCCTTTCCGTTACACGGATCCCGCATACGACAAGGCTCCTTTTGATCCGGCCAAGGCAGCTTATTGGATGCCTGTTGACCAGTACATCGGCGGGATTGAACACGCGATCCTGCACCTGCTTTATGCACGATTTTTCACCAAGGGACTCAGGGACCTTGGACTCACCGACGCGAATGAGCCGTTTAAACGACTCCTCACCCAGGGGATGGTCATCAAGGATGGCGCCAAGATGTCTAAATCCATGGGGAACGTGGTGCCGGCTGATGAGATGATGGAGCGATATGGGGCTGATACCGCCAGGGTATTTATCCTTTTCGCGTCCCCGCCCGAGAGAGAGCTGGAGTGGAGCGACCAGGGTGTGGACGGGTCTTTCCGGTTTCTCAACCGTGTCCACCGGCTTGTTATGGAAAATTTGTCCCTGTTTGCTGATGAGTCTGGGGTCACCGGGCAAGGGGATGAAAATGTCCGTTCCCTTATCCGTGTTCGGCACAGGGCCGTACAGAAGGTCCGTGAGGATATAGAGAGACGGTTCCAGTTTAATACGGCTATCTCAGCGATTATGGAGCTGGTGAATGAGATCCAGCGGTTCATTGCCGGGAACGGTACAAAAGGGGAGGGAGCGGCATCAGCGGTCTCTGACGCCCTCAGGACGACCATCCTCCTGCTGGCTCCTTTCGCGCCCCATCTCGCCGAAGAACTTTGGGAAGCTGTTGGCCAGGGGGAAAGTGTTTTCAAGTGCCAATGGCCCTCCTACGACCAGGAACTGGTTGTAAGCGAAATGGTACAGATGGTGGTACAGGTCAACGGAAAGGTCAGGGCGCGGTTTGAGGCCTCTCCCGAGACGACGAAAGAATCTCTTGAAAAAACAGCCCTTGGTATGCCGCGGGTTCAGGAGTTGACCGAGGGAAAAGAGCTTGTCAAGATCGTGGTCATTCCTGGGCGGCTTGTTTCCATCGTGGTTAAATGATGATGGACCAGGAGTCTGTTGGAAAACCCACTCAGGCTCCAGATATTTTTTAAGAGAATGTCAAATGACCTATCGTTACCTCATCATTTTTACAATTATCCTGGTCCTTTTCCCGGCCGGATGCAGTTACAGGTTTGTGGATCCGTTCCCGGCTTACGAATACGCTCTTGTATCGGTGCGCAACTTTACCGCTGAAGCCGGACTGGCGGTTTTGCTCGAAGAGGAGATGAGGAAACTCGGAGGGTTTAAGGAACATTCAGCCAGCCGTCTCAGCGTAACGGTCACAGGTTTCACCGAATCGGTGGATTCCATCAGTTCCAGTGGCTTCCCGGTACGACAGAAGCTGACAATTGACGTTGCCTGGAAAGTTGAAGGAAAACAGTCCGCTCAGGCCGTATTTGGCAGTGAGACTGCTTCTTTGATCTACCCCTGGTCCACAAACCTTTCCACCCTTGACTGGAACCGCAGTGCTGCTGTTCGTCTCCTTACAGAAACAGCTGCCAGCCGCATTCTCGCAGATCTTGGAGAACAACCCTGAGCCACACTGGAAGTACAGACAAGAAAGCGGATTCAACCGCTATTCTGATGATATCGCCGGAGCCCTTTCTTCTGGTGGAGGCTGAGAGAGATCTGAAAGATCGTCTGATCCCAAAAGGGGAACAGGATCTCAACTTCATGATGTATTACGGTTGGGATGCAAAACTTGCCGATGTCCTGGAATTTCTCCAGACACTGCCTTTCCTGGGGAAACGTCGCCTTCTTGTGATCCGGGAGATCCAGAAGCTTGAGGGATGGAAACACCTGGTGGATTATCTCAAGGATCCCAACCCCGCTTCGTTGCTCCTCATGACCTCCTCTGAGCTGAAAAGATCCAGCGCGCCGTTCAAGACACTTTCCTCTTACTCTGAGGTTTCTGAGCTCAGGCGGCCCTACGGCAAAGCACTGATAAAATGGGTGAGTGACCGGTTCAGGAAGTCAGGGAAATTTATCGATCCTCGACTCAGCGAAATACTGATACAGATCGTAGGGGAAGATCTGGGGATCATCGCCACGGAGATCGACAAGGTGGTGCTGAGTTCGGGGGACGGGGATGAGATTACAAAGGATGATCTTTCCGTAAGCGTTCCGGGGGGAGTGGAGATCGTTTTCAGCCTCCTGGATGCCTTGGGAGACCATAACGGCTCCAAGGCAATGTCATCCCTGAAAACATTGCTGATGAACGATAGCCCGCCTGAATACCTGGTTCACATGATGGCCTGGCACTACAGGCAGCTGTTGAGGGGGAAGGAGCTGGAACAGTCCGGACTCTCACCAACCCAGGCCGCTGCCAAAATGGGAAAGAAGTACTCTGGTATGCAGGAAAAGTTCGCCCGCCAGATAGGGCGGGCTACTGAAAAAAATCTTGTCCGGGCTCTGGAGGCTCTGGCTCATTGCGATCGAAATCTCAAAAGCGGACAGATACCCTCTGGAGTCCTGCTGGATCGGCTGGTTCTGGAACTACTCTTCTGAAGGGGCGGAAGGGATAGTATTAACCCTTTTGGTCAGCCTTGAAACCTTCCGGGAAGCAGTATTCCTGTGTAATGTACCTCGCGAGGCTGCTCTGTGTATGACCGGAACGGCTTTTCCAAGAGCTTCCTGGGCTGTTTCCCTGTCTCCGGCTTCTACTGCAGCAAGGACATCCTTGGTCAGGGATTTAACCCTGGTCCGCCTCATCTGATTGATGAGCTGTTTTTTTTCGTTCTGTCGATTTCTTTTTATAGCGGATTTGTGTGTTGCCAATTATAACCTCCTGGTTCAATATCATGCTTGATACCGCAGAACCCTGCTATTACCCAGAAAAGGGTATTTTTGTCAAATAAATATATTCTCAATTAATCACCACGATAACCGAAAGGTCTGAATGCGTCAAGGCAACGGGACAACTGACAGAGGTAGGATGATCAAGGATGCCGGCGTTGTTGGCGGGGCCACTGTGGTGAGCAGGGTTCTCGGCCTGGCCAGGGATGCTGTCATGGCCGCCATTTTCGGGGCAACCCCCGCTGCTGATGCCTTTTTTGTAGCTTTCAGAATCCCCAATCTGATGAGACAGCTGTTTGGCGAAGGAGCCCTCGCCTCTTCCTTCGTTCCTGTTTACACGGATATCCTGGAAAAGGAAGGAAAATTAAGAGCAGGGCAGTTTGCCAGCAACCTTTTTTCCCTGCTTGTCATTTTTCTGACGATCCTTACCGGTCTGGGTGTAGTATTCGCCCCCTATCTGGTAAGGGTTGTTGCCCTTGGTTTTTCCCCGGGTTCGGAGGTTTTCAACCTGACAGTCCTTCTTACCCGATGGATGCTTCCGTACATGGTATTTATCTGCGCGGCGGCTTTGGGGATGGGGATACTCAACAGTCACCGGCATTTCCTCGCACCAGCCGCTGCTCCCGCGCTTCTGAACGTGGCGATCATTTCAGCGGCCCTTTTAGTCGCCCCGAACCTGACTGTACCGATCACAGCTCTTGCCTGGGGGGTTGTTGTCGGTGGTGTGCTGCAGTTTATGGTAATGCTGCCCCCACTGAAAAGCAGGGGAGTGATGCCGGTGCTGAGGATCCCAGAACTGTCTCCCGAAGTAAGGAGAATGGCCCTCATCATGGGCCCCGCCGTTCTGGGTGTAGCCGTTTACCAGGTCAACGTTCTCGTGGATACTTTGCTTGCCTCTTTTCTTGCTACCGGAAGTATCACCTACCTCTGGTACGGCAACCGAATGATGCAGTTCCCTCTGGGGGTTTTCGGGATAGCCCTGGCTACTGCCGCACTTCCCACCCTGTCGACCCAGGTGGCCGAAGGCCGTATGGAAGACTTTAGAGGGACCGTATCCTTTTCACTGGGGTTGACGGCCTTTATTGGTGTCCCGGCAGCCTTTGGACTCATAGCCCTGAGAGAACCGATCATTGCCACCCTGTTCGGCCGGGGTGCATTTAGTGCCGGTGATGTGGCGGGAGCCTCCCAGGCCCTTTTGTATTATTCTATCGGTCTTCCGCTATTCATCAGCATCAAGATCCTCGGGCGAGGCTTTTTCGCTCTTGAAAACACCCGGATCCCATTTTTTGCGGCAGGTGTCGCTCTTGTCGTCAATATCATTTTAAACCTTCTGCTCATGGGTCCCATGGGGTATGCCGGACTTGCCTTGGCCACCTCCCTCGCATCAGGGGTGAACCTTATCATCCTTGCCGGATATTTTACGCGGGATACGGGGTCCGGTTGGCTTAACCTGGAACTGAGAAAGGAGATCCTGTTTTCCTTTGCCGCGGCCACACTCATGCTCCTTGCAACCGGTTTCCTTGCCGGAACAATCAACTGGATGGAACGGACCACCCTGGACAGGGTCAAGTACCTGGTTGGTTGTATGGGTTTGGGGATTGGTGTATACTCGGTCACGGCGTGGATGTTCGGCTGTAAAGGCATGAAAACGTTGATAAACCGAGTGTTTAAATGACTGTAAGCAGGTATCCGGGTGTCTACGTAACTACGTAGGTAAGTGTCGAGGTGTTTTCGTACCACACCTGGACACCTAGACACTCAGACACTTAGGTAAAATGATAATGTTATCGGAATCCTATTTCACCGTGCCGTTTAAAATGGGTAAGGTCGTTGTCCACACCAGCGCGGATGGAAGTGTGACAGCTATCGATTTCGACCTTGAAGATATCTATGAGGAGAAACGAACAACCTTAAAACTCGGGGACGATATAAGAAGGTATTTTGAAGGCAATGAAGTTACCTGGGAACTTGAACCGGATCTTACGGGGGTAACGGACTTTAAGCGCAGGGTGTATGACATAGTTGCCAGGATCCCCTACGGACAAATGTCAACCTACGGAGAGATCGCCAGGGATATGGGATGTAGTGGTGGTGGGAGGGCCGTTGGGCAGGCTATGGCTGGCAACAGATTTCCCCTGGTTGTGCCGTGCCACAGGGTAATATCAAGGGAAAGGGCCATAGGCGGTTTTTCCTCCGGAATCGACCTGAAACGGTATCTTTTAAGGTTGGAAGGTATTGATCTTTGAGGGCTCTTATCCAGAGGGTTGGTTGGTCAAGGGTTGAGGTGGATGGTCGTGAAGTAAACTCCATCGGCCCTGGCTTGCTGGTACTGCTGGGTGTGGCTGACCTGGATGAGGAAAAGGACGCTGAATATGTGGCCGCAAAAACAGCCTCCCTCAGGATCTTCAAGGATTCAGAAGGAAAGATGAACCTCTCCATCGGGGAGACTGGCGGTGAGGTTCTGGTTATATCCCAGTTTACCCTTGTAGCTGATATGAAGAAAGGGAACAGACCTGGTTTTGGCAGCGGGGCACCTCCAGACCGGGCAGAGCGCCTCTACGAACGTTTTGTCAGGGAGTTGGGGAAACTTGGAGTAAAAGTAAAGACGGGTGTTTTCGGAGCTGATATGGCTGTGTCGCTTTGTAATGATGGGCCCGTCACCATCCTTTTGGAGTCGAAGTGATAATAAGCGTTTGTGAGTTGAGCGTACGTGAGTATGTGCACTGGATTTTACGCAAGAACGCTCTACGCAAACACGCACATACGGATTTACACAGGAGAACAACAACATGGCGAAGCTCGTTCTTGAACACTTGATGGTCGGTCCCCTTCAGTCCAACTGCTTTATCGTCGGAGATGAAGTCTCCGGCGAGGCGGTCATTATTGATCCAGGGGGTGATGGGGATATGATCCTCAACACGGTCAGTCGAAAACATTGGAAAGTGACAGCGATTCTGAACACCCATGCCCATTTTGATCACATTGCCGCCAACGCAGCTGTAGTAAAAGGTACCGGTGCACCTCTTCTGGCTCCAAAGGGTGATTCTCCCTATATGACGGGGGCACATATCGCTGCAAGAATATACGGCCTTGAAGTGGAAGCTTCACCGGAACCTGACAAGCTCCTGGATGATGGTGCCACCATTGACCTTGGTGATGAGAAAATAAAAATGATCTCGACTCCCGGTCACACACCTGGGGGGGCTACCTTTGTGACATCTATCGGTATTTTCCCCGGCGATTCCCTGTTTGCCGGTTCTATTGGCCGCACCGATCTGCCTGGCGGCGATTATGAAACCCTCATCAATTCCATCAAGACCCGAATCCTGGTACTGGACGATGACACCCCTGTTTATCCTGGACATGGTCCTGCTACAACCGTCGGCCGGGAAAGGACCTATAACCAATTCCTGGTGGGGTAATACAGGCTGTGGATGGGGCAGACACGAGGAGGCACGCACATGAAGAACGGTAAGGCCGGACTTTTGACCGGAAAAAATGTTCTTCTGGGGGTAACAGGAGGGATTGGTGCCTACAAGGCTGCCCAGCTGCTGCGTGACCTCCAGCGTGAGGGAGCACAGGTCTCGGTTGTAATGACTGAAAGCGCCACCAGGTTCATATCTCCCCTCACGATGGAGACCCTCAGCGGGTATCCGGTGGGGCTGGACATGTTCTCCCTTACAGAAGAAAGGACCATAGGCCATATTGATCGGGCCAGTTGGGCGGATGTGTTCGTTGTGGCACCTGCCACTGCCAACTATCTTGGTAAGGCGGCCGGTGGTATAGCGGACGATCTTCTTACCACCATTGCCCTGGCAGTGACATGCCCGGTTATCGTAGCACCGGCCATGAACTCACGGATGTGGGCCCATCCGGCGGTAAAGGAGAACCTTGAATCCCTGCTGAAAAGGGGCGCTATTGTGGTTTCGCCCGGTGAGGGCAAACTGGCCTGCGGAGAAGAGGGCCCGGGTCGCCTTGCAGAACCTGAGCGCATTGTAGAGGCGGTTGTCGCAAGTTTCCGGGCCAGGGATCTGTCCGGCATTCGGGTGCTCATTACAGCTGGCCCGACGAGGGAGGCGGTGGACCCCGTACGCTTCATCAGTAACAGGTCTTCGGGTCGGATGGGGTACGCTCTGGCTGCTGCCGCAGCCAGGCGAGGGGCTCAGGTGTTGATTGTTTCCGGACCTGTAGAAATCCCTGTTCCGGCTGCTGCCGAAATTAAAAAAGTCACTACTGCCAGGGAGATGCTGGCTGGCATTGAAGAGGCTTTGCCGGAAACGGATTGGCTGATAATGGCTGCCGCTGTGGCAGATTTCGCTCCCGCAAGTGCCCGGAAAGACAAAATTAAGAAAGGTACAAAACAGGAGCTCACTCTCGAGCTTTCACGGAATCCGGATATACTTGAGGCTGTCCGACCCATGAAGGGTGACAGGCTATTCGTCGGTTTTGCAGCCGAGACCAGGAACCTGGTGGAAAACGCCAGAAAAAAGGTAAAGGAAAAGAACCTGGACCTCATCGTAGCCAACGATGTCTCCGGAGAGGAAACGGGGTTCGAGTCGGATGAGAACAGCGGAGTGATCCTGGATCAGGGGGATCTTGCTGAGGAGATACCGAGGATGTCCAAGATCCAGATGGCCGATAGGATCCTGGATACTACACTCCGCGTCTGGAAGGACAAGACAAAATAAAACCTTTGAAACGCAGAGTGTGCGAAGTACGCAGAGTAAAATCTTAAATATGGTTAAGAAACGGTTACTATAAAGGGCGATGTTTTTACCACAGAGTTACTGAGGACACTGAGAAAACCTTAAGACTGGGGAAAGAGCGGTTGCTATGAAGGCGATATGTTTTAACGCAGAGTGCGCAAAGGACGCTGAGGAAAGCTTCAATGAGGGTTAAGGCGCAGTTTCCAGAAGAGCGATTTTTTCTGAACGCAGAGGACGCGAAGAACGCGGAGAAAACCGGTGAACCGGGTTAAGGACGGTTTAAATAAAGGCGATGTTTTTTCACCACGGAGACGTTGAAACATTGAGACAGGCAGAGCAAATTTGATTATGGGAATACTTCCAACACCGTCATTTTTGGCAGAGCGTAAGCGATGACCCGGAATCTATTCGCTTTTCCCTGTTGTCATCGCGAGCCGATACCATGCGAAGCGATCCCGGTTACTATTAAATGCGATTTTTTCTGAACGCAGCGGTCACGGCGAAGCTGAAGGTGAAGACGGCAGAACGCCGAGGTGATCCTGAAAGTCGGGGGAAAACCAGTCGTTTGAATGCTTTATTCACCTCGACTTCCAGGAGTTAAACTTATTTCTGAGTTTAAAGTTTTTTTGTTTTTGGGTTTTCTCTGCGTCCCTTCGCGTCCTCTGCGTTTAGATAGCCTTTAAGGTTTAAAAATGGAATATTTGAAAAGAATGTACCTCGAAAGCATTGGCATCGATTATCTCCCCAGAGGTATGCCGCCCTCCATTGAGCAAGGGTCGGATGCAGGGTCGGGGTTTGCGACTCTGCAGGGGCTCCGGGATGAGATCGGCGATTGCCGCAGATGTCCCCTGTCGCAGGACAGACATCACATCGTATTCGGTGTGGGAAACCCCGATGCCGATCTGGTCTTTGTAGGGGAAGCCCCGGAGCGGGACGAGGATGAGCAGGGGGAGCCGTTTGTGGGCAAAGCGGGGCAGCTGCTCACGAAGATCATTTCTGCAATGGGACTTAGCCGTGGTGATGTATACATCTGCAACGTCATCAAATGCCGGCCACCGGACAACAGGGACCCCCTCCCTGCCGAGATCGAAATGTGTGAGCCCTTTCTTAAAGAACAGCTCCGAATCATTAACCCCCGTGCCATATGTGCCCTGGGAAGCTTCGCATCCCGGACACTGCTTAAGAGAGAGGTGAAGATCTCGCGCTTGCGCGGACAGTTTCATGCCTATAACGGTGTGCCCCTGATGCCTACTTACCACCCTTCCTATCTCCTGAGAAATCCCCAAGCCAAACGGGATGTCTGGGAGGATATCAAGATAGTGATGGAACTACTTGATCTTCCCCTACCCAGGCGTGACAATAGCTGACCGGGGTCCGGCACCAGGAGCCAGAAGGGGAGTTCTATCGGGCTCCCGGGATCAGAGACAACCTTGAAAAGACGCATCCTGGCATTTTTCATAGTTCTCATCCTCACAGGGATCACTGTCGGGATGAAGGTCACGTCAAGTCCGGCTTTAGACCAATGGCTAAGGGAAAGTATCGTTGAGCAGGCCGCAAAGCACCTCGGTGTCAATGTTGAACTTGGAAAGCTCGATCGCAATTTCCTCCTGACCCGCATTACCCTCACAGATGTGACCTTGAGAGATCTCAAAGGTTCGGGCAAATCCATATCGATGTCACGACTTGTTGTGGTCATTGACCCCTATGCTTTTTTCCGTGGAAAGGTCGTTATCAAAGATCTCAAGCTCGAGGACATGTCCCTGGATATCGTCCGTCATGCAGACGGTACAGTGGCAGTGGATCCTCTTTTCCCTTTCTGGCAGGCACAGCCCCGGACCCGGTCAAGATCACCGAGGTTGGGGTTTGAGATAGAAAATATCGCTTTTACGGATGTGGACCTGTCATACGAAGATATCCAGGCTGGTGTTCAACTGAAGCTGGGTAAGGTTCTCATTTTTCTTGTGCATAACCGTTTTGATCCCCCTGACAGGAGAACCATCAACCTCAGGGCAAAGGAGGGAGACATTGCCTGGCGGGTCTTTCCCCAGGACCGTACGGTAACCATAAATTCCCTCTCCGGTGTCTTTTCAGTGACCCCTGAAGAGTTACATGTGTCGAAATTCAGGATCGACACCGGTCCGATCAATCTTGAGCTATCCGGTACCCTTCCTTTTAGACGCGGGGCTTCGGTAAACGGCGAGCTGTCTGTCAGCATGGATATCGGTAAACTTCCATGGCTGATCCCGGATAGTGCGGGGCGAATCACACTGAATGGCAATGTCGGCGGTGACCTGTCCTCTCCCTCCTTCAGGGGACAGCTGGACGGGGTTGATGTTCGTGTTACAGGGCGGGCAACGGACAGGTTAAATGCGGATATTTTTATGGATCCCAAAGGTTGTACACTCAGGGAAGGAAAGGTCTATTACAGGGGTGAGGAGCTGCTGTCAGAGGTTGACCTGTCTTTCAAGAGGTTCCTCCCCTTCGCCATGCGCCTCCGGACAAAACAGTATCCCTTTCACAAGGTTCTGAAAGAGGTTGGGGGCAAAACAGATTTTACCAACGGTTATGTGAGTGCCGACCTGATAGTCAAAGGTCAGCTATCCGGTGGTGCATCCGCCATTACCATGGAGGGTGCTCTTGGGGTTCCCGTTAGTGGAAGTGTTCTCCGCACCATGGATTTTGATCTTTCAGGCCGATATCAGAAGGGTTCACTTCAGGACCTGCTCCTGAATGTCCGTTCGGGTGGTATGGATCTGAATCTGGAAGGTACGCTGTCCGGCGATGGCCCTCTTCTTAAACTGTCCCTCGTGGACGAGGACCTTGTGAACTGGCATACGGTGCCGGGACTGGAGGAACTGAGTGGTTCGCTAGCCCTTTCCGGGATCGTAAAGGGGGGTTGGGAAAATGTGGAGGCCAACCTTGATCTGGAGTATCTGAAACCTTCCTGGAACCGGTTCATGGGTGATTTGCTGCAGGGCCACGTGGATATAGACAGGTCCGGGCTCACCCTCCCGATGCTCACCCTGAAGGCCGGCTCCTGTGTCCTGGTGGGACAGGCATCCCTGCCCTGGAACCTCGCTGGTGAAAAGCCCTGGGTGAAGGTCAGTGTTACCGATGGACAGGTCGAAGATCTGCTGTCGGCTGCAGGAGTTGATTTCGAGATAAGGGGGAAACTGGGGGGGGATCTGCACGCCTCCTTCACCGGGTCAGGTTGGGAAGGCGGAGGGGCGTTGACCTTATTGTCCGGTCGGATACTGGCAGAGCCCTTTGAGGAAATTTACCTGGCTGGAAACTTTACGGAAGATGTTTTCACCACCGACAGGTTGTCCATTTTAAAAGATGGGAGGCGCCTGGAAGGATCCGGATCCATAGAGGGGGGTGAGTATCGGGTGAAGGTTCGTACTCTGGATCCGATACTGGTGGCGGGCGTTGAGTACGTCAAGATCATAAGGGTGCCCCTGGGAGGTGAGATCTCCTTTTCAGGGGAAGCGTCAGGCAACCTGGACGGCAGCCGTTTGCGTGCCAGGACCGATCTTGCATGGGATCAGATAACTTATGATGGCAGAACATGGCGTTCCGGAAAGGGAACATTTCTTTTCAATGGACCTAAACTGGAGGCCAAAGCAGACCTGTTTGATGGGGAGTTATCCGCTGTGGCCAGCGTTGATCTGCGCGGGGAGTTTCCCTTTTCAGGTTCGATCTTCACTCCAGCCACCATAGACCAGATGGGGATCAACGATTTTATTGGCGTCGGCATTCCGGGTAATATAGTTTCAGGTGATATTTCGGTCCGGGCGAATGCCAGCGGCATACTCGCCAACGTCAACAAGACATACGTGGATGGGATCATTACTGACGCCGATTTTACGATCAACGGGATACACTTTATATCCCAGGAACAGATACCCTTTGACTACTTTCCTGAAACCGGCATCCGGTTCATGAAATTGCTTTTGCGTTCTGGTGAATCGGTGATCAGAGGCATCCTCCGCATCGCCCCGGACGCAGGTATCGAGGGTAGTGTGGATGGAAGTATAGACCTGGCAGGCCTCACCTTCCTCGAGCCGACGGTAGATTCCTTCTCCGGTCAGGCGATTACACAGCTCAAGGTCGCTGGGAGCCTTACAGAACCTGTTTTGAACGGTTCCATCGAACTGCTTGGCAACCAATGCGTGGCTCATCTGCCCTTTGATCTCCCTGTAAGTGATTTGAAAGGAAAGCTTGAAATCGTTGGAAACCGGCTTCATATCGGTGAGATCCTGGGAAATGCGGAGGGGGGCAGTTTGTTAATGTCGGGTGAACTGTTCATGTCCGGTTTCAAGCCTGTTCAAGGGTCACTTTTATGGAAAGCAGAGGACATCCCGATCCAGTATCCTGAAGGCCTGAATACGGTAAATCGGGCTGATCTGGGTCTCAAATTCTCCGACGGGCGGGGATTCCTTAGGGGAACGATCAATATGGACCAGGGTGCCTATACCCGGGAAGTTGATATCGAAAACCTCCTCACCCTCATTGGGGAAGGCACTATTACGAGAGACGAGCCGCAAGTTGAGGGAAGTGAGGGCGCTAATGGTAAATGGCTCAACCTGGATGTGGAAATGGTTACCGCTTCTCCCCTGCTGGTTGATATCAAGCTTATTCGCGGTGAGGCCGCCGGCAACCTCCACCTGAGAGGTACGGCTGCAGCTCCCGTGCTGACGGGCCGGTTTGAAATGACGGAAGGTTCCCTGGAGTACAGGGGTCATGTTTTTGAGATCACCGGCGGGTCAGTAGGGTTTGTTAACCCCAGGCGCATCGAACCTGATTTTAATTTTTCCGGCAGAACTGAAGTAACCGGGTTCGACCGGGAGGGAACGGTTACTGACTATACGGTGGAACTGCTGGCAAGCGGTGTCCCGGAAAAATTCGAGCTGGACCTCGTTTCATCCCCTGTTCTAAGCGAGGCCGATATTGCAGCTCTCCTGACATGGGGTGCGGTGGGTGAGCAGGCCTTTGCCTCCAGGGGAGGGCTTTCCGCGGCGGAGGCAACCCTTTTGATCACAAGGGAGCTGAAGGGAAAGCTGGAGACAGAGGTTGAGAAAGTAACCGGTTTTGACCGGTTCACGATCAACCCTTCCTCCGTTTCATCGAGCGGTGAGCGAACTACGCGGATCCAGGTTGACAAAAAATTGAGCGAAAAAATTTACCTTACCTATTCAACTCCAATTCTTGCCAGCGAGGAACAGGAGGTACTGGTTAAATACAGGATAACGAAATCCTTTTCCCTTATAGGGGAGCAGCTTGGTGAAAGGGATTACGGTTTGGACCTGGATTTCCAGTTTGAAATAGACTGATGCGATTCCGGCTGATAGTTGCGCATGCGATCTTCATCTTTTTACTGTTTCCAGGGATTGCCTTCCCCGAAGGGACTTCTCTGGTTCTATCTGCCGGCAGGACTGTTCTGGGGCTGGAAGTTGAAGGTGCTCAGCTCTCTTCAGGGGAAATGAAGGCACTGATTCCCTTTTCAAAAGGTTCCATATTGAGACCGGAACTTGTCAGAGAAGGAGTTGTCAATTTTTATCAGACCGGACTTTATGAAATGGTTGAGGTTTTATTAAAGGAATCACCCGGGGGTGTAACTGTAAAATATTCACTTCGAGCTAAAAATTGGCTTGAGGAGATCCAGTTCCAGGGTAACTTCCAACTTGATGACAGAGAACTTCTCAGCAAGGTGGATCTCAGGAACAGCGAGGAGATCACCGATGACAAACTGGTTAAGAATGTGGAAAGGCTGGTCCAATATTACAAGTTCAGGGGGGTTGACGGTACAAAGATCACCTATCGTGTTGAGTTGGGGAAGGACAACCGGACAAAGGTGGTTTTTCAAATAGTGGAAGGAAAAAGAGGGTTCATCTCCGATGTGCGGTTGTCGGGTAGTGCCGGTATTTCCCGTACAAAGCTGCTCTCCATTATAAGTTCCATGCCAGGTACCGGGCTGGACGGGATTGACCTGGAATCCGATATTAAAAGGGTTCGGGATCACCTGCGCAAAAGAATGTATCTGACTCCATCTCTCACCTATAGCGTTGAGCCGGCTGTGGATTTTCCCGATGGGGTGGTCATCATATTCAATATCGAAAAGGGCCCTGAATTCAGGTTACAGGTCCTGATGGATGATACAAAGGAGGCCGGGAAGCTTTCTAAACAAATGAGATCTGTTTTTCGTAAGTCAGCGACTCCGGAAAAAGCCAAACTTTCCATGAATAAAATCGTTGTGGATCGATACCTGAATGAGGGGTATCCGTTCATTGCCGCAGATCTGGAAGATCTGGTGGAAGAACCCGGAACCCGGTCCATTACTTTCAGGATAGACAGGGGTCCTAAAACCATTATTGGAGAACTGCGGGTCGAGGGTGCCTGGTTCCTCCCGATGGAGAGGGTAAACAGTGCATTGGGTCTTGTTCCGGGAGAGCCTTTCATCAAAACCCGAATGGAAAAAGGTATCGAAAATCTCGGGATAGAGTATCGGCGAGAAGGTTTTCTTTCAGCTGCGTTCACCAGGGAACCCCTTAATTTTGTGGACCAGGAAGGGCACCAGGAGGTCGTGATCCACCTAACGGTGAAGGAAGGATCCCGTAACATAATAAGAAGCCTGAGTGTGGCAGGAAGCCCAATTCCGGAAAAACGGACAGGGGAACTCCTTGGTATTAAGGCAGGAGATCCCTATGTACCGGAGTTTATCAACAAAGGGAGAGATGCTCTTCTCCAGGAACTGGGCGGCATGGGATATCTTTACGCCTCCGTTACAGTTGCAGAGCCTGAAATTCACCCTGACGACACCGTTGATCTGGTTTTAACGGTGAGTGAAGGACCGTTGGTGCGCCTGGGCACCGTGATCATCTCCGGAAATGAATCTGTGGAAGAGAAGATCATCCGTGTGGCTCTGGATCTGGATCGGGGCGAAATTCTGACCCAGGACAAAATACTGAAAGCTCAGGAACGGATCTATGGCCTGAAGGTGATGAGTTCTGTGGATGTAGAGCTGGCCGACCCGCAGATCCCCGGTGTAAACAAGGATCTAATGGTAAGGGTCAAGGAACGAGCTAAATATGTTGTGGGGGTCAGGGCAGGTTATGGAAGCGAAGACAAATTGAGGGGCGAAGTTTCAGTGACCAACCGGAACTTTATGGGAATGGCACGATCCCTTTCCCTGAGGGGGAAGGCCAGCGATATAGAGAGAAGTACCACACTGCTCTATTCCCATCCGTGGTTCCAGTCTCTCCCCATCGACATGGCCCTTTCCCTGAGCGATCTGGTTGAAAAGAGAGAGAGCTATTCCCGGGACTCCCTTTCTGTGGGTGTACAGTTCGTGAGAGCTCTTTCTGAACGAACGGAATCACGGGTCGGGTATGTTTTTGAAGGTTTACGTCTTTTTAATGTTTCCCAAAATGCCCAGCTTTCCCCTGATGATGGGGGGAAAACAGACGTTGCTTCAGTAATCGGTGAGGTCCTCCACGACGCCCGCGATGATTTCCTGGATCCCTGGTCGGGGGTGCTTGCCGATATTACATTGGAATACGCTTCAACGATCCTGGGGTCCAAGGCCGAGTATATTAAAACTGAATTAGCGGTTCGCCGGTATATCAATGTGAAAGATTCAATTGTATTCGCGGGGCTGCTCAGGTTGGGTGCGGTAACGGCTTACGGAGAAAGCGAAGAGGTTATCATCAGTAAGAGGTTTTTCCTTGGAGGACAGAACTCAGTGCGAGGCTACCTGCTGGACAGCCTTGGTCCTGTGGATGCCAACGGTGATCCTGTAGGTGGTAATTACTTGTTGAACGCAAATATTGAGATGAGGTATCCGCTTTTCAGGAGTATTCGCGGAGTCATTTTTCTTGATTCCGGAAGTGTCTGGCTTGCGAACGCAGTTGATCCCGAGAATGAGGAGCTCAAACTGCGGAGTTCGGCTGGCGCGGGAATCAGGTGGACATCGCCTATCGGGCCTTTGAGCCTGGATTATGGGTATAAGCTTAATCCGGCCACAGATACCGAAGACATCTCACTAATTCACTTTTCTATAGGGCACGCATTTTAATTCTTTGGTTCGGCCGTCAATAACACGCCATCTACTTCGTAACTCCCTCCTCGACAATCCGAACGTACGATGTCGTGATTCTAAAGTTCGGGTTCGGCCCTCAATAGCACATCATCTGCTGCGTTATCACCCTTCGGAAAGCCTCGACGTATGTCGGCATATACGCCTCCGGTTTCCTCAGGATTCTGGCCTTGCATCTAATGCACTCTTGACGGCCGGTAAGCACGTTCCATCCAGTGCGATAAGGGCTTATTCGGAAATCCTCATCCCGCCGAGGGCGGGACTCACGGTATTCCTCAGGACTCCGGCCTTGCATCTCACCCATTCTAGCGCGCCGATAAGCGCATTCCATCCAAGTGCGATGTGCCGTCATTCCGGCATAAAAAAGGTCCCGTTCCTTACTCTTCCTCCCCCTGCTTGGCACGGCGTAGCTTGATGCGAAGACGGCTTGAGGGGGGAGGACCGAGGTGGGGGTGATTGGAATTTACCCATGTGACTAGTCACGGTGAAGCTGGCTTGTGAGGGCATAGCCATCGGCGACGCCCCAAAGCGAAGACGGAAGCGATCCCGGTTTCAAAAAAAGCGATCAGAGCTTTAACGCGGAGGGCCGCAGGTCGGCCATTGTGCGGCCGAATCGCAGAGAGCCGCTGAGGAAATATGAAATCTGGAGAAACCTCTACTTGCGTCATTCCGGAAATTACGCCCCTCGGCGTAATTGTCCGGAATCCAGTCGACTCTATCATAGTATGAATAGCTGGTATGATTAACTTGCTGGGAGTATGGGTATGCCACAATTCACTGCCTGCCTGACACCCTTGGTGCGTGGGGGCAGGTCAGAAGCATCCAAGGTTTTCTAAAGGCTCAAAGGGGATAGTAAATAACAGAAGGAAAAATTAGATTAATTTACAATGCGACAGCTTTCGTTCCTTGTCGGGGAATTCTGGGGGTCAGGGCGGGAATTTAGCAATTTATGACATTGTCACTTGGTTTTGCAGATGATCTTGCTTATGGCTGACCTGCTGAGATTAAGGAACGCCGCTACATCGGACTGAGTGTATGCGTAAAGCTTAAAGGCGTCCTGGATGATCTTGTTTCTCGTATCAAGATCGCCATATTTACAACCAGCGAAAAGTTCAGCCAAAACCGGCCTGGGATTGAGATTTTTCCAAGATTAAAGCCCCTCTCTGTGACCTCAGTTGACTCAGTGGTAAAAAAACATCGCTTTTATAATTACAGCGCCTAAACTCAGCTTAAAGGTTTTACCTGCGATGCGGCCTTTAGTTGGCCGCGCTGCGTCCCCTGCGGTTAGCCAACTTTTGATCTTCTCCTGCGTTCTGCGTGCTGCGTTCTGCGTTCTGGTTTTAGATTCCCTTCCTCGTCCCCGTTGAAAAGCTCCTTTAGCAGGCCCTTTGCCATGGTATGAATAGCTGGTATGATTAACTTGCTGGGAGTATGGGTATGCCACAATTCACTGCCTGCCTGACACCCTTGGTGCGTGGGGGCAGGTCAGAAGCATCCAAGGTTTTCTAAATGCGAGGATGTTGAGCAAGTAGATGATTTCCTCGATCCAATACACACCAACTGCCATACCAAGTGTTATCTAGAATGCTTTGCTGGGAAAGTGACAGGTGAAAACCCCTATTAGAAAGGGAGGAAAATGTCTCAAAGTGAAAAAAATACTTCTAAGATCAATGTACAAGCCGGGATCTTTCTAATTTTTTCAATTTTGGTTGGAGAAATCCTCGCATTAAACATACCTGGGGATTTAGGAGGTATTATCTGGACAGGTCTCCATTTTGTGCTATTTCCTTTGTTCAGTTTTATTTTCATCTTTGTCTTATTTCTAAGATTATGGCGGAAAAATTTGGATGAGCCATTGTTTCTTAACATAATAGTATTATTTGTCTTGTCCATTTATATTTACCTATCTGTAACAGGAAATATCTGGTGGGGCCAATTCATCAAAACCTTCAGGTTTATTGGTTAAGGTAAATTATAGAACCGAACCTCAGTTTCTCAGATTTACAAGGGCGCATATAGCGCCCTTCGTTCTTTGAAAACCAGGCTGCATTTCCCGAAGGCCCTGAGCCTGCCGAAGGGTATCACTCCGACCACCTCGGCACGCCCTTGTTCCTGACGGATGTTTCAGGCACAGTTGTCTGGCGAGGTGAGTACCTGCCCTTCGGGGAGGTTTTCTCTGAGGATACCGAAGTTTCCCCAGTGTAACCCTGTGGAGCAGCCTGGGAATGGCTGCACTGTGGTAAATTAGCTTTAAACGCTTTTGAAGGAACCGCGATTCATCCCAAGAATTAGCCTTTCTCTATGTTCTCAGTGAGCTCAGTGGTAAAAACAACGCTTTTAAAGAAACTGGATTCCGGGTCTTCGCTTTCGCTCAGCCCGGAATGATGAGAGTGGTTGTTCTTCGATATAAAAAGGCTCCCGATCGGGGAGCCTTTTTCACGTTTAATGATTGTAACCGTTCACGGTTCACGGTTCACGATTCACCGCTTTTAAAACTTCATCGGTACCTTGATCTCCTCCTCCACCGGTTTGATCTTCTCCATGTAGATCTTCATATATTCGTCCACAGTGGGGATGCGCCCGAGGAGGGAACACAGGGCGGCAACGTGGGAAGATCCCAGGTACACCTGGGCGCCGGTGCCCATACGGTTGTCAAAGTTCCTCGTGCTGGTGGAAATCACGGTGGCGTCCGAGGCCACCTGCCCCTGGTTTCCCATGCACAGGCTGCAGCCCGGGACGTGTACGTTCGCTCCGGCCGACATCATTGTCTGGTGGACCCCTTCATTGGCCAGGGCAATGTTGCTCTCCCTGTCGGGGGGCACGGCCCAAAACCGCATGGTCGGGGACAGCTGCTCATTCCCGATGATCCTGGAAACCGCCCTGAAATCGGTGACATCCGTCATACAGGAACCAACAAACACCTCGTCGATAGTTGTACCGGCAGCCTCGGAAAGGGTTACGATCTTATCGGGATCGTTGGGGGCGGCCAGCAGCGGTTCGGTGATAGAGGTCATATCCACTTCGATAATATCAGCGTAGGGAGCGCCTTTGTCTCCCGTGAGGATCCCAGGATTTTTCAGCCAGGTTTCCATCAGGCTGATGATGACCTGTATCTGTTTGGACGGGTTTCTCTTAATGAAGTTTTCCCGCAGGAAGGTCATGTTGTTCCGGACGTACTCTATGACCTTATCGGGATCGTGGGAAAAGACGCTGGCAGCGGCTGATCTTTCGGCTGAGGTATCGGTGAACTTGTAGGAACTCTCAACGCTGATGCCCTCGAGACCTTCAATCTCCAGGATCCGGTCAGCAAATACATTAACCTTGTTGTCCCCCTTTTCAAGGTTCAGTTTGCCTTGCCTCATGGCAGAGTAGGGAATGGCGTTGACGAGATCTCTGGTGGTGATACCTGGCTGGATCTTTCCTGTGAAGCGCACCAGCACTGACTCAGGCATGTCAAGAGGCAGGTACCCCTGGCTGGCCGCAAAAGCCACAAGGTCTGAACCTGCCGGGAAACTGATCCCTATGGGAAAACGGGTGTGGCTGTCCCCGCCTGTGCCCACGAAGTAGGGGAGACAGAAACGGTTACCGTTGGTGTGTATGATCCCATCTCCCGGTTTGAGGGCAATACCGCCAAGCCTGCTGGTAAAGTCAGTCAGGGTGTGCTGCATGAGAGCGTCTTTGCTGCGCGGTCCGGCTGCCGTGTGACAGAAGGACTGGATGAAGACTGTGGCAAAGTGCGTACAGGCAAGTTCTTCGAGCTCCTGCCTGGTCATTTTACCTGTTGTGTCCTGGGAAAAGACCAGGTTAGCCTGGGGTTCCACGTAGGAGCCGGGAAGGGCTCCCTTGACACCACTGGCTTTACCCACAAGCTTCTGGGCCAGAGAGAAAAGCTGACCTTCAGGGATATCCGGTTTTTCTGGCAAGTGGACTGCTGAAGGGCCGAAATCGATACCTAGTTTAGTGCAGTGCTCTATGGCCCGTTGCGTGAGCTTTCTGCCGATGATGAGAAGGTTTCTGCCTCCGGCCCTGTATTCGTCCTTTATGGACCCGGGTTCGATAGCGAACTCCACCAGGACCTTGCCCGACCCCTTTTCAAGGACCTTTCCTGACTGGAAATCCACCTCGACCACCGTTCCCTCCTTCAGTGCCCCTGCCTGGCAGCGTACAGGAACAGCTCCGCAGCCGCGCAGGGTGTTAAAGAAGATGGGAGCGATCTTCGAGGCCATGACGATGCCACCGCGTCTTTTGTTGGGCGTGTTTGGTATGTCCACTCCGATCCACCAGACCAGGCTGTTGGACGCCGACTTCCTGCTGCTGCCCGTCCCGACGACATCACCCGCAAAGAGTATGGGCAGCTCGGGATTCGCTTTCTTGAGCATTTCAACCCTTGACAGGAACTCCCTGTCGTGAGGGCTTGTGGAGAGCATTGACAGGGCGTGCAGGGGGATGTCGTCCCTCGTCCCCGCCTCCTGGGCTGGAGAGAAAAAATCTGTGTTGATCTCCCCGGTTGTCCTTGCAACCACACAGGTTGTCTTTTCGGGAAGGGCCTCGGCATTGCCGAACCAGTCGGCCTCTGCCCAGCTACGCAGCAGGTCGGCAGCATGGGTGTTGCCCGACCCGGCAAGATTTGCGACCTGGGTCAGGACGAGGGGTGAAACCAGGATGAGGTTGGAAAGGACTGCTGCGGCCGTCGCGGGCATATCTCCATCAAGCTCGATGGCATCAACGAGGTGCAGGATATTGGCCCCACCGCCCATCTGTCCGAGGATCCGAACTGCGTCCAGGGCAGTGATATAAGGACTTTGGACCTTGCCCTTGACGATGTCCCCCAGGAATTGGGCCTTTACAAAGGATGCGTCCGTAACTCCGGGCGGCACCCTTTCGGTAAGAAGGTAGGTAAGAAAGTGGATCAGCTTGTCTGCGGCATCCTCCTGGTTTTCAAAGACAAACCCTTTCGGATCAAGGTCTTTTTCCAGAAGTAGCTCGCAAAGTACGGAGGTCTGCCTGTCATCCAGTGCCGCAGGCGGGATTCCGAGTGCATTCCGTTCGGATGCGCTCTTGAAATAGTCGTGGGCAAAATCGGTTAATTTACTCATTAAGTCCTCCGGAAATTAAAAATGTGTAATTGTGAAAATGAACCGCTTAATTTGATGGTGAAGCTGTATAAATAATTGATATAAAAGGTTTTAAAATGGAACTTGGAATTTGTAACTTAAAGCTGGCTGCACAGTAACCTGAATATTGTATACAATTTTTCCGCTATGTAAAGTGGGAAGGGCCGTGATTCGTGATTCGGGACTCGTGATTCGGGAAAAAAATGAAATGATTAATTCCAAATACTCAGAAAGGCTGGGAGAAGGAATAGTGAATATGGAAGGTGGAATTAAGGCACACCCGTTTTTTCGCCAGGTCGCTCAGTCGCCCAGCCTGCCCTGAGCAAGCAAAGCGCGTCGAAGGGTAGCCAGTTCGGAAGGTTTAAATTTAGCTTTTCTACTGACTCCCGGCTCCCGGCTCCTGACTACTGCTCTTAATGATCTCTATTTCCGCTTGTTGTCGGAGATCACTGACCAGTTGTGAGATCATTTCACGGGCTCGCTCCCGTCTTATCCGCGTGATGATATGTGGTTTCATCTCCTCAATTGACTTCGTGGTGGACGGGGTAGTGGATACGATCTTGATTATATGAAACCCATTGCGTGAGCGAACAGGTTCGGTCACTGTTCCCTCCTTCAAGGTGAAAATCCTGGTATCCAGGACGCCCTGAATATCCCCTTTCTGGATAGGTCCCATGTCTCCACCGACGCTGGCACTTGCAGGATCCTCAGAATGCCTTCTTACAAGACGAATAAAATCGGTGCCTGTTGAAGCATCCCTGTATATGGCATAAGCACGGCCCTCCGCCTCCCGCCATTCGTCGATACCTGCCCCAGACGAAACGCGGATAACTATCTGTCTGGTTCTGACCGATTCAGGTTTTTGAAATTTGTCCCTGTTCAGTTCGTAATATTCCCTGATCGCGTCCTCGGTGACATGGATCCTGGAGTAAACCTCTTTATCCAGAAGACGTTTTATGGATAGTCGTCTGAATATGGTTTTGCGAAACTCTTCGGGGGACATATTGTTACACTGGAGGACGGACATCAATTTGTCTTCTCCGCCGAGACGTTTAACCTCCTGCTGATAACGTTGAACGCTCTCCTCCGTAAGCCCGTGAAACCGGTGTTTGAGACTTTCCTGGTATAGCAGTTCGATGTCGACCAGTCGCTGCAGAGCTATTTCATTGTCAACTTGATCCTTGTCGAAACCAGGGTTTTCAATATCCCCGCGCTGCGATATCAGGTTCCTGACCAAAGCGGCTTCAATAGCGCATGAAAGGTCCAATTCAAAGATCGTGACTCCGTTTACGTGGGCCACCGGCTCCCCTGGATCAGCCGGCCAACAGGTACCGGTCACGAGAACAGTCAGGAGGATAGTTGTGATTGTTGCAAGGTATCTGGCAGGTAGGAAGCGCAGGTATAATCTGGATTTAGTTTGCATAGGTTCTTCGGAATGGATGTACATCATTACTGTGGACACTCTCATGCTGTGGACAAAATAAGGGGCGGCCCCATGAAGCCGCCCCCCCCTTAGCCTTCTAAATATACATCCTTGCCAATAAATGTCAATGAAGCCATGGTCTTGTTTCGGTAGGTCTATTTCATCGGCTGTCCATGGGGCGAGGTCGCCGGTGCCGCCGGGGGTTCCGGTGTGAAAAGAAGTTCGATATTTGCCTTTTCCCGCAACTGGGAAAGTTTCTGGCCGATGAGTTCATTGATCATACGGTTCTTAAGGTCCTGGGCGATCTTATCTTTTACCTCCTCAAAGGGGGTGGTGGAACCATCCTTTCGATCGGTCACCTTTATTATGTGATATCCGAACTGGGTGAGGACCGGGTTGCTGACTTCGTTCACCTTCATGGAGAAGGCCGCTGCCTCGAAGGCTGGAACCATTCGGCCTTTGCCGAAGAAGCCCAGGTCTCCTCCCGAAGAAGCACTGGGACCTTCCGAATATGTGCGGGCAAGTTCCGCAAAATCGGCACCAGCCGCTTTGGCTTTGGCAGTTATTTCTTTAGCCTTTTTAAGGGCCTCATCCTTTTTCTCCTGTGGATCAGCTTCAGCTGAATTGATGAGGATATGGCTGGCCTTGACCTCCTCCTGGCTGGAAAAATTCTGAGGATTCTGGTCGTATGCTTTACGTACTGTCTCCTCCGGGACTACTGCCTCCGTGACAATAGTTCCCTCCACAAATTTCTGTATGGTCAGCTGCTTGGCTATATTGGCTTTGAGAGAGGCCTCTGTGAACCCTCGGGACTCCATTTCTGCCTGGAACTCCTCTGCGGCCTCGTAACGTCCGGAAAGCTCGCCGAAAGCTTTGTCTATATCTTCCTTGCTTGCTTTAAAATCGCTCTTTTCTGCGGCCTGAAAGAGAAGTTCCCCATCGATGAGCTGGTCGAGGATCCTGGGCCCGAACTGAACCATGAAGGAATCCAGAGCGCCGCCATCCATGCCGTTCTGCATGACTACGTTGCGCACGGCGGTCTCAAGTTCAGACATGGGGACCGGTTGACCGTTCACCAGGGCCGCTGCATCGCCGGTGGCGGCAGCCTCAGGAGGAGCTGATTCTGTGGACTGCTGTCCCTGGCTGCAGGAATAAGTAAACAGTATCAGGAGCATTGCTATTAGTGCTGTGGTAATCCTGGCTGTACGCATAAACCATCCTTTCAGATGCTAGTTATCACCGCGGGTATCTTGATGCTCCGGTGCGGGATAAGACGGGTTCTAGAACAGGTCGGCCTTGGCGATAGGACATCGTCGACCAAGTCCAAAGGCCTTCCAGCTGACCTTGATACCTGGTGCCGCCTGTTGACGTTTGTATTCATTGCTCTCTACCATATTGAGTATGTTTTTAACAAGCTCGGAGGAGTATCCCATTTCGACGATCTCAGGGAGTGTTTTTTTCTCCTCAAGATAAGCTTTCAGTATTGTGTCAAGAAGATCGTAGGAGGGAAGGGTATCAGAATCTTTCTGATCATGCCTGAGTTCAGCGGAGGGGGCCTTTGTTATAATGCTCTCCGGGATGACCTCAACCGTCCGGTTGATGTGGCGAGCCATCTCGTAAACTTCACCTTTATAGAGATCACTGATAACCGCAAGCCCGCCGGACATGTCCCCGTAAAGGGTGCAGTATCCTGTGGCCAACTCCGATTTATTGCCGGTGGAAAGAACGAGATGACCGAATCTGTTAGAAAGGGCCATAAGGATGTTGCCCCTTATCCTCGCCTGAATGTTCTCTTCGGTTGTGTTGCCGGGAAGACCATCAAGGCCTTCAGTCAGGTCTTTCAGGTACTGTTCGTAGATTCTCGTAATGGGGATAGTGGTGGTTTTCATACCGAGATTGGCAGCCAGAAGCTCGGCGTCGTTTACGCTCTGGACAGAGGTATAGGGTGACGGCATGAGGATACCATGAACATTTGCTGAACCTAAGGTTTCACATGCGATAACGGCTGTAACCGCCGAATCGATCCCACCAGAAAGTCCCAGCACACAAGTCCTGAATCCGCATTTGCCAGCGTAATCTGCAAGTCCCGTTGAAAGAGCCTTAAACATTGTTCCCATCGTATCCTTGATAGGGTTGTATTTGGAGACTGGGCGTTTTGAGTCGGAGGCTGAGTCGGCGCGCGATATATCGTCAAGATCGATCACCAGAAGTTGTTCACGAAAATCATCAGCGAGGGCGATGATGCTGCCTGCGGGGTCCAATGCAAGGCTTCGCCCGTCCAACACCAGTGAGTCGTTGCCGCCAACCTGGTTGACGTAGAGTACCGTAGCCCCGAAACGCCTGGCTGTGTTGGCCAGCATCTCATATCTCATGGGTCCCTTGCCGTGACTATAAGGTGAGGCAGCGATGTTGATCAGAGGAGTATTGGGGTTTGACGTGAGCACATCTTCCACTGGGTCGAAATGGTACTGGGGTCTGGTCCAGTAGGTTTTGTCGTTCCAAACATCCTCACATACCGAAATGGCGATGGGCCTACCGTCGACCTGGGCCACTGTGAGGGTTGCGCCGGGCTCGAAGTAGCGACTTTCGTCAAAAACATCGTAAGTAGGAAGGAGGACCTTGAAATGAGTCGCAAGGATGTCCCCCCGTCGGATGAGGATGGCCGCGTTATTAAGAGACTTGCCGACGTTGCTTTCATCCCTGGGCATAATGCTTCCCACCAGGATTGTGAGGTCAAGTCCTTTTGACTCAAGTATGAGGCGGCTAAGCGCCTGGCTGGCTTCAAGAATAAATGTCCGATTTTCAAGAAGATCCAGAGGAGGATAACCTGTAAGGGAAAGCTCGGGGAAAACAGCCAGGGAAGCGCCTTTTCCCTCCGCTTGACGTGCGCCACGAAGTATTTTTTCGAGATTACCGTCAAAGTCTCCGACGGTTGTGTTGATCTGATGAAGAGTGACGATCAATGGGTTCACCGGGTCCGTGTTGTTTATTGGGTTTGATAAACCTGAAAATACCTAACTTTGATAGGGTCGCAAAAAGTCCGTAATCGGCTTTTTGCTCCTCGGAAAGGAAAAAGTGTCATTTTCACTTTCCTTACAAATCAATGACTTACATCCGCAGTCATTGATTTGGGCGCCCCCCTCGGGGCGCCTTGATGACTTTTTACAAAGCCATCAACTTTTTGGTTTAAATCGGCATCTTCTGTCATAAACAGGAGACTGTCAATAAGCCAGTAGGTTTGAATCAGTACCCGGAATTCATTAGCCAGTAGCCGTGAGGTTGAAATAGACACGAGGACACGGGGACGCGGGGAAACTTCCGACTGGGCGACTGAGTGACCTGGCAAAAGGGCAGTACCTATTATTTCAGTACCTTGGAGCCAGGAGAAAAGCAGTAAGGGGAAGGGTACTCCAAAGCCCAAAGGGCGGGCAGTGATCGGTGATCAGTAATCGGTGATCGGTAAAATCCCGAGCCCGAGCCTGCGCCCGAGATCCGAGGCGTGGCGTCGTCGGACTCTTCGCTTTCAGGTTTTAAGTACCTACGAGCATCCTCGAACCCCGACAGCCTAAACCGCACTCATGTGTCAAATTTTGAAATATGGGTGTCTATATGTTACACACTTTTTCCTGCAGCAGGATCCTCTGAAATCATTTTTCTTAGATATTAGGTGTCTTCACAAGTAACCCTATTGGCATGTTACTTGCCATTTATTCTGCATTATTCAGCACAGAAAGTGCTACCTGGAGCGGCAACGGGGGATCAAGGGCCCAATTTTTTAGACAGAGCCGGGCGCGTTATAATCGGTCTGGTGGAAGGTCCATCCTGTGTTGGACAAGGAACTGCTCATTAAACAGGCGAATCGGAGAACGAAGTGAAAAGAATTTATTCAATTGAAGAGGTCTGTATAGGGTGCCATCTTTGCGAGGTCCATTGTCAGGTGGAGCATTCCAGGTCCAGAAATATCATCAAGATCTTCAAGGATGAAGTCCCGCCGCCTTTCAGGATCACGGTTGAAGAGGCCGGGCCTGTCTCTTTCGCTACTTCGTTCAACCGAAACGGGAGGTGGTTCACGAGATCATCAGCGACGATGACCTTGTTGCAAGGTGAGTTTTCAAGATCAACATCTCCATAGAGGATGCCTACGTCTTTGCATCCGGCAAGGACATGAGCGTGTTCAAAGGGGTCGGTTTCCCTGAAGAGATCGCAGCGTTTTTCGGACTTGAGGACTATTACGGGTATATCTGGACGGCCCATGGACGCTTCCCTACCAACACGAAGGGATGGTGGGGCGGAGCGCACCCCTTCAGTCTCCTGGACTGGACCGTTGTTCATAACGGGGAAATATCCTCCTATGAAGCAAACCGACGCTTCCTGGAGATGTACGACTATATCTGCACCATGCACACCGATACAGAGGTCGTGGCTTACGCCGTGGACCTTCTGGCAAGAAAACACGAACTTCCCATTGAAACGGTGATGGACATCTTTTCCCCACCAGTATGGGAACAGATCGACAGGATGCCCAAGGAGGAAAGAAAATATTTCGAGGCCCTCCGAAGAGTCTACGGGCCCCTCCTGCTCAACGGGCCCTTTGCCATCATCGTCGCTCACCATGGGGAGATGGTGGCCCATACCGACCGAATCCGGCTCAGGCCAATGGTGGCCGGACTAAGCGGCGATATCGTTTACACCTCCTCGGAGGAATCGGCTCTTCGCCTGATATCACCTGACCTTGACCGTGTCTGGATCTATGTGGGTGGGTATCCGGTCATCGCCCGCCTCAAAGGGAGTCCCGGGCACGATATTGTAGAGGGCGGGAAGCCTATCGGCGGCAGCGAACTTCTGGAGGCAGGAAAATAATGCTTACATCACTACTTCCCGAATTCACGGTGGACAGGGACGAGGATAGGTGTATCCAGTGTCGGGTATGCGAGCGGCAGTGTTCCTTCGATGTGTACACACACGACGATGACAACGACGTCATGGTGCACAAAGAGAAAAACTGTGTCGCCTGCCAGCGCTGTGCCGTACTCTGCCCTACCAACGCCCTGACCATCAGGAACAACGACTATACCTATAAACCCAACGCCAACTGGGCCAGGGAACACATCCAGGACCTGAAGAAACAGGCTGAAACGGGTGGTGTCCTGCTTACCGGCATGGGATGCGACAAACCCCACAAAAACTACCGGGACCACATCCTGATCAACGCTTCCCAGGTGACCAACCCTTCCATTGATCCACTCCGTGAGCCCATGGAGTTAAGGACCTTTCTGGGCCGCAAGCCGGATCGTCTGAAAATGGAGAAGGGCAAGCTTCAGAAAATAGAATATCCCGGCGTAGAGTTGACCACCCCTATCATGTTCGGCGCCATGTCCTACGGAGCTATTTCCTATAACTCTTTTTCATCCCTTGCTCGGGCGGCCCACGAATACGGGACCCTTTTCAATACGGGGGAGGGGGCTGGCCCAAGGAGCTCAGGAAGTACGGCAAAGCCACCATCGTGCAGTGTGCCTCTGGACGGTTCGGGATCGATCTGGATTACTTTAACGATGCGTCTGTTGTGGAAATAAAAATTGATGACTTCGCAAAAAGTCATCAATGCGCCCCGCGCGGGGCGCCCAAATCAATGACTCACTCCGTAAGTCATTGATTTGTAAGGAAAGGGAAAACGACGCTTTTCCCTTTCCGTGGAACGAAAAGTCCCGGATTGGACTTTTTGCGACTCTATCAAAATTGGACAGGGCGCCAAGCCCGGCATTGGCGGGCACCTTCCCGGGGAAAAGGTTTCGGAGCACATATCCCAGACCAGGATGATTCCTGTTGAAATGTATAGCAGTACCGAGTTTAATTGTGCGCAGAGTGTCCTTTCCGAGTTCGCCCCGCAGTTCGGAATGGACAGGGACACAGCTATGAAGGTCGCGTGTGGACTCGGATCGGGGATGGGAAGATCAGGGCACATATGTGGTGCTATTTCAGTAGGTATGCTTGTCCTTGGCCTGAAGTATGGGATGACGGACCCTGATTTCCCTGAGGACAAGAAATTAACCTATCAGAAGGTATGCGAACTTCTTGACAAGGTCATCGCAAAACAAAAATGCACAAATTGTTATGCTCCAATTTGCATCAAATAGCTCAAAAATAGTCTTATGACGCAAATTCTTGAAATAACTAAGCACTTCAGAAACGTCCTGAATATTCATAAACCCACAACATACTGATATGTATGATTAATTTAAGGTTGCATGAATGTTATTTGTGGCATTGATGTTGCAGATTGTAAATTACAAATGTTACAGATTCCGTCAATGAGACGCAAAATATTTAGTTGATCGACAAAGACTCTTAACGAAAATTGATGCCCGGAGGAAAGCCCCTGATGATTATCGCAAAAACCCTCAATTTATGGAAAACATTGAAACTGACAGGCTTTGTCCTTGGATGTTTTATGATCGCGGCACCCTGTTTCGCTGGTGGAACCTCGGTTGGCGATACGGCACCTGATTTTTCTTCCCTTTCAACATCAGGGCGCTTTTTTAACCTTTCGGGGATCGAAGGCAAAAATGTTCTCCTGAGCTTCTGGTCCGACTGGTGTTCATCGGAACGACAGGAACTGACCTTCCTCAAGAGGGTAAGCGACCACTACCCGGAGGTTGTTATCGCCATAGTGGACTCGGAAACAGGAACTCCAAGCATCAGGTCCCTCACAAGGATCGCAAGGTCTCTTGAAGAGTGGCATATTGATGCGAAGATTCTCATCGACAGGGACCTTGAAGTCACGGAGCTATATAATGTTACCGCACTACCCACAAGCCTGTTGATCGATTATTCGGGAACGATCACTTACCGTCAGCCTAACTTCTTCAACGGCGATACAGATGGGGTGAGCGCTTCACTGGATAGAGCCGTTTCCGTTTCCTTTCTGCAGGAGCGAAAGGATCAATGAAATTGACTAATTGACCGTGCCTGGATATTACGGGGCAGCCTTGAGGCTGCCCCTTTTTTCTTTTTACTAGCAGCGTGTCGGGAAACCTGCGCACGCTGCTAGCTGGTTTGTCGGAAGACGCGCTTTTCCTGTTTCGTAATTTGCAACCCGGGTTATTATCCCGGGAACCGTCACGGTGAACGACCCGATGGGCTTCTTTAGGCTAATCGCGGTTTCCAATCCCCATGCCTGAAGAGCTTCAACAGATTGTGGGTCAGGCACACCAGATCCCACTCGGCCTGACAATGATCCAACCCGCGGAAGCTGAACCGGCGGAATCCACGGGCC